>JBBSKH010000032.1:0-32036 GCA_038256495.1 Chitinophagales bacterium
AGAAAATATAAACATCGGCTGCGCCTGTATAAAGTTTAAATTGAGTTTTAAATTGTGGCTTTAATTCAGTTATCTCCTCTTGCCTTATATATGGCGGGTTCCCAATCACCACATCAAAGCCTACAAAATCTCCCTCATCATTTAGTACTTCCGGAAACTCGAAGCGCCACTCAAAAGCATTTTCAAATATTTTGTTGTTTGCTATGTCGTTTCTTTCGGTTTCCAAAGCAGTCAATTTATCAACGGCTGTTTTATGTTCGGCCATTAATTTTTTGTCGGCCTTTTCGCCAAAGTTTTTTAGGTTTAAAATTTTTGTACTCAGGCTATCTGCCTTGCCCCTGGCATCGCTTAGCTTTTTTCTAAAGGGCGTTTCTATTTCTGTTTTAAAATCAGATTTTATGGCTTCTATCAGGCGTTCCATTTCCCGTTTCTGTTCCTTGCTTTCGGCATTGCGGTAGGTGGCTACGGCAATGCGGTAACTATCTATATTCCATTTGCTTTTTTGTAAAGCCTGCTTTAAATCTGCAGTAATGGCAAAGCGGCTTACCAAAGAGTTGCCGCATTTTATATTGATGTCAATATTGGGCAGCGTTTCCAGTTCGGTATCATTTTTATAATAAGCATTTTTTAAAAGCTCTATCCATAAACGCAGGCGGCAAATTTTTACGGAGTTGGAATTTATGTCCACGCCAAACAAACAGTTTTCTATTATGGTTTGCTTCTCGTGAAATAGCGTTTCCTGTATGCGCTGGCTTTCTTTGATGGCGGGGTTGTAGGCAAAGGGTTTGCCTTCTTCGTCTGTTATACTTAATTCATCATTGGCTATTACCACCTCATATTCTTTCAGGCGGCGGCCATCTTTGTCCTGCAAAATTTTAAGGTCTTGCTTTACGGCAATAATTTCGTTAAGGGCACTTACTAAAAAGTGTCCACTGCCTACGGCAGGGTCGCAAACTTTTAAACTGTTTACAATTTGGTTGGCTTCCTGCCGGTCTTCAATTTTATTGTAGAGGTCATCAATGTTTGTGCATTCCCATTTTTTAACTTCGTTAAACTTTTGCAGCACGGCTTTGCGTATGGTTTCCCGGCACATGTACATGGTAATAAAACCGGGTGTAAAAAAGGAACCATCTTTATAGCCATTTATTTTTTCAAATATCAAACCCAGCACAGCCGCATTGATAAGCGTTTTATTATCTTCCTGAATTTCCTCGGAGCCTTCGCTGCTAAAATCGTAGGCATTTAAAAAGTCGAATAAATATTGCAGCGTAGTTAGGTTGCCCGTGAGCTTTTTTCCCTGCCCGTCTTTTAAAACAGATTGCGAATAAATAGGAATGGTTTTATCATCTTTTAAATTGCTGATAAATAAAGTTACCTGCTCTATTTGTGTGGGCTCAAAAAGCGAGGAATTAAGATAAGGCACATTTGCAAAGGCTTTTTTTACATCTTCGTTCCGCTCTTCGTACTTGCGTGCCAGCACCTGAAAAAACAGACTGTTGAGGTCGTCGTAGTTTTTTATTTTATCTCCGTTAAGGAAGGCATAAGATGTATCGTTTTTCTGATAAGTGATGAGTTGCGCTTCCAGCAACTTCAAAAATAAAATACGGTTTATCCAGGTTATATAAAGTTCCAGCCCCACATTAAACAAACGCTCTTCGGAGGTAGAACCAACCTGGTTGGGTTTATCCAGCCGGTTCAGTTTATCCAGACTATCTAATTGTATAATGGCATCTTCTAAAATGCTGCCACTGTTTCTGCTGCCTTCTTTATTGCGGCCTATTAATTTTTTGCTGCCTTCCTTCGTTTCTGTAAGTCCGATGATGTGCAGCAGCTCACTGTAAAATCTTTTATCGAGGGTGTTGCTGTCATTGGTAAAAGGCAGTTTTAACAAATGCTCCGGCGATAATAATTTAAATAAAGCAATGAGCACCTTATCATCTTCCTTATCCGCATTGCGTAATGGCTTTTGGTAATCCTGCAGGTTGAAATAAGTAAATTCAATTTCTGCCTGAAGGGCTTCAATAAAAGGTGCGGCAATTTCTTTATAGAAAAAATCGGTTGTGTTGCCGGCTAAGCGGTTGGCTTCAAAGTCTTCAAACTTTTGTACCAGCATTTTATTATCTGCAAAAAGCCGGTTGAAGGTTTGGGCATCAAAAATAAACCACTCATTAATATTGGTAACAATTAAATATTTTACTTCTACATTTTTATGCGTAATTCTTTCCCGCAGGTAATACAATACCAATTCCTGAAAGGCTTTTACATTTAGTTTGGCAATCCTTTGCTGAGGCGTATCAGCCTCCGCAAAAAGCTTGATCATCTCGGCTTTGTTGCCGGGCTTTTTAGCTTCTATAATTACACCCACACTGCCCTTGGGCGTATTGCCATTATGTGTTACGAGGTCGTTTCTACCTTTGGTATTTATAAAATGATTTTGTTTGTAATAGGTATCTTTTAAAAAATCGCTCACTAGGTTTTTATGAAACTCTTCGCTTTCGTTTTGGCTATCCTCTGTTCTGTTTAGCAGCGTAACCAAATGCGTTTTGAAATTTTCAATTTCAGTACGGTTAGGTTTTATTTTTAAAAAGGCTTTGTTTAATGCTTTCCTGGGCGTTTGTACTAATAGCTCCATTTATAAAATATGTAAAGTTTGGTGGAAGGTAATTTAAGCATTTTTTTAGCGGTTTGCGGATGCAGCACCAGTTTATAAAACTAGAAGCTGGTGATTTAGCCCGTCTTTCTACCGTATTGTTTTCCCGTTAATTATGCCTCCCTCAAATCAACTTATCCGGAGTAATCGGTAAATCCCTCACCCGCTTTCCCGTGGCATGATACACCGCATTGGCAACTGCCGCCGCAAAACCAATCAAAGCAATTTCACCCATGCCCTTTGCACCAATAGGGTTCAACAAAGGATCGGGTTTGTTTACAAAAATGGCCTGTATGGGGGGAACATCTGCATGAACCGGAACATGGTAATCTGCAAAATTATTATTCACCCAACGGCCATAGCGGTTATCAATAATGCCTTCTTCCATTAACGCCATACCAATGCCACCTACTGCTCCGCCAATCATCTGGCTTTCGGCGGTTTTTGGGCTGATGATCTTTCCGGCATCACCGGCAATCACTACTTTGTCTACTGTTACCATTCCCGTGGCAGGGTTCACCAACACTTTTACAAAATGAACAGAGTAGGAATAAGCCACATAGTCTTTCATTTTTCCATCCGGTCTCGATTCTTCTGTTGCTTCCAGTTGGTTTACTTTATTCTGCTTTAGCAATTCAGTATAAGATATTTTTTTGCTTTTATCTGATGCCAGTACAATAAATCCATCTTCAAAAATAAAGTCGGAAGGTTTAATTTCGTCCAGCTCATTGGCATAAAACACAGCATTCTTTACAGCTAGTGCCGCCATTTTTTCCTGTAATGATGTACATACTGCAAATACTGCCGAGCCAAGCGTGGAGGTAGTAGCTGATCCACCCTGTGTAGGCCCCGGGGGCATGGATGCATCGCCTAATTCAAAACTGATTTTATCTTTCGGCATGTTCATTACCGATGCGGCTACCTGCACCATAGCAGTAGCGGTACCAGGTCCACTATCACTTACAGCACTTTGCACAACAAGGCTGCCATCTGCATAAATGCGGGCTACGGCTTTTGCCACGCCCCTGTAAGCACCAAACACACCCGTAGCCATGCCATAGCCAACCTGTAGTTGACCTTCTTTCATAGAACCCACTACGGGATTGCGTTGCTTCCATCCAAAAGCTTCCACGCCCAATTCAAATGCTTCCTTTAAAAATTTACTTGAATAGGGCTTACCTGTTTCAGGATCTGTTTCAGCATAATTGAGCAGCCGAAGTTCTACCGGGTCCATGTTTAATTTATAGGACAATTCATCCAATGCACTCTCCAATGCAAATGTGCCTGTTGCTTCACCGGGCCCACGCATCCAGGTAGGTGTACTAACGTTGAAAGGATAAATATGATAACGGGTAAAAACATTCGGGCAGGCATACATGATCTTCGAAACATTTACAGATCCTTCTGTAAATTCCTCGTACATCGATGTAATAGAATCTGCCTGGTGAGATATGCCTACCAGTTTCCCATCTGTGGTAGCACCAAGGCCAATCTTCTGCAAAGTATATGGGCGGTAACCCACCATTAAAAACATCTGGTTGCGGGTAAGTACCAGCTTAACCGGTCTCCCAATTTTTTTTGCACCCAGCAATGCTGCTATCTCGTGCGGCCATGTTCTTAGTGCACTACCGAAGCCACCGCCTACAAAAGGGGCAAACACTTGCACGTTTTCTTCTTTTAATTTAAAGGCACTTACAATACTGCGTTGTGTTGATTTCACGCCCTGCGTTTTATCATACACGGTTACTTTATCGTCAGCATCCCAGCGGGCAATAATGGCATGCAATTCCATTGGGTTGTGTACTTCCACCGGCACAATATATTCGGCTTCCAGTGTAACGGGTGCAGTTTTATATGCTGCTGCATCACCACGAATGTTATCCTTATACCTTGCTCCCGGCACCGCCTCCACGCTTTTTCCTGCTTCTGTAAAATCCGTTTGCGGTTTATTGGTTTGGTATTGTGCCTTTACTAATGATGCGGCGTAAGTAGCTCTTTCAAAAGTATCAGCTATCACCAATACGATAGGTTGCCCGTTGAAATATATTTCCGGCCCGCTAAATACTTGCAGCCCTTTGCCGCCTGCCGGTAATTTTTCAGGCTCTTTTGGTGGTTCATAACCCGGCACCGGCGGCGCATTTAGATGACTGATTACGGCCAACACTCCGGGAGCCCTTTCTGCGGCTTTTGTATCCAATGCGCTGATACTACCATTGGCAATATTACTGCCCACCAGTACCCCGTAAGTCACCCCGGGAACCTGATGTTCCGCTGCAAAAGTGGCTTTGCCGGTTACCACTTCCGGCCCGGTAACCCTGTCGTCGTCATTATAAAAAAAATTTTCCATGTTCGTTTATATGTTGCGGGTAATGGTTTGTAATGCCTGCACAATACTGTTGGGTGCAAGGGTTAATTTAAAATGATTGCCTTCGTATGCTTTGGCATCTTTCATTGCCAATGCAGCAGCCTCTTTAAAATTTTGCGTGGTAGCTGATTTTCCTTTTAAGAAATCTTCTGCCGCATATAAGCGCCATGGCTTGTGCGCCACGCCACCCATTGCAATCCTTGCATCCTGTATTTTGTTTCCATCAAGCTGCAATGCTGCGGCTACAGAAACTAGTGCAAATGCATAGGAATGCCTGTCCCGAACTTTGAGGTAGGTTGCATGTTTTGAAAAACGTTCTGCCAGCGGGATGCTGATGCCGGTGATGAGCTCTCCTCGTTGAAGGTTATTATCCTGTGCCGGCGTATCACCGGGCAGGCGATGAAAATCCTTAAATAAAATTTTTCTTTCACCTTTATTGCCGCTTACCATCACCTTAGCCTCAAGAGCTGCTAATGCCACACACATATCGCTGGGATGCACCGCAATGCAATTTTGGGAAGCGCCAAAAATAGCATGCATCCGGTTATGTCCGCCAATGGCTGCACAACCGCTACCGGGTTTTCGTTTGTTGCAGGGTAACACAGTATCATAAAAATAGGTGCAACGGGTGCGCTGCATCATATTGCCACCCACCGTAGCCATGTTGCGCAATTGCGGTGAAGCACCTGCATGTAAAGCTTGCACCAACAAAGGAAATTTTTCTGCAATTAGTGGATGCGCTGCCAACTCACTATTGGGTACCAATGCGCCAATGTGCACTAAGTTATCAACTTGTTCAATTTTACCAAGTGGCAACCTGGTAATGTCTATTAATTTTTCCGGTGCTTCCACTCCACGTTTCATCAAATCTACCAGGTTGGTACCGCCGGCAATGATCTTTGCAGTTGGATCTTTCCCCAATAAATCTGTGACGGCTTTTTGTGATGCAGCCCTTACGTAATCGAAGTTGATCATATATTGCCTCCTTTTTCTTTTACTTCCATGATAGCTTTTACAATATTGGGATATGCACCGCAGCGACAGATATTGCCACTCATATATTCCCTGATTTCATTGGCAGAACCGGCATGTCCTTCCCGTACACAAGCCACCGCACTCATTATTTGCCCCGGCGTACAATAACCACATTGAAAACCATCATGCGTTATAAATGCCTGCTGCATCGGGTGTAGTTTATCACCTTTAGCGAGGCCTTCTATTGTGGTAACTTTTTTACCATCCTGCATTACTGCCAGGCTCATGCATGATAGCACCCGTTGCCCATCTACATGTACCGTACAGGCTCCACACTGTCCAAAGTCACATCCCTTCTTGGTACCGGTTAAGTGTAGCTGCTCCCGCAATAAGTCTAAGAGTGTTACCCTCGGCTCAACTGATAACTGGTATGGCTTGCCATTCACTTCCAGCTTCAGTGCCTTCTGTTCAAAAAAAGCAGCAGCCTGTTCATCCATATTTTTTTCGGCCGCTTTTACCAAGGCAGGTGGTGCAATTGCCAAGGCAGAAAGAAAGGCCGACTGCTTAAGAAAATTCCTCCTTGCATGATGCATTTGCTCCTGCTCTTTTTTTATTGGTGATTGCTCATCATTCATATTGCATTATTTTGTAGTTGAATGTAGGCATTATTTCCCAAAATTAACAGCACAAGGTAGCCTGCAGGTTTATTATATTTGAAAGCATTAAACAAATTTTTTTATGGAAGATAAAATTGAAGCAGTAATAGCGCAGTTAGGATATTCACTTCCTCCATTGCCACAATCAAAAGGATTATATAAGCGATGCGCAAAAGTTGGCAACCTGTTGTTTTTGTCCGGGCATATTTCTGTAGATGAAAAAGGCGAACCCATCAAAGGTAAACTTGGCTTAGACTGTTCTGATGAAACAGGCGTATTTGCTGCACGGCAATGTGGGTTGGCAATGCTTGCAGCCATTAAGCAAGAATTGGGTAGCCTTGATAAAATAAACAGGGTGATTAAAATTCTTGGTATGGTAAATAGTACCAATGAATACATCAATCATCCGGTAATCATAAATGGCTGCAGTGAATTGTTCAGGGATGTGTTTGGAGAAGAGAATGGGGTGGGTGCCAGGAGTGCTGTAGGAATGGCATCGCTGCCCAACAATGTTGCGGTAGAAATTGAAGCAATATTTGAATTAAAAGATGATGCATAAAAAAGACTGGTACAAACTGAACGATCCAATGCAGGCGGATTCGCCTGCCTTGCTGGTATATCCCGACAGGGTAAAACATAATATAGCAACAGCGCTTGCCATGGTAGGTGGAGATGTTCTCCGCCTGCAACCGCATATAAAAACCTGCAAAGCAGCCGAACCTATTGAGATGATGATGGCCGCCGGCATTTATAAGTTTAAGTGCGCCACAATTGCAGAAGCCGTATTGCTGGCCCGCTGTGGCGCCAAACAAATATTACTGGCCTACCAGGCTGTAGGGCCAACCCTGGTGCGTTACATTGAATTACTGAAAACATTTCCCGCAATTCATTTTGCATGTTTAACGGATAATATTTTTTCTGCAAAGGAACAGGCTGCAGCTTTTGCTGCGGCTGGTATAAAGGGTAACGTTTACGTAGACCTGAACAATGGTATGAACCGCACCGGCATTATACCGGGGACGGAAGCATTGGAACTGTACCTTTTTTGCGAAGCAAATGCTGCGATCGAAATAACAGGTCTGCACGTGTATGATGGTCATATGCGCCATCCTGATTTTGAAACAAAAAAGCAACAGGCTGATCTTGCATTTAAAGCTGTAGAAGATCTATCGGCAGCTATCATAGCAGCAGGCGCTAACGCACCGGAGATCATATGTGGTGGCTCGCCTTCTTTTTCTGTACACGCACAAAGAAAAAACGTGGTGTGCAGCCCCGGCACTTTTATTTACTGGGATCATGGTTATGCTTCCATCTGCCGGGAGCAAAATTTTCTGCCTGCCATCGTCTTGCTCACAAGAATTTTAAGTAACCCTGCTGAAGGATTGGTTACACTTGATGCCGGACATAAAGCAATGGCTGCAGAAAATGAAATGGCAAGGCGGCTTGCGTTTCTTGACACAACTGCGCTGATACCGGTATCCCAAAGCGAAGAGCATATGGTTTGTAAAAATGACAGCGACAAAGTTTACAACGTAGGTGAATGCCTGTATGCACTACCCTACCATGTGTGCCCTACCGTAAATTTGTATGACCGGGTGTTGACTGTTGAACAAGGCGAGATTACTGGTTATTGGAAGACAGTTGCACGGAATCGTCATGCTGAATTAAGATAATGTTGACGGTTTAATGATATACTCCTATTTCTTTGGCGTGCAGTCCAAGACTGCAGCCTACCTGAAAATCTAATGTTGAAAAACTAAAATTGAAGAATTCCGTCCGTCTCCGAAGCTAAACCTGCCGGCCGGCAGGCTGGTTTATGCGTAACATCCTGCGGATAAATAAAAGTTCATTGTTTATTCTATTGCCAGGCGTTACCTGCCTGCCGGCCAGACAGGTTCGTCGGCTGGAAGTGAAGCCGAATAGCTAAAACAAAAAACTGAGATTATTTTCGTCGCCCCGCCATATTGCCAAAACGCATTGGCAGAAGTGCAATTTTACGATTGTCGATTCCGTAATGTTGAGATGATATTTTTCTCTTATTACTTGTATTCTTGTTTTAATATTTCTGGATGTTTCCAATACTTTTCGCTTAATTTTTCCCGAATTTCTCTCATCATTTTTACTGCGTCATAAGTTTTATTCTGTTCCATCGTTTATTGTATTTAACATTCTCCCGGAGTTCTTATTTCTATCATTTTATATCCAAGTTTTAAATTGATAGAGTTGTAAAATCTTATTCCAGCTAAAACATCAGCGATGTTTATTGTCGCCAACGGCAAAGGTGTTTCATAATAAGTATTAACAAAAATATTTACCCTAATAATGCAATCTCAATAAAATTATCGCTAACTCTTTTCTAACAGCATTACTTTTTATGCATCTCCATATAATCCAGCGTTAAGTTGGTAAGTGCCCTGATACCGGTTGTAAAACCAGATTCATCAAGGTAAAAAGAGGGTGTATGATGTGGACCGGCCAAAGCAGGATCCTTACCGGGAGGCATGCCGCCGAGATAGAAATACAAGCCTGGTACTTTTTGTGCAAAAAATGAAAAATCCTCGGCACCCATTTCTGCATTCACCAATAATACCTTTTCCTTACCTGCAGAACGTTGTAATGTAGGTAACATGGCTGCTGTTAATGCTTCGTTGTTAAAAGTAACCGGGTAATGACTTGAGTATGGCAATTCCAACACGGCAGTAGTGCCTGCAGCTTCGGCAGTTTTTTCAACCACCTGCCTTATCCTTTCAAATACAAATTTTTCATCTGCTTCAGACAAAGTGCGTACCGTTCCCAGCATCTCCACTTTTTCCGGGATGATATTGCTGCGGTTACCACCATGAATAGAACCGATTGTAATAACAGCGGCATTATCTGTAAGCTTCACATTCCTGCTTACGATTGTTTGCAGGTTATTAATTATCTGTGCACTCACAACAACAGGATCAATAGAAAGCCAGGGATAGGCACCGTGAGAAGGCTTGCCGTTAACAGTAATCTTCATATCTCCTACCGCCGCAAACATGCCACCGGGGCGGTAAGTAATGGTTCCTGCTGGCACACTACTCTTCATATGCAATCCAAAAATTGCATCTACCGCAGGATTGGTAAGCACGCCTTCCTTCATCATTAATTCGGCACCACCTTCTTCGCCTTTGGGTGATCCCTCTTCGGCAGGTTGAAAAATAAATTTAACCGTGCCCTTCAAGTCTTTTTTCATACCCGATAAAACTTCTGCTACGCCCATCAGGATGGCCACATGCGCATCATGACCGCATGCATGCATTACAGGAGTTTCCTGGCCATTGTAAATCGTCTTTACTTTGGAAGCAAAAGGCAGGTCATTCTTCTCTTCAACAGGCAATCCATCCATATCGGCACGTAGTGCCACTACCGGTCCCGGCTGGCCGCCTTTTAAAATTCCTACTACACCCGTTACACCCACCTGTGTTTTAACCTCCAATCCTAATGAACGCAAGTGTTTCGCTACAAGTTCCGCTGTTCTTGTTTCCCGGTTGCCCAGCTCTGGGTGTGCGTGAATATCCCTGCGCCAGGCAATAACTTTGGATTCTATTTTGGTAGCCGCAGCGGCCACCGACTGAACATTTGACTGTGCCTCAGCCTCGCTAGCAGGAATAATAACAGTACCAATTGCCAGCGCAACTATGTAACAACAATTTTTCAACTTCCGGGAATACAGCATCTTTTTTTTATTTAGGTTTGAAGATTGTTATGAATGTATAAATTAAAAATTGGTTGAACAACATTTATAAATAACTGAGCCACCATTTTTCTTTGTGACTCGTCTTATATCGATCATACCATTTGCATATGGGGTACAATAAACCTACTACTGCTATCCAGATACCGTACACTACTGCCAGGCCATATCCTTCACCTGGCATTACAAAGAGAAAAGGTAGTGTTGTCATCGATTGGAGTGCTTCCTGCACCGTATGGTTGCCCTTGATAAAAAAATCTGCCGCTTTTAATAAATGTATCAGGTATAGGTGAATGATATAATAAAAGAATGCGGTTCTTCCGAATACAATCAATACATCGGCGAAGCGGTTTTTCACATGTTCTACCATCGACACCAATAACAATGCAGGTCCAATCATTATACATAAATATAACAGCGAAGGCGGGTACTTATTTATCTTGATAAAAGAAAAGAAAGTATACAATCCATCCTGCTGCTCAGACCATGGATGTGGATCCCCATACACATTTATAAAACGAAGCAGCACAAACAAACCTAGCAAACCAAAGCCTAGCCAACGCAGTATTTTAATGCGTTCGGGAACCGTGTATTTACCTGAGAAAAACACCCCCAAACAATAACCTAACATCATCACCCCCGTCCATGCCAGGAAGGGGTACACCATAATTACAAAATGACCCGGTGCATAGCTGTATAGTTTAAAATAACCAGTGTGAAAAAGATCCCACCAAAAGCCTGGCGTAAAACCTGGCGCTGACTCCGGGATATCCAGCAGGTTATGGCCAGCCACTATCAGCACTCCCAAGACAAAAATTATTTTAACTGGGAGGTGAATTAAAAAGCCAAGGATGACCATACTGATACCGATGGCCCATATCACCTGCATTGGATGAACATGAAATAAAGGATCAAATGTCCAGGCAAGGGAGATGATGGTAAACTCTGCAAGGATTAGCCAGAGGCCTCTTTTAATAAGAAAAACACTTAGTTGCTTTTTTGTTTTTCGAAGACTTTGCAGGTAAATGGAAGTACCGGAAAGCAGTACAAATACCGGCGCACAGAAATGAGTGACCCATCTTGTAAAAAACAACCCCGGTGATGCGGTGTCCAGGTTCAAAGGGTCATCAATATTGGCAGCTATGTGAAAGTAGTCTCTCACATGATCCAGCGCCATGATAACCATGGCCAGGCCACGAACGATATCTATAGACTCAATACGTTTTTTTACCGGGAGCACTTGTTCCATTATCATGGCTTTTTAATATTTCTTTAAACAGTCAGCTTTTTCGAAATGCTATTGAGTACCCAGTTTTTTTAAGAGGGCATCTTCTTCCGCTGCTTTAACCGCAATCACGGTATCCAACACCTCGTTTGGCACTGTCGTAGACAGAATGTACTGTTGAATCTTCCAGCCAGCAGCAGTATCCTTTATCAACACGCCCGATCCCCTGCATATTTTCATTTGTGTATTCAGCAGTTCATCAAACCAGGCAAGCTCACCACTTTTATTAAAATAAATATTTCGGTTGATGGCGGTGAAATTCCATGCTGCTCCCTTATCGAAGATAGGTTTGGCCCAGGCCATAAAAGCATTTTTATCCCAACGTTCGGTGGCATCGGTTCCGGCAAAAACGGCATCGTCGGCATAATAACTAAAGTACCGGTCAAAATCTGCATTGCCTGCCGCCTTGTTTAACGAATCAAGGACAAGGCTGATCGCCTTTTTTTCGGAGGCTGCATCAAATGTTTGGGAATTTTGTTGAGAAGATTGGTTACAGGCCAGCATAGACCAACAGATAGTGGTAACCAATAACAGTTGTCGTTTAATCATTGTTAGTTTTTAACCAAACTAAAACTTATTTTTTAAGGAATGGAAAAAAATTTTAAATAGCGCAATAGAAAATGCATCTGGGCTAAGGTATGTAATCAGGCAGGTTCGTTACCCTCCTCCACATTTTTTATTTTTTGCAAACGCCTCACATGCCGGTCTTCACCAGAAAATCGGGCATTTAAAAATGCAGTAACAAGATCTAACGCACTAGACTCGCCGGTTATTCTGCCGCCAAGGCACAGCAGGTTCATATCATCATCTTCTACACCCTGGTGGGCAGCAAAATAATCCTGTATGAGTGCAGCCCTTACACCAGCGATCTTATTGGCAGCAATAGCAGCGCCTACGCCGCTCCCACAAACAGCAATACCTTTTTCAACTTCGCCGGCAGCCACAGCTTTGGCAAGCGGAAAAACAAAATCAGGATAATCATCCTGCAGGTCAAGAATGAACGAACCGTAATCAACTACCGTGTATTCTTCTTTTAATAAAGCAGCTTGCACGATCTCCTTTAGTGCATAACCACCATGATCTGAACAGATACCTATTTTCATACTGCTAATTTTTAGTAGTTAGAAATAAACGTCATCGTGAAAGCTCAACAATAACTTGTACAGGTAAATTAATACATTACTTCCAGGCAAAGAAATAAGAGCAAAATGGATGTACATTTTCCCCAATAAAAAATCCCCCGTTTCTTCGGGGGAATTTTTTACTTAGCATTTATATCACTTGTTCTTATCAATTTTTTATTTATGAACTCCTGTATGCCGAGCGAAGAAAGCTCACGTCCATAACCGGAAGTTTTTGTTCCGCCAAAAGGCAGATCTGGTTGCGAACCTGTGGGATGATTAATGAACATCATTCCGGTATTCACCCGGTCGGCCACTTTGCGGCCTCTTTCTTCATCTGCAGTAAATACGGCACCGCCGAGGCCGAAGTATGAATCGTTTGCCAGTTCAATAGCTTCCTCTTCATTTTTAACCCGGAAGAATAAAGCCACCGGGCCAAACAACTCCTCGTGGTAAACAGAGTTGGCCGGCGTAAGATTCTCCAGGATGGTAGGTTGCATAAAGTAACCATCTCTATCAATACGTTTGCCACCGGTAACTACTTTAGCACCTTCCTTTACTGCTCTGTTCACTTGCTCTTCCAGGCCTTCCAAAGCATCTTTGCTGCTTAAAGGACCGAGTTTTGTTTTTTCATCCATGGGGTCACCCGGTTCCATTTTCTCTAAGCTGGCTTTAAATTTATCAAGAAACTCATCTGCCACAGCATCCATAACAATGAAGCGCTTGGCTGCGGTGCAGGCCTGGCCTGTGTTCTGCATTCTTCCGTACACAGCCCACTTAACTGTTTTGTCCATCTCCGCATCATCCAGTACGATAAAAGGATCGCTACCGCCCAACTCTAAAACAGATTTTTTCAAATGCCTTCCTGCCGCCTCCGCAACGCTTGCGCCGGCTTTTTCGCTACCCGTAAGAGATACCGCCTTCACAATTTTATGCCCCACCAGTTTATCGATTTTTGAAGAGGACACATAAAGGTTTGTATAAACGCCTTCTGGTGCGCCTGCATCTTTAAACAGCTGTTGAATAGCTGCAGCGCATTGCGGCACATTGGATGCATGCTTCAATAAAATGCAATTGCCTGCCATTATATTGGGTGCTGCAAACCTGGCTACCTGGTAATGCGGGTAATTCCATGGTTCAACGCCCAGCAATACACCGATGGGTTCATTACGTACAAATGCTTCCCCGTTTTGGGGTGACAAAGTTCTATCGGCGAGGAACTCCTCTGCATTTTTTGCATAATACTCATAAATGCTGGCGCTTAATTCTATTTCTCCTTTGCTCTCTTTAATGCGTTTGCCCATTTCCAAAGTGATCAGCGATGCCAGCTCGTCGCTTCTTTCCCGCATGAGCGTTGCTACTTGTTGTATAATTTTACTGCGTTCCTGGAAGGTAGTGTGCCGCCACTTTTCATAAGCGGCCTGTGCAGCCTGCAATTTATTTTCCAATGCTTCATCTGTAAATTCATCAAAGCTTTTTAGTTCCTTACCGGTATATGGGTTGATTGTTTTGTATGCCATCTTTAATATGTATTTTTTGGTGATTAAACTGCCTGTTACTGTCCAATTAAAGTGCCAACGGCAATCATAGAAGCAGATTCTTGCATCCATTCACATCAGCAGTAATAAGTTTATTGTTTATAGGAGTTGCCTATCTTTTGATTAAACAAATAGAGACTGGAACAACAACCGTTGCCCTCGCAATGCCCTACTGTTACAGACTTTGTTCGCTTTGGCACTATTATTATTTATATATCAACTTAAACTCTACCATGCGCCTTAGAACATTTGAATCTTTCTGGTTAGTAAAAAACGGCCTTTTATACAGCTATCCTTCTTTACAGGAAAATCTTACTACCGAGATTGCAGTTATTGGAGGCGGCATCACAGGTGCGCTTACCAGCTACGCACTAATGCAAAAAGGTTATAAAGTTGTGCTGCTTGATAAGAGGGATATTGCTATGGGCAGTTCGTCTGCCACAACAAGTATGTTACAATACGAAATAGACACACCACTTTATCAGCTGGCTGAAATGATTGGCGAAGCCGGCGCAATACAATGTTACAAGGCCGGCATAAAAGCCATTAAAGACATTGGCAAATTGGTGGAAGTCGAAAAGATTGATTGTGGCTTTGAGCGTAAAACCTCGCTGTACCTGGCCCATAGCGAAGAAGCGTCAATAGATCATCGCAAAGAATTTGACATGCGAAAAAAGCATCAGCTCGGTGTAACATGGCTTGATAAAAATGAAGTAGAAAAAACCTATGGCCTGAAATGTTACGGGGCCATCCTGTCTGACTGCGGCGCCAGCGTGGATGCTTATAAACTGGCGCACGAACTCATCAGGCTAAATGTAGAAAACGGCATGCAAGTGTACGACCAAACTGTGATAGAAAAATTTAACCTGGATGCTGAAAACCCCATAATCGAAATTGAAAATGGTAACACCGTTACCTGCAAGAAAGTAATTTTTTGCACAGGCTTTGAAGCTACTGAAATGATACAGGAAGATATAGCCAAACTATTTTATACCTATGCCTGTGTAAGCGAAAAAAACATCGCCATTCCGCAACCATTAAACGATACCCTCGTTTGGGATACAGATGACCCATACACCTATATGCGATCTACAGATGATGGACGACTGTTAATTGGTGGCGAAGATTCTTCTTATAATATCCCATTTTTTCAACAGAAAATAAAAGAACATAAGGCTGCCAAATTGATGAAGAAATTAAAACGTATGATACCGGGAGTGCAGTTTATACAGGACTTTAACTGGGGAGGCACTTTCGGAACTACGAAAGACGGGCTGCCATATATTGGTGCTTCGCCTGAGTTTGCCAATAGCTTGTTTGTACTGGGGTTTGGTGGTAATGGCATCACTTTCTCCGTGCAGGCTATGGATATGGTAACAGATATGTTGGAGGACAAAGTTCATCCATTGGCAAAACATTACCGGTTTGGCAGGTAAAAAAAAAGAGGCTGTATCATAAGTACGATACAGCCTCTTTTAATTCGGATATCTGATGGAGTACAGTCTCCGTTTAAACAAATCTCAGGACGTTCTTTTAATTATGAGACTTCCTCATCCTAAACTTTTTCATAAATATTTATTTCGCTTCTTCTTTAATACCTATCACAGGAAGCGCACTTTCCCTTATCATTTTGTTGAAGTTTGCTATATCTGTTTTAAGCAACTGGTCAAACTTTTTAAGTTGTACGTCGGCCTGGCCGCCTAATACGATAAAGGCTTCTTTAACCTGCCCGGCCGGTGCAGCGTTTCCGCTGCTGGCAAAATCATACAGTCCCGATATCTTATCGTCTAAACGTATGGGATAGTTCAGCACATCCTGCCCGCTTTTTGCTTTGGTTTGGTGGAGCGCTTCTTCAATACTGGTCATTTGTTTATTAATACTATCAGCCTGTTTTTTCAACTCTTTTGGAATGTTCTTTCCCTGCAATGCAACAAAGTCATTTACCTGGCCACGGAGATTGTTAATGTTCCTGATGGCAACCTGAATTTCCGAAAATTTATCTCTAACAGAAAGCAGGAAATTAAACTGCTCTTCGTAGTCTTGCTGGCTCACCTTGTACACCGGGTTTGCTTTTATTACAAAACTTCCTTCAGCAGAATCTTTTTCTGCCTTTAATTTATAAAAATATTTTCCAGGTGCTGCTTTCGGTCCCGGTACTGTTCCGTGCCAAATGATAAGTCCCTTTACTTTTTCTGCTGAATCGTAGCGCATATTCCAAACGAATTGGTTCATGCCTTTGCTCACTTCCAACTGATCAGCTTTATCCTTTGCCTTAGTTGAAAAGGTTTTAATGAGTTTCTTATTCTTATCCATTAGCTGAAGACTCACATTTGCAGAATCGCCTACCTCTTTCAAATAATAATTTATCACGGAACCGTTCGGGGGGTTCATCCCTGCATTCTTTGCATTGATGTTCTGGTAACCATCGTACCGGTAAGCATCATTAACATCAAACACGAACAGGTTTTTATCCATGATACTATTATTTTTTTGCTGCACCATTCCCAGGTCGTCAAGCACCCAAAAGGCACGCCCCTGCGTGGCTACAACCAGGTCGTTTTCTTTAATTGCTAAATCTGTAATGGGCACCATCGGCAGGTTTAGCTGGAAAGGTTTCCAGTTGCTGCCATCATCATAACTAATGTACATGCCATACTCAGTTCCTGCATACAACAATCCCGGGCGCTTGTGATCGGCACGCAAAGCTCTTGTAAAATGCAGGGCCGGAATTCCATTGGTAATTTTCGTCCATGTTTTACCATAGTCTTCTGTCTTAAAAATATATGGCGTAAAATCATCCATCTTGTATTTGGTGCCCACGAAATAAGCCTTCCCTTTTTTAAAAGGATCTGCTTCCACGCAGTTCCACATCATCCATTTGCCGGCTTCTTTTGGTGTTACATTTTCCCAGGTTTTACCGGCGTCTTTACTTACGTGTATCAGTCCATCATCACTACCCGTCCACAGCAAGTCTTTCTCTAATGCCGATTCAGTTGCGGTAAAAATGGTACTATATACTTCCACGCCGGTATTGTCTTTTGTAATGGGACCACCGCTGCTTGCCTGTCGCAGTTTATCGTTAGTAGTTAAGTCGCCACCTAGCGCCGTCCATGATGCACCTTCGGTTTCAGTTGCAAACAAATGGTTGCCGGCTGCGTATAATTTTTTAGGGTTATGTGGTGAAAAGAAAATAGGAAAATTCCACTGGAACCTATATTTGGCAACATCAATTCCTCCACCCAACGGATCATCGGGCCAAACACTTACCGCCCGGTTCTCCCCTGTTTTATGATCGAGCCTGCTGAGGTACCCACTATAATTTCCACCATAAACAATATCGGGGTTTTCTGGGTCCGCTACCACGTAACCGCTTTCTGCACCTGCCGTTGGCATCCAATCATCGGTGCTTATCTGCCCGCCATTACTGCGAGATAAAATTCTTACAGTAGAATTATCCTGCTGCGCCCCCAGTATCCTATATGGAAAATGGTTATCTGTGCTAACCCTGTAAAACTGTGCTGTTGGCTGGTTATTGTATGTACTCCAATCATCGCCACCATTAACCGTTACCTGTGCACCGCCATCATCAGCAACGATCATCCTGTCAGGATTTTCGGGGTCTATCCAAAGGTCATGGTGATCGCCATGTGGTGTTCTTATCGTTTTAAATGACTTGCCGCCATCTGTACTTTTAAGGAAGTTTACATTCAGCACATAGACACTATTTTCGTTCTTAGGATCAACGAATAGTTTGGTATAATACCAGGCCCGCTGGCGGATGTTGTTGTCGGTACTTTGCAGCGTCCACGTTTCTCCCCCATCATTGCTTACAAACAAACCACCTTTGGCATTCTCAATAAGGGCGTACACTTTGTCAGTATTTGATGAACTAACGGCAACGCCTACAATTCCCCAAAGTCCGCCGGGAAGTCCTTTGGCTGATGAAATATTTTTCCAGGTCTCGCCGCCATCCACACTCTTCCAGATGCCCCCACCATCGCCGCCACTCTCCAGGCTATAAGGCGTTCTTTGTATGCGCCAGGTTCCTGCATATAATACCCGTGGATTGCCCGGCTCCATCACAAGATCGCTGCAACCTGTCTGGTCGTTTACGAACAATACTTTCTTCCAGTTTTTACCACCATCTGTAGTTTTAAAAATGCCCCGCTCCATATTGGGACCAAATAAATGGCCGATGGCAGCTACCCAAACTATATCAGGATTTTTAGGATGAATCACGATCCGCAGGATATGCCTGGTGTCCTTCAGACCAAGGTGCCTCCAGTTGCGTCCACCATCATCTGTGCGCCATATACCGAAACCTTCACTAACATTTCCCCTGAGGGTTCCTTCACCTTCACCCACATATAAAATAGTAGGATCGCTTGGTGCAACACTTACAGCACCAATGCTGCCACCAAAAGATTTGTCAGAAATATTTTTCCAGTTGCTACCTCCGTCAATTGTTTTCCAAACACCACCACCGGTAGCTCCAAAGTAGTAAGTGTTTTTCTGCTGCAGGTCTCCTGCTACGGCTGCACTTCTACCCCCGCGGTATGGACCGATACTGCGGTATTTTACCGAACTGAAGTAAATACTGTCTTCATTTAATGTGGAATTTTGTTTTTTCTGTGCCTGCATTTGCAGCGCAATCATAGTAATGGCAAAAAGCAACCAAATTTTTCTCATATTTTAAAATTAGTTTCGAAAGATACGAAATGGCCCGATATTTAGACAGCCATCATTGTAATAGCGGATTACATCCGCCAAATACATACCTTTGCGCCTCATTATTCATGATAAAATTTAATGAAGCAATTCACCCTCGCCTTGTTATTCTTGTGGATCTGTCCTGCAGTTCAGGCGCAAAAATCGAAAAGCCTCTTCAGTGGCATGTACATCCAATGGGGTTACAATACGGAATGGTATACCCGCAGCAATATTCATTTTAAGCTAGCCAATGGCGATAATTTTACACTGCACCGTGCAAAAGCGCATGATAAACCCGACCTGGATGCTATTTTAAAAAAGCCATTGGAATTATCAATTCCGCAATACAATTATCGGGTGGGATTTTACCTTGACAAAAATCATCACCGGGCACTGGAATTAAATTTTGATCACATCAAGTACGTGGTAACAGATGAGCAGCGTGTAAGGGTAACCGGAAACATTGGGGGAAAGCCGGTTAATACAGACAGTATTCTGAATGGCGAAAACTTCCTTCACCTGGAACATACAGATGGTGGCAACCTGCTCCACCTTAACTATGTGCAGCAAAATACATTAGCATTTACTAACCATCATACCAGGCCGCTGGTAACTTTTCTTTGGAAAGCTGGCGCCGGTATCAACATTCCCCGCACCGACTTTACTTATCATGGCGACAGACTGAACAACAAATTTCACATAGCAGGTTATAATGTATCTGCAGAAGCAGGAGCAAGATTCTTCCCCACCAAACATCTTTTTGTAGAGTTTACCGGCAAAACTGGCTACGTAAGATATGTGAATGCACTGGCCAATACTACCCAGTTAAAAGGTAGCAGGGTAAGCCATAGATTTGGATATGTAGAGCTGATAGGCCTGGTTGGTTATGATATTAATTTTTAAAATAACGCTGTTATAGTTCGCTTTGTAACTTTGTACAAATATGCCACATGTCCGAAAGTAAAAATCAACGGCTAACTCCTTCGCATACATTTTAGAATAGAGTTGGGAGGAATTTTCTTCTGGCCAGTACTGTGCGACGACGCCGATAAGTAATGAATTCTACCAGTATACATACACAGTTTGTAAAAGACACCGCTTCAAAACTTGGTTTTGATCATTGTGGTATTGCAAAAGCAGTATACCTGGAAGATGATGCAAGGCGGCTGGAAGCATGGCTGCACAAGGGCATGCATGGAGATATGCATTACATGGCTAACCATTTTGAACTCCGGGTAGATCCACGTAAACTGGTGCCAGGTGCCAATTCTGTTATTACCCTGCTGATTAACTATTATCCCGATCAACACCAAGATGAAGGCATGCCTAAAGTTGCCAAATATGCCTACGGTAAAGATTATCATCTTGTGATACGAAAAAAATTGAATGAGTTTCTTCAGCTACTTAAAGATAAATTAGGTGATTTTACAGGCCGCGGTTTTGTAGACAGTGCGCCTGTACTGGAACGTAGCTGGGCCCAAAAAGCCGGGCTCGGTTGGGTGGGAAAAAATGGCAACCTCATTAACAAACAAGATGGTTCATTTTTCTTTATTGCCACTTTGATAACAGACCTGCACCTGGATGCTGATGATGCATTTGCAACAGATTATTGCGGTACCTGCACGAAGTGTATTGACCACTGCCCTACAGAAGCTATCCTTCCCGGCAAAGTGGTAGATGGCAGCAAATGCATATCGTATTTTACGATTGAATTGAAAGATGCATTGATACCAGGGGGGATGAAAGGCCAGTTTGACAATTGGCTTTTTGGCTGTGATGTTTGCCAGAATGTATGCCCATGGAACCGGTTTGCCAAACCCCACCAGGAATCTGCATTTGAGCCTATCCCGGAAATTTTACACTACAATGCTGCGGATTGGGAGGAACTTACAGAAGAGTCTTTTAAGATTATATTTAAAGATTCGCCCATAAAAAGATCAAAGTTTGAAGGAATAAAACGGAATCTCCGGTTCCTGGAAGATTAAGTTTCGGTTGCTCCAAAATGTTAAAGAAAGCAGGTTATCAAATAAAGTTATATTTTTGCAACCACGTAACAAATAATCAGGATTGAGTTCAAACAATATCATACGGCCATTTATTGCAGCAATGCTGATGCTCTTGTTTGCATTAAGCATTACGCCTCAACGAACCCTGCACGATATTTTTGGTTGCCATGTGGATGTAACTGCTACTACAGGTGCACACGAACTCCAGCTTAAAGCACACAAACTAAGCTGTGGCTGCAACCAGGCTGACCTGCATGCTCCTTTTGTACAGCCCACCCTACTTTTTGCGGAGCTTGTTGCAAAACCAGTTGAAATTTTAATTGTTTACGATATTCTTTCTGTATGTAAACAAGGCATGCCTTATCAAGCTTTAAGGGGACCTCCCGCCAGTTTGCCTTGTTAAGCAACTTCCCTATACTCCAGGGACATTTTCTACATTTTTAATATTAGTTTGAATTGAAAAAATTTATAACAGTAATGTTGCTGATAGCAACATCACCCGCATTTACGCAAAAATGCTCCCTTGTTTTGAAGGGTCATATACAGGATACAGATAGCCGGGAAAAACTGGCAGGCGCTACCGTTACCATCGTTGAATTAAAAAAAGATATTGTAACTGACAGTGAGGGAGATTTCATTTTTACAGGCATATGCCCTGGTAATTATACCCTGAGGGTAAGCCATGTTAGCTGCGAAACTAAAGAAGTAAAAATAAGCCTGACTAAAGACAGGCATATTGATATACAATTACCACATCTTAAAAATACCCTGGGTGCAATTACCTTGAACAGCCACAAGGGAACAGCCAACACTGGCTTTAAGAAAGAACTCTCTGAAAGGCAAATGGACGAAACCAAAGGTTTGAACCTGGCCGAAGTTTTGAGCAGACTGAACGGCGTTAATATGTTGCAGACAGGATCCACTATCTCAAAGCCTATTATTCACGGACTGCACAGTAACCGCATTCTCACCATCAATAACGGCGTGCGGCAGGAAGGGCAGCAATGGGGCAATGAGCATGCCCCGGAAATAGATCCTTTTGTTGCAGGCAAACTGGAGGTGGTAAAAGGGGTTGATGAATTGAAATACGGATCTGATGCCATTGGCGGTGTGATATTGGTGGAACCAAAACCATTGATGAGCCAACCCGGCAGCAGTGCCGAATTAAACAGCGCCTACTTTACTAATAACCGTCAATACGTTTTCTCAGGTGTTTTTGAGCAGCAGCTAAAGAGTCTTCCCAATTTTACCTACCGGGTGCAGGGCACTTATAAAAGAGGAGCCAATGCAAGTACCCCCGATTACAGGCTGAACAATACAGCCAGCGAAGAAAAAAATTATTCTTTAACTGCAGGATGGAAGAAACATCAGTTCAGTACAGAATTATTCTATAGTTTTTTTGATACTAAAGTGGGCATATTTGAAGGATCACATATTGGTAATATCCCAGACCTGGAAAATGCCATTGACAGCGACCGGCCAGATCCGGTGTACACGGGAGAAAATACCTATACCATTGGTCGGCCTAACCAGGATGTGCAGCATTACCTCGCCAAATCAAAAACGGTTATACAGAATGGCAAACATAAGTTCACCTTGCTGTTGGCTACGCAGTTAAATTATCGTAAGGAGTTTGACATCATCCGCAACAGCCAAAGCAAAGTACCCCAACTAGACCTGGGTATTGCAACATATAGTACCGACCTAAATTGGCAATTCAATAACAAAAAGCGCTTCACCCAACAGGCAGGCATAGCCGCAGCTAAACAGGAGAACCAGTACGCAGGGCGATATTTCATTCCGGCTTATAAATCAAATACCATCGGTGGGTTCTACATCAGCAAATGGCACAATAGTGTTTGGAATGTAGAAGCAGGCATCCGCTTCGATCATAAAGACATCAACAGCAACAGGGTTCGGCAAGGCGGAGAAATCTTTGATGAAAATCATTTTAATTTTAATACGCTGGGCAGTTCGTTCAACGCTGGTTACAAGATTACCAGTCGTTGGAAAATAAACAGCAATATTGCACTAGCCAACCGGGCTCCGCAGGTGAATGAATTGCTCAGCAATGGCATTCACCATGGTACCGCAACTTTTGAAACGGGAGACATTAACCTGCAGCCAGAACGGGCTGTGAACATATCTCTAAACAACTCCTGGGAGAACAAGAAAGGTACCTTTGGCATTGAGGCAACATTGTATAATAACAGCATTAGTAATTTTATTTACCAGCAGCCAAAACCTGATGAACCCGTGCTTACCATTGCCGGCGCCTTTCCATTGTTGGTTTACCAACAAACAAACGCCCGCCTCAGTGGAATAGACTTTACCTCCAGGGTAAATATTACAAAACCATTTATCTGGGAACTGAAATATTCTATGTTACGTGGGCGAAACAAAGACCTGGATGACTGGTTGATCCGCATGCCGGCAGACAGGTTACAAAATAGTTTCAGTTATAATTTCAACGACAGCAAGCAATTTACAGGTACTTATTTTTCTGTAGATTATGCCTACACATTAAAACAAACAAGGGTGCCAGATGAAACAAATGGCCGCCAGGATTATAAACCTGCACCAGGCGCCTATGGCCTGGTAAATGCTGACGTAGGTACAACCATCCGCATTAAAACACTACCACTCAGCTTTAGTATTGCTGTTAGAAATGCATTGAATACTGTGTACCGGGACTACCTGAACAACCTCCGCTATTTTACAGACGAGACCGGCAGGAATATCCAGTTTCGATTAAAAATTCCTATAAAGAAATAAAATCATGAAAAAATTCATCACGATATTTTTATCAATCGTCGCCCTTACAATTGGCTTGTCTTCCTGCCTGAAAGACAAGGCCGGTGAAGTAAACGACGAAGAATTAATAACAACCCTGAAACTGGCATTTACACCGGTTACAGGTGGCCCCACTGTTACCTATCTTTTTGATGATCCTGATGGCCCGGGTGGTGTTGCTCCTGTGCAGGATATTATCAAACTAAATGCGGGAACAACTTATAACGTACAGATAACGCTGTTAAATAATAGTGCGCTGCCTCCCGAAGATATTACGCTGGAAGTAATAGAGGAAGCTATAGCCCACCGGTTCTATTATGCGCCCGAAGGCAACACCGCCATTACGGTTACCAACCTTGACAATGACAGCAATGGCATTCCGGTAGGCGTTAACAGCACCTGGACAACCGGTGCCATAGGAAACGGAACAATCAAAATTACTTTAAGGCATTATGGTGCTTCGCCACCCAACAAAGAGCTAAGTGATCCTGTTAATAGCGCCAAGTCTTCTTCAGATATAGAACTGACTTTTGTTACAAATTTGTTGTAATAATAATGTTAGATTTTGATTTGCATTTCCCTATCGTGCTCTGTAGCAATTTTATAAATTGCCCTGGCATCGTTTAAGATATAATTGAACTGGTCTACGATAGACTTGATCTCTACCAGTTCATTTTTCACCGGGGTTTCCAGCAAGCCGGCTTCTATTTCGGCTTTACGTTTTTCAACAAGCGCTGCAAGCCTGTTTTGAATGCCCTGAGTATTGAATGCCTCGTCAGATTGAGTTGGTAGTTTACTATCCTGCAGCACAATTCGGGCGTTATTAAAATGTACTTTGGTTTTCTGAATCATGGGCAACAGGTTTTCTGATCGGAAACTGATAATGTCTTTTTGCAGCAAATGCGATAGGGTGGCGAAATGCGCAATCAAGGTGTGGTTCATTACCACGAACTGGTGTATATTTTTTATGCCCTGCCGGAATCTTTTTGGTTCTGATAACATGCGGGTAAATGCATTTGACAGGTTGGCCAGGGCTACCAGTTCGTCCTTACGGGCAAGTTTTATCTCAATTACGTTAACGGGTACCTGCTGACTGAACTGTGTGGCAATTACGGTATAATATTTCTCGCTTGCCTCCAGCATGGCCAGCATATAAGCCTTAATGTTCTCCCGCTCCCACACCGGCACTAAAAACAAACTTGCAAAAAATGCGATAGCAGATCCTATGGCAGTATCCACAATTCTATCAACCATCAGGTCCCTCAAAATACCAGGGTATAAAAAATGAAAAAATATAAGGAGATAGGGTGTCATCAAGAACACACTTAAGAAATAGTTGGTTCGAAAATAAATGAAACTCCCCAGCATGAACAAGATCATTAGTCCAAGTAACACACTATCATTTTTTATGATCAACAGCACCAGCATACCCGCTACCACGCCCAGGGCGGTACCAATTAACCTGTCTGAATTCCTTCGTTTAGAAAGTGAATACGCAGGCTTTAAAATAACAACGATGGTTAGCAACACCCAATAGCCACGGTCTACTTTAAAAAAATAGGAGATAACAAAACCCGCCAGCAATGCAAGCGACACCCTGAGGGCGTGCCTGAATATGTTGGAAGACATATTCAGGTTATTCCAAAAAAGAATAGGACGAATATCTTCTGTAGGTGAAAAATAAGCGTAAGCTTTAGCATGCTCGCTTTTCCTGATTTCGGCTGGTTTTTGTGTGCTGTAAAGGTGCAGGCGGGCAATCCGTTCTGCAATATCCTGCAAGTTGTTCAGGATGCGGCCGAGGCTTACAAAATGCTCCACCGTGTCTTTCTTCATAAAATCTTTTCGTAGTAGTTCAAACTGGTTCCTGGTAGCCTCAATTTTTTTATCTACCAGGTGCGATGGCATAGATTTATTGCCCGTTTTTATAGCATGTCCAATTTCATCCATCTCATCTGCCAGCAAATAAATGATATCCCTGTAAGCCATTAGTATTCCCGTTGTATCAAATTGTTCGTGTAGTAAACGGTATTGCTGGTAGGTGGTCATTACTGATTCATACAGCTCAACCACTTCCATGTAATGCTTCATTACAATTCGACCTGTATGAGTGGATTCTTTTACAATCGCCCGGGTGTTAAAGATCAGTTCGCTCAGCATCGTTTGCTGTGCATCAATACTAATTTGCTTTTGTAGCAACTGCGCATCTACATCTTCATAATCAGGATTGGTATCATATAAGTTCCCTCTCAATCTCAGGTATCCGGCAACTTCGCTTATATAATCAGACAATACCTGCTGAATAAATTTATAAGGCCGCAGACGATGTAGCAACAAACTATACAACATGTACCAGATGCCACCGCAGAGTGTATAAACCGTATGCAGCAGGATGTCGTGCCCTTTCAAGGGCGTTTGCAGGCTTAATACCATAATGAGCATGGCAGCAATACCTACGGATGCACTCCTTGCACCATAAACCGTTAGCATGGAAAAGAAAAATCCACCAAGACATATTACAAGGCCCTGTATAAAAATATTTGCGGAGGAAAAATACACCAGGTCAGAAATTACCGTTACCAGGATAATACAAGCCAACATCCCATTCACCCTATGCTTTACCACGCCGGGTGCATCTGCTACGCTTACACAAAGGGCACCTATGGACATGATGATACCTGCATGTAATTGCCCAAAATAATTCATCAGCAGAGAAGGCAGTAAAATTCCAATCGTTATCCGTACGCCTTCATTTGCATAACGGCCATTAATAAAACTTACATATTTCTTTGAATAAGTCACCCGATGAAAATTATTTTTAGATGCCTGTACCAGCAAAAATACAGGCATTCAACTTAGTGAACCCGTTGATATTTAAAGAATAATAAATACCATGACTGGTCTAAAAATTATTTGAGAAAATAAATGAAGAAAAATTTTGCAGAAAATATTTTCCTCCTATCTTTGCACTCCTGAAAAAGGGAGCTTAGCTCAGTTGGTTTAGAGCATCTGCCTTACAAGCAGAGGGTCACAGGTTCGAGCCCTGTAGCTCCCACAAATTTTAGCTCTACACAAATAGGGCTTTTTTATTTGAACATCGTATTAGCGCTGTTGGGTTAGCGCATCCCGATCTACTATCGGGAGGGTCACAGGTTCGAGCCCTGTAGCTCCCACAAATTTTAGCCCCGGTTTATTCGGGGCTTTTTTATTCCCCTTTTATATGTTTTACACATATACACTCTATTCTGCTAACCTTTAAAATGTACTCCCCAATTCAGACGCAAGAAAACAGCTGCAAAAGCGACCTTGCCTCAAAACCTTACTACCTGTGTCGATTATTAAAGTTTAAAACCTTTTTTAAACCCATGAAAAATTGTAGTTTTGTACCCGACACCGATGAATTTTCCTACCGACACATATGACCCCTCTACCGAGATTTTGGAAATAACAGATGTTATTACAGAAACATCTTCCGCATTTACCCTTATTGTTTGGAACGACGAAGTGAACACTTTTGAATGGGTGATAGAAACCCTCATAGAAATTTGTGGTCACAGCCAGGAGCAGGCAGAACAATGCGCCATGCTTATACATTACAAAGGAAAATATGCTGTAAAAACAGGCGGTTACGATCAGTTGAAGCCGCAATGTGATGCCATTAATGATAGGCTGATCAATGCCACTATAGAGGAACTGGTATCGTAATCCGTAAAATTTTCTGCTCATGTATTTACTTAACCAACAGCTACAATTCCCCCCCGTTGATACCGCAACAGAGGAAGGCTTACTGGCCATTGGCGGCGACCTTACGCCAGAACGCCTGCTGTTGGCCTATCGTTCGGGTATATTTCCCTGGTTTAATGAAGGTGATCCTATTTACTGGTGGAGCCCCAACCCACGTTTTGTGTTATTGCCCGGAGAATTAAGAGTAAGTCAAAGTATGGAACAATTACTCCGGAAAGATCAATTTCAATTTACTACCGATAAGGCCTTTACTGAAGTTATAAAGAACTGCCGGGAAGTATACCGGAAGGGTCAGGGTGGCAGCACCTGGATTACTGATGAGATGATAACGGCCTACACTCAATTACACCAGATGGGATTTGCACACAGCGCCGAAAGTTGGAAAGATGATAAACTTGTTGGTGGACTGTATGGCGTACGAATGGGTAATATTTTCTTTGGAGAGAGTATGTTCAGTCGTGAAAGCAATGCCAGCAAATTTGCCTTTATTAAATATGTACAGCAACTGCAAAAGGAAAATGTGCAACTGGTAGATTGCCAACTGCACACCGATCACCTTGAAAGCCTGGGCGCCCATATGATGAGCAGGGATCTTTTTAAATTTTACCTGGAAAAATACGCCTGATACCTATTTGCCGAATTTCATTTTCAACGCAGCCAAAGCATCATTCATGTTTGCAGGCGCTGCTTCTTTTTTTACAAAAGATTTAGGCGCCGGCCCTTTTTTAGACTGATGAATTGGTGCCGCTTCAGTTTGCTTTATTGATAACGCTATACGTTTTCTCACTACATCTACTTCCAGCACTTTTACTTTTACAGGTTGATTTAGTTTTAATACCTCGGCAGGGTCTTGAATATATTTATGGGCGATCTCACTTACATGTACCAGCCCGTCTTGCTTTACACCGATATCTACAAATGCGCCAAAACGGGTAAGGTTTGTTACCATGCCCGGCACTTCCATTCCAACTTTTACATCATCTAAAGAAAATATCTGGGCAAATTCAAAGGCCTGCACTTCGCTTCGTGGATCCAGGCCGGGTTTCTTCAATTCGTTAATTATATCATTGATCGTATGTTCTCCAAACTTTTCTGTGATGTATTTTTTAACCGGAATATTTTTAAGCAACTCTTCATTGCCGATCATTTTATTTACATCTACACCAAGATCATTCGCCATCAGGTGCACCAGTTCATAAGATTCGGGATGCACCGCACTACTGTCAAGCACATCTGTTGCAGCAGGTATGCGCAGGAATCCTGCACATTGTTCAAATGCTTTTCCGCCCAGTCTTGGTATCTTCATCAACTCTTTGCGGCTGCTGAATTTTCCTTCCTGCCGGCGATAGGTTACAATATTATCTGCGATGGTAGATCCGATGCCACTTACATAACTTAACAATTGCTTACTGGCAGTGTTTACATTCACCCCTACACTATTTACACAGCTCATAACGGTTTGATCTAATCGCTCTTTCAGGCGTGGTTGATTAACATCATGCTGGTACTGCCCCACTCCAATACTCTTGGGATCAATTTTTACTAATTCTGCCAAAGGATCCATCAACCTCCGGCCAATGCTAACTGCGCCTCGTATGGTAATGTCCTGGTCGGGAAATTCCTGCCGTGCAATTTCTGATGCAGAATAAATACTGGCGCCATCTTCGTTCACCAGGAAAACAGGCAAACCCAGGTTGAGTTTCTTTATAAACTGTTCTGTTTCTCTCCCCGCTGTTCCATCGCCAATGGCAATAACCGCCGTTTCGTATTCCTTAACCAGCGAACGAATGGTATGTTCCGCTTCATACAACCGGTTGTTATTTTCATGCACATAAATTAGTGAAGTTTTTTGTAGCTCCCCTTTTTCATCAAGGCAAACTACTTTACAGCCCGTGCGGTAACCGGGATCAATAGCCAAAATTCTTTTGCTACCCAAAGGTGCGCTCAACAACAACTGCCTCAGGTTCTCTGCAAATACATTGATGGCTTCTTCATCGGCTGCAGCTTTTAGTGCAGAACGAAATTCCGTTTCAAGACTGGGTTGTAATAAACGTCGGTAACTATCTTTGATGGATTTACGAATATGATCGCTGCAGGGGCTCATACCTTTTATATACAACCCTTCAATACGCTCTAGTGCATTTTCCTCCAATGGCTCAATGGCAATTCTTAAATAACCTTCCAGGAAACCCCGTAACACCGCCAGGATGCGGTGTGACGGCACTTTTGATATCTTCTCACTAAAGTCAAAATAATCTTTGTACTTGGCTGCTTCTGTTTCTTTTTCGGCAACCACATTACTTTTCAAGACTGCTTCCTGCTCAAATAATTTACGCATTTTATCCCTTACCAGCGTATCCTCATTTACCGTTTCTGCAATGATGTCCCTGGCACCTTGCAAGGCAAGTTCTGCCGTGGCTACTTTTTCATTTACAAAGGCCGAGGCTTCTTTTTCCACATCAACATCATTTTGCTCCAGCAACAAATCCGCCAGAGGTTGCAATCCGTTCTCCCGGGCAATGACCGCTTTTGTTTTTCGCTTTTGCTTGTAAGGCAGGTAAATATCCTCCAGTTGGCTGATGGTGATGGCTGCATCTATTTTGGCTTGCAACGCTTCCGTCATCTTGCCTTGCTCAGTAATGGTCTTTTCGATAAATGTTTTCCTATCGGCAAATTCATTCATCAGTTTATTTTCATCCTGTATCTGTTGAATTTGTACCTCATCCAACGCTCCGGTCATATCCTTCCGGTAACGGGCAATAAAAGGAATGGTTGATCCTTCGGCCAGCAATTGCAACACCGTTTCTACCTGTGCTGGCTTTACATTTATCTTTTGTGCTATAAGTTGTGAAAACATATTAATTATTTTGATTGACTCTTTAATTTTTTCTGAGGGCTGCGAAAATAACGGAAATTTATACTAAAGAAATTTGATTTTTTGGCTTGAATTATCAGAAGATGTTGCCAAGCTTTTGCTGAAGTAAATCCATTAGCATTGCAATACTATTTTTTTCTCCGGGTTCATCTCAACAAATGAATAAATAGAATTCCTGATAAAGTCATTATCGGCATAAGGATTTAGTAATTCTTTTAAACTATAAATATCGTTAAGCGTAACTGCTGCATTGATGTAACCCATCCCCCAGAAACTGCCCCTTTCAACCAGCATACAAAGTTTTTCTTCCTCGCTTAGTCCATCATCAACCATTGCGAACGTAGGCAATTGATCTTCCAGCGCAGCCAACGCTTTTTTTACCTTACCGTTGTAATACAATGGAGCGTCTAAAAATTCAAGGTCCTTTTCACACAAGGGTATTTTATCCAGGAAACATAGTTTCTCATTCAGTTCAAATTCTTCCATCATCTTACGGAGCAACACCAGTCCTTCGTGCAACAAGTTAAAGTGGTAGAGTGCTTTCAGGTTCTTCTTCTTCCGGTCTATGGCCAGCCGCATATAACCACGGTTATCTTCAAAACAATAGAGTCCATATTTTTGAGCAGGTTGTTTCTGGCTGTAATTATATTTTGGCCACAGCCTTTTTATTTCTGCACTTTCCAACACCAATGCATGCAGTTCACCTGCACATACATTGCAGGTGATGTTGGCTACATACCGTAAAAAATGTTGCCGCTTTTTTTCGCCATCATTGTGGGTAAAATGGCTGCTAACTCTCTTACGTATATTGATGGCCTTGCCAACATAAATCACCTTTCCTTTTTTAGTGTGAAAGTAATACACGCCTGGTTTTGCCGGCAAGGTATCTATAACAGTCTTATCAAGATGAAGTGGTAACCATTGTTCGGCCGAGGATTTCTTTAGCATAGCATCAATGTGCAGTTGCCCGCCCTCCTGCAACATGCGGCTAAATAAAACAGTTGTAGCTTCTGCATCACCCGCAGCCCGGTGCCTGTTTTCAATGATGATGCCGAGGCTCCTGCAAAGGTTACCGAGACTATAGGAAGGTAGCCCGGGGAATACCCTTCGCCCCAGTCTGACTGTGCAAAGTTTTTTTACATTGAGCTCGTAGCCTGTATTTTTTAAATGATGTTTTACAAACGAAAAATCAAAATTTACATTATGCGCTACGAATACCTGGCCTTGCAGCATCGAAAATATTTCGCCAGCTACTTCTTCAAAAACAGGCGCACTTGCTACCATGGCATTGCTGATGCCGGTAAGTGCAGTAATGTATAAAGGAATACGTTGTTGCGGATTGATAAGGGTGTGGTAAGTTTCCGTTACCCTGTTACCATTATGAATATAAATGGCAATTTCAGTAATGCCATGGCCGGTGGCATGACCTCCGGTAGTTTCTATATCTACAATTGCGTACATAGTCGTTTCTCGTTTCTCGTTTTTTTCGTTACTCGTTTTTCTCGTTACTCGTTTTTCGTTTCTCGTTTATCGTTTCTCGTTTTTCTCGTTACTCGTTTTTCTCGTTTCTCGTTTCTCGTTTCTCGTTTCTCGTTACTCG
>JBBSKH010000033.1:0-31564 GCA_038256495.1 Chitinophagales bacterium
AGCCCCAGAGCACAGGCCAGTTGGAAGCCGCGGTGGAAAAAAGATGTGATCATAAAAATGGCGGCGGGTGTTTATCAGCAGCCACCGTTTTACAGGGAATTAAGAAGGTATGATGGCACCGTGAACACCGATATAAAAGCACAGAAAAGTGTACAGCTCGTAACAGGTTTCGATTATAATTTTAAAGGCCCATCTAACCGCCCATTCAGGCTTACAGCCGAGGCTTATTACAAGGCAATGAAAGATGTGGTGCCTTATGATATTGATAATGTAAAGATCCGCTACCTTGGCGCCAACAACGCCACAGCCTATACAACCGGCCTTGAGATGCGCTTATTTGGCGAGTTGGTGAATGATGCACAAAGCTGGCTGAGTGTGGGACTCATGCGATCGAGAGAAAATCTTGACAATGATTTTTACTTCCGTTATAAAAATGCAGCAGGAGAAATTATTGGCCCCGGCACGCAGGACCAGGTGGTAACAGACAGTATGCAAACAGCAGTTGGTTGGCTGCGCAGGCCAACAGACCGGTTGATAACCGTGGGTGTTTTCCTGGAAGATTACCTGGCAACCAATAAGAATTTTAAAGTACATGTAAACCTGCTGTATGGCAGCAACATGTCATATAATATCCCCAACAGCGTACGCTACAGGAACGGACTGATAGTAGAGCCATACATCAGGGCTGATATTGGTTTCAGTGCATTGCTACTATCTGATAAGTCTGTACGAAGAAGCCACAACCCTTTCCGGGGATTCGATAATATTTGGGCAAGCTTCGAAGTATTCAACCTGATAGACAGGCCCAATATCATTTCTTACCAGATCATCAAAGATTTTGCTAACAACTCCTTTGCCATCCCCAACAGGCTTACACCAAGGCTCATTAACTTTAAATTACTGGCACGTTTTTAAAATGATAATTATGTTGGTGATAGGGGATTTTTAAAGTTATCCTCAATTGTTTTTATTTAACTTTTCCACCAGGCAAATTTAAATGTGAATAAGTAAATTACAGTTATCTAAAGTTGAAATTTATATTTGGTATGAATGAATTCATCCAACCTATTGCAACAACATTCTTTTACCCAACCTGTTTTTTCTCTTCTGCAGAAAAAGCAATTAAATCGGAAAAGCATTGACAGACACTATCATTAATCTGGAAACCGTTAACCCCATTGAATTTTTTGGAGTAAATAACGGAAAGCTCGACATTCTGAAAAAAAAGTTTCCCTTGTTAAAAATTTTAAGCCGCGGCACGCAAATAAAATTAAGCGGAGCCCCGGAACAGATAGAGGAAGCCAAAGAAAAAATTGATCTCCTTGTTCAGTACCTGCAACGAAACGGGCACATGAGCGAAAATTATTTTGAACAGATCCTGGGTGGTGATGATGAAAAAGTGGTAGACAATTTTCTTGATCGCAATCCTAATGATGTATTGGTTTTTGGCCCCAATGGCAAAACGGTAAGGGCACGCACCCAAAACCAGAAGGCCATGGTGCATGCCTGCGACAAAAATGACATTTTATTTGCGATAGGCCCCGCCGGTACTGGTAAAACCTATACGGCAGTTGCACTTGCAGTAAGGGCATTAAAGAACAAGCTGGTAAAAAAGATCATTCTTACAAGACCTGCGGTGGAAGCCGGCGAAAACCTGGGGTTCCTGCCAGGAGATCTTAAGGAAAAGATCGATCCATACCTGCGACCTTTATATGATGCACTAGATGACATGATACCTGCAGACAAACTCGGTTATTATATGAGCACCCGCACCATTGAAATTGCGCCGTTGGCTTATATGCGTGGCCGTACGTTGGATAATGCTTTCATCATTTTAGATGAGGCGCAAAATACCAACGACCTGCAGATAAAAATGTTCCTGACAAGGATTGGCCCTAATGCAAAAGCCATCATCACCGGCGATCCAACGCAAATTGACCTTCCCAAGAACCAGCAAAGCGGTTTGTTTAAAGCCACACGTATTCTTAGGAACATTGACGGGATAGCTTATGTAGAGCTTGATGAAGAAGACGTAGTAAGGCATCGCCTGGTTAAATCTATCATCAAAGCATACAATAAAGATGATGAAGTGAGAACCAATGAATCAGGTAGAAAATAGCAATATTTAAATGAACATTTTTATTAAAAGAAGAATAAGGCAGCTCATAGGCTGCCTTATTCTTTTTCAGGCTGGTTGCAACATGGCATCGCAACCGGCATTACCCGCCATTCATTTAACCGCCGCAGATTCCTTACAAATTAAACAACGATTAACTAATGCAATCAGCAACATAGCACAGGTAACGCCACTCATCAAAACCGGGGATGTAGTTACACGAACCGGCAACGACTTTACCAGTGAAAGCTTACGTAAGTTATGCCGCAGGAATACTACCTATTCGCATTGCGGCATTGCCAGCATAGAAAACGACAGCCTGTTTATTTACCATGCACTTGGGGGCGAATGGAACCCCGACGAAAAACTAAAAAGAGAAACTTTCGAAAAATTTGCTGATCCATATACCAATAACGGCATTGGGCTTTTTCGTTTTGAAATGCCCACAAGCGATGCAGCACAACTGGTTAAAGTGGTGCAACGATTTTTTGAACTGCCCCTGAAATTCGATATGAAATTTGACCTGGCAACGGACGACAGGATGTACTGTGCCGAATTCATTTATAAGAGCTTGCGGGAAGCCAGCAAGCAGCAAATAGTGTTAGCAAAAAGCCACATCGGCGACTTCGAATTTATTGGCGTAGATGATATTTTCCTGCACCCGGCATGCAATAAAATAACAGAAATAGTATACAAATAATACATAAAATATTAATTAAACCCATTACTTTTGGGCACAAAACAAAACAACTACAAATGAAAAAAATTTTCTTAGCAGCCATTGTATTTACAGCCATATGCTTCAGCAGTTGCAAATCAGGTGGCGGCGATCCCAAAGCAGTATTAAGCGAATTCTTCCAGGCACTTGCCGATAAGAATATGGAAAAGGCCCGCAAACTGTCAACCGCAGACAGTAAGTCGATGCTGGACATGATGGAAATGGCCATGAAGACAGAGAACAAAGAGGAGACTCAGAAATATGACAAAGCAAATATGGAGTATGGCGAAGCCAAAATTGACGGCGATATGGCCACGGTTCCTGTAAAAGAAAAAACAAGTGGCGAAACTTTAAACTACACTTTAAAAAAAGAAAGTGGTTCCTGGAAAGTTGCTTTTGATAAAGCTTCTATCATGAGCATGGGAATGGATAAGATGAAAGAAAAGGGTGTTGATATGTCTGACAGTTTAGATGCAGAAGAAATGAAGAATATGAATATTGACTCTCTTAAAGAAGGTTTGAAAAAAGGCTCCCAGACATTGGATTCACTAGCAAAAGCAATGGAAAAAATGACACAGTAAGATATTGCAGCGTGATTGTAAAAGCATCCCCCGGGGGATGCTTTTTTTATGTACAACCTAAAAGATGTTTAACTTTACGCCCTAATAACAAATCTGAGCAATGAAAAAAATACTTTTTGTTTTAGCTGTATCGGTGGCTATGGCTGCCTGTAACCAGAGTGAAAGCAAGGCGCCTGAAACAGCCCTGGATACAGGCAGAGAATTTATACGGGCAAGTCTAGATGGCAATTTTGAAAAGGCTTCCGGCCTGCTGCTGAAAGATTCGCAAAATGTTCAGTTGTTCGATTCGTACCAGGTTTTTTACAATAAGTTACCAGCAGATAAAAAGGATGGGTACAAAAAAGCCTCTTACGATATTAATAAGTATACGGATGTAAACGATAGCACTACGCTTATCAATTACAGCAACAGCTATATGCACCAACCAATGGAGATAAAATTGGTAAGAAAAAATAAAATATGGGCGGTTGATTTTAAATACACTTATTCCGGTGAATCATCCATCAATTAAACAATGATAAAAAACATACTTTATGTGGCCCTCGGCGGCGGTATTGGTGCGGCTTTGCGTTACCTGGTGATTATACTGGCAAAACCGCAAACGTTTCCCTATGCTACGTTAGCTATAAACATAACCGGAAGTTTTATACTGGGCCTTATTATTGCCTTTGGCATAAAGCATGAATCGCTGGATGAGCAGTTGAAGCTTTTTTTAGCTACAGGAATCTGTGGTGGATTCACTACATTCTCCAGCTTTAGTGCAGAAAATATTTTACTGATGCAGGAAGGAAAATATGACCTGGCTTTTACCTACATACTTATTAGCGTGGTAGCCGGCATATTGGCTACCTGGTTAGGATTTAAACTTATACAACAATAAAACATTATGAACAATTACGTATTACATCCCTGGCATGGTGCCAACTGCGGCAAAAATGCTCCTGAAACAGTAAACGCATTGATAGAGATTTCGCAGGGAAGCCGAACAAAATATGAAATTGACAAAGCCACCGGACTGTTGAAATTAGACCGGGTCATTTATTCATCCTTTCATTATCCGCAGAATTACGGGTTCATTCCACAAACATTGGGCGAAGACAATGACCCACTGGATATCCTGGTAATTTGCAGCGAAAGTATTCAGCCGCTTTGCCTGGTGGAAGCTACTGTGGTTGGTAACATGCAGATGATAGATAACGGTGAGAAAGACGACAAGATCATTGCAGTAGCAACCAACGATCCTTCCGTTAACCATATCAGTTCCATACAATCTTTGCCTGCACACCTTATTGCAGTATTGAAAAATTATTTTGAGCAATACAAAGTATTGGAGGATAAAAAAGTTGCGATCGACGAATTCCAGGACAAAGAAATTGCCTATCGTATCATCAATAGTTCGATTGACAGGTACAAAGAAAAGTTCGGCATTCAATAATTATTAAAGAACCTGGCCTCAAGCTAAAAAAATCGTTTGATCAACCGCAGGTGATGCGTTCTCTTTTTTGTATCTACGTGCACAATTCCTTCGTTGTCTATATGATCGATCCGCACGTTCCCTGATGCATGGATGATCTGGTGATCGTTCAACAAAATACCCACGTGTGTTATCATATCATCTTCATCAAAAAAAGCGAGGTCGCCACATTTGGCTTCTTGCAGAAACCCTACAGATGTTCCTTGTTCAGCCTGCATGCTTGCATCCCTAGGCAATACAATGCCAAGCATTTTATATACCGATTGAGAATAGCCGCTACAATCGATACCAAATACACTTCGGGCACCCCACAGGTAAGCCGTATTTAAAAAAATAGAAGCAATGGAAATAATTTTTTCATCTGAAATATTATTGGCATCCGCTTTGTAAATATTCCCGCTGTAAATAACCTTGCAACCGGGAACGGCTTGCTTAAGCAGCGAAAGATTGCAACCGAAAGGGATCATCATCTTCTGATCATTTACAAAGATCTCCTGCACCCAATCACCCGTGTACTCCCCCACTTCGGTAATGGCCTCATCAAGCAAAGCAAACTGGTTAAGCCTGCAAAAACCTTTGTAACCATCACATATACTCTCTGCTGCTGCCCATCCCTGGTTATCTACCGCAGATATTTTTATAGATTCACCAAATAACAATTGGCTCACCATTTCCGCCCGGTGATCGGGACTTGCACGAAAATGTGCAACAGGCAAAATGCAAACTGCATAATTCATATTTCAGGTTTTGTATGCAACTAAATTATGGAATTTAGCTAAGTTTACATCTACTGAATAAATAATCAGCTTTGTAAATTTTGAATCCACAGCTCTACAACGATATAGAAGATAAGGAATTGTTACAACGGTATTACCGGGACCTTGATAACGACTGGCTAGGCATTTTGCTGCAACGCTACACCATGTTACTATTGGGTGTTTGCATGAAATATTTAAAAAATGAAGAAGATGCAAAAGATAGCGTTCAGCAAGTCTTTTTAAAAGTTATCAGGGATCTTCCAAAATATAAGGTAGATTATTTTAAGAGCTGGCTATATATGGTGGCAAAAAATCATTGCTTGATGAAACTTAGGGATAAAGGTACCTATACGGTAGAAATAGCTGAACATTTAATAGCAGCGGATCCTGAAAAAAAAGATATTGATGCAGCCATTGTAAAAGACAGGCAACTGGATCAACTGGAAATGGCACTAAAAGAATTGAACAAAGAGCAACAGCTTTGTGTAACTTTATTTTACCTTAAAAAACAAACCTACCAGCAAATATCCGAACAAACCGGTTTTAATACCATGCAGGTAAAAAGCCATATTCAAAATGGGAAAAGAAATTTAAAGATACTTATGCAAAGGATGCAGCCCAATGAGTGATGAATTAAAAAACATATTGACCAATTTAAACAAGGATATCAGGCAGGATAAACTGCTGGAATATCTGAGCAGGAATCTTTCTGAACAGGAAACGCATGACCTGGAGATGCAGATGAATGACGATTCTTTTATGAGCGATGCCGCTGAGGGACTGAAGGAATTGCATGAAGCCCAAAAGTTACCGCTAATGGTTCAGCAGTTAAATGCCGGCCTGAAAAAACAGTTAGAAAAAAATAAGAAGAGAAGAAGCAGGCGCTTACTTTCAAATGAAGGCTGGGTGTACTTCAGCATCATTTTGATTTTATTACTTGGCGTAATTGCTTTCGTCGTAATTAAAAAAATGGCAGCGTTTTAAGACAGTACCAACTGCCGCTGCACAAATGCAAACATAGGTTGCGGCGAAGTAATTATTGCATGATGAGGCGCATTCAGCGGGATGGCAATAACATCGCCTTTACCATAACTTCCTTTTACACCATCAATATACATATCGCAGCTTCCTTCTAGTACAGCAATAAACTCTTTAATATCGGTGTGCGTTTCTTCCTCCTGCTCAACTTTTGCCCAAACCGCAAAGTTTAATACTTCCCTTGTAGAGGGAAGTTCCTGCATAAAGATATTATCGAAAGATTCGGTAGGCGGAACGATTTTATTAGCAGTTACCGTTTGTAGTAAACGGTCTAAGCAAGTTTCCTTGTGCAGCAATGGCACAAACTCTACCTGCGATTCTGATTGCTGCGCATACACACTAATCATAATGGCCTCCTTTAATGAAGGACTCGGCTTCATCTCCTCCATCTTAAAGGTGCTTTCGTACACCTGCTTAAGTTGGGCTATTGCTGCGGCCACCTCCGGGTACTTTTCTGCCATAGCCCTTACTTCCTCGTTTTCTTCGGGGGAAGTAAAGCCCATACAGTAGGCATCAATTATACCGCTATCAAAATATTCCTGGTGATCCATTTATTTAAATATCCGCTATTATTAAACAATACAGTTGTGTAGTTGTTGCAATGAGCACTTTAGCTGGTTCTCTTTTATTTCTTCCTGAAAAACAAGCGCAAAGATACACCGCTGAAGTCGAAGTTTTCCCTCAACTTATTTTCCAGGTAATTCCTGTATGGCGCTTTTATGTCATCGGGGTAATTACAGAAAAAAGCAAAACTGGGTGTATAGGTAGGCAACTGGGTTACGTACTTGATCTTTACCGCATTACCCCTTACTACCGGTGGGTGAAAACTTTCAATTGCTTTCAGCATCACATCGTTCAGCTTTGAAGTTGCCACTTTACGCTGCTTGTTTTCATATACTTTCAGAGCAAGTTCTATACACTGAAAAATCCGTTGCTTTTCGGTAACTGAAATAAATAAAATGGGTACATCGGAAAAAGGAGCAAGGCGCTGCTTCAGGTCTTTTTCATAATCCCGTGCAGTATTGTTGCTCTTGTCTTCAATTAAATCCCACTTGTTAACCAACACCACAATACCTTTTCCCTTTTTGGCTGCCAGGGAGAAGATAGATAAATCCTGGGCAGTAATGCCTTTGCTGGCATCCAACAACAGCATACATACATCTGACTCATCCATCGCCTTTATGGCACGGATAACAGAATAGAACTCCAGATCTTCGTGCACTTTTGCTTTACGGCGAATACCGGCAGTATCTATCAGTATAAATTCTTTATTGAAAAGATTGTAATGGGTGTGGATAGTGTCTCTGGTTGTTCCGGCTATATCGCTCACAATGGTGCGTTCTTTACCCACAAGTGCATTCAGCAATGAAGATTTACCTACATTAGGCTGACCGATGATGGCAAATTTTGGCAATGGTTCCTCATCCGCTATCACATCATCATCCTTGATCAATGCTATCAACTCATCCAGCAATTCGCCGGTTCCGCTTCCGCTGGTAGATGAAATGAAAAATATATTTTCGAAACCAAGGCTGTAAAACTCGCTGGCTTCCAGCATCCGGGTATGGTTATCTACTTTGTTCACCACCAAAAAAACAGGCTTAGTGCTCCTGCGAATCATGTCGGCCATGCTTTCATCCAGGTTAGTAATACCCGTTGAAACATCCACCATAAAAATAACCGCATTGGCTTCTTCCACAGCTATGTGTACCTGCTTGCGTATCTCCGACTCAAAAATATCATCGCTGCCAGCCACGAAGCCACCTGTATCTATAAGGTTAAATGATTTGCCTGCCCACTCTGCCACACCATATTGCCTGTCACGAGTAACGCCGCTCATATCATCTACGATGGCTTTGCGTTGCTCCAGCATACGGTTAAAAAAAGTGCTTTTGCCTACGTTAGGCCTTCCTGTTATTGCTACTGTAAAACTCATATCACTAGCCCCTGTAGGGGAACTTGATTTAAATGTTTAAAATATATTTCAAATCGAATGCTATTCATCTTTGTTACAGGAAAAATTTTGTTTCCTGCAACAACATTCTAATAACCATACTCTTTTAAGTGTACATCATTGTCCCTCCACTTGGGGCGAACTTTTACAAAAAGTTCCAGGAACACTTTACTATCCAGGAATGCCTCAATATCAATCCTGGCCAGCGTTCCAAGCTTTTTTATCATGCTTCCACCGCCGCCTAAAATAATTCCTTTTTGGGTATCTCTCTGTACGATAATATCTGCCGAAATTTTTATTAGTGTGGTCTTCTCTTTGAACTCCTGTACCAATACGGTGGTATGGTAAGGCAGTTCTTCCTGGTACAACTGGAAAACCTTTTCCCGTATCATCTCGCCCACAAAAAACTTTGTTGGCATATCGCTGATGTCGTCCCCTTCATAAAAGGGATGCCCCTCCGGCAGGTAGTGCAGAATTCTTTGAAGCAACTCATCTATTCCTAGCTTTTTTAAAGCTGATATGCAAACCACTTCTTTACAATAAGGCTGCGCCTCAAAAAAAGCAATCGAGGCTTTTAAGTGTTCATCATCTTTTACTGCATCCACTTTATTTAACACCACAATTACTGGTGCTTTTAACCTCAATTTTTTAAAGATTTCATCATTTTCTTCTACCGGTTCTCTTGCATCTGCAATAAGCAATGCAACGTCAGAATCTTCCAGGCTGCCTTTAACAGCCTGCATCATGCGTTCGTGTAACTTATAACGGGGGTCTATTATACCAGGTGTATCAGAGAAAATGATCTGGTAGTCGTCATTGGTAAGAATAGCTTTTATACGGTGGCGGGTGGTTTGTACCTTGTGAGATACAATCGCCATTTTTTCGCCCATAAAAGTATTAAGCAAGGTGCTTTTACCTGCATTGGGCTTACCAAAAATATTTACGAATCCAACTTTCATATGTGAAACAATTTTATACTTATAAATTGATCACCACGCAAAAGCTACGAGAGTAAGAGGAGATAATCAATTCACAAACAGGGTTAGCTGTTTTGAAAAATAAAGAGAAGCTAGTTTTTATGATAGCGAACTTCTCATTTTTTGCAGCAAGAGGATGTGTCCTTCTTACCAACTCAGGCAGTTCAGGCCTGTAAATGTTTTCTATTGAAAAAAGCCCTTTTGAAGGGCTCTTAGTTGCGAAGAGAAGGATCGAACTTCTGACCTTCGGGTTATGAGCCCGACGAGCTACCGCTGCTCTACTTCGCGGTGCAAAGATAGCAGTTTACAAACTCTCAGCCAAATGATTCGAAACTTAATTCTCTTTTAATGCTCAATTTTTCTTTAAAACCTCCGCTGCGCCACTTGTTTTAGCGTTGATCTTAGAAGCACTACCCCTGTAATAGATATGACTGGCACCGGATGCGTCTGCTGTTAATTCCTGGTCAACAAAAACTTTAATATCCGATGCGCCGGAAGCTGTTGCTTTAACAGTGCCGGATACTAATTCGTAACCATTTACATCGCTGGCACCACTGCAGTGCAAGTCAGTCTCTTTACTTTTGCCTGTTAGGGAAGCGGTGCTGGCACCGCTTAAATTCAATGAAAGTTTCGCAATATTTACTTTTCCTTTAAATACGCTGGCACCAGACATTTCGATAGTTAAAAAATCTCCGCTGAGTGCACCAAGTACCTGTACATCAGCCGCTCCTGAAACATTCAACTCCTTCAGTTCCTTAAAGGCAACATATACTATAACCTGCATACCTTTTGCACGCCTGCTATAACCACCTTTGGAATATATCTTCAAAGTATTGTTTTCAACTTCTGTATAAATTTCTTCCAGGTATTTATTGTCTGAAGCACTAAGAGCCAACCCCTGTTCTGCTGACTGGCTGAGTACCAGTTTAAAATTGCTGGCTATCTTTATTTTATTAAAGGATTCGGTAAGGTTTCTTGATACTGCATTGGCGTCTACCACCAATTGCTCCTGTGCAAAACCTGTGGCAGCGCAACAAACTATGCATATGCTAAGCAATATTTTTTTCATGAGTTTCTTGTTTTTTATCAGCCCTGTTTTACAGAACCACCGCTGTTAACTTTGCTTTTTGTTACAGTAGCATTTCCCTTGTAACGAATTTCTCCACCACTATTGGCTGATGCCGTAAGCGCTTTACTCACTTCAACCTGCACAGACGCCCCGCTATTGGCGGAAGCGGTCGTATTTTGAGTAACCAGGTCGTATCCTTTAAAAGCTGCCCCACTGCTGGCTGATACGGTAAGTTCCCCTGTTTGCCCAGCCACCTTAATCTGCGCACCGCTGTTTACATCTGATGTCATTGATTTGCTGGTGATCTTCCCGGTAAAATAAGCTCCGCTTGAAAAGGATAGTTCCATCTGGTCTGCTTTAAATTCACCATTAATATCTACCCTTGCACCTGCAAACCCACGAATTGATTCCAGCGATTTGCAGGAAAGATATGCTTTTAACTTGCGCCCTTTTTCATTTTTCCAGGTCATGTTGCTGTTATCATAATAAATCTTCAATACGCCATTCACTACTTCAGTTTTAAACCGCTCTTCGTATTTGCTATCGGAAACGCTCACAGCCAATGCAGTTTCATTTCCCTGGGTAAGGTATAGTTCAACTCCGCTGGATACAGATACCCTGGTAAAACTCCCGGAAATAACCCTGGTTTTTGCATTGGCATCATTTACCATTTTGGTTTGTGCATTAAGGACACAACTGATGCTCATGAGCATTACGAACGTTAATATCTGTTTCATTTTTTTAGTATTAAGCTGTTAAATAATTTAATAAGCAGGGCATCACCTGCAGGTTTTGGAAATGTTTTTGTTTTTTGAATACGAAATTTACTTTTTGGCCGGCCCTAAAAGTTAATTTCATGGCTATACTTATAAATTGTTGAACGAATAAGCGGTTTAAATAGTTACAGCTTATAAAAAATTATTTTTTAAAGTCAATAGGATGTAGCTTTGCCCTTCGTTCTTTTAAACTACTGAATTTCCGGGGTGCTTCTTTAAGGAGGCTGAGATTACACCCGATAACCTGCACAGGATAATGCCTGCGAAGGGAGCAAATAATTACATTACCGGCATTTTCGCCCGGATGTTCAGCAAAAAATTTTTATAATGAAACTTTTATTAGTAAGCTTTAGCTTATTGCTGACAACCCTCGTGTGCGCTGCACAGGAAAACACCAAACTTAATGACACCACCTACCTTGAGCCGGTAGAAGTAAATGCCATCCGGGCCAATGAAAAAACACCCGTGGCCAAAACCAATTTAAACAAGGCCGATATTGCCAAAAAGAACATTGGGCAGGACCTGCCCTTCATTTTAAACCAAACGCCTTCTGTAGTTGTAAATGCAGATGCAGGCAATGGTATTGGCTACACCGGCATCAGGATACGTGGTACAGATGCAAGCCGCATCAATATTACCCTTAACGGTATTCCATATAACGATGCCGAAAGCCAGGGTACTTTCCTGGTAAACATTCCCGACTTTGCCTCTTCTGCAGGAAGTATACAAGTGCAGCGGGGTGTGGGTACTTCCACCAATGGCGCAGGTGCTTTCGGTGGCAGCATCAACATCAGCACCAATGAAATTGTAACTGAAAAAGGATTGGAATTTAACAACAGTTTTGGCAGTTTCAACAGTTTTAAAAATACCCTGATACTGCACAGCGGTATTTTTGGCAAACACTTTACCGTTGATGGTAGATTGAGCCAGATAAGCAGCGATGGCTATATTGACAGGGCCAGCAGCAGGCTTCAATCATTTTACAGCAGTGCGGCCTACGTAGATAAAAAGCAGTCGCTGAGGCTGAATATTTTTTCTGGCAAAGAAAAAACATACCAGGCATGGTATGGGGTTGATGAAGCCACATTGAAAAGCAACCGCACTTTTAATAGTGCCGGCACGGAAAAACCAGGCAGCCCTTACGATAATGAAACGGACAATTATACCCAAACACATTACCAGCTATTTTACAACAGAAAAATCAGCAACAAATGGAAGGGAAACATTGCATTATTTCTCACAAAAGGAGAGGGATATTATGAACAATATAAAGCCGAAGAACCCCTGGCTGACTACGGACTTCCGGTTTATAATGATGGCAGTACCATCACTACAGAAACTGATCTTATCAGGCGCTTGTGGCTCGATAACAGCTTTTACGGTTCGGTTTTTTCCCTGCAATACCAAGGCAGTAAACGGCAGGTTATTATAGGTGGCGGCGTTAATGCATACGATGGCCTTCATTATGGCGAAGTAAAATGGGCGGCGGTACAAAAAGCCATACCTGCAAACTACCAATGGTACAATAATAACGCTGATAAGAATGACGCTTCTTTGTATGTGAAGTATACTGAAAAATTGGGCGATCACCTGCAGAGCTTCATTGATCTTCAAGCCAGAAATATAGATTACACAATCCGTGGTTTCAGGAATAATCCTTCCTTGACAGTTGAAAAGAATTATACCTTTTTCAACCCAAAAGCCGGACTTACTTATTTTAAAAAGAATACGCAAGCATTTGTTTCTTATGCAAGGGCTGCAAAAGAACCCAACAGAGATGATTTTGAGGCAAACCCAAATGAACAACCTAAAGCAGAAAAGTTAAATGACTTTGAAGCAGGAGTAGAACAAAATTTCAAAACAATCTCATGGGGCGTTAACCTTTATTATATGCAGTATACAAACCAGCTTGTACTTACGGGGAAAATTAATGATGTGGGTGCCTACACCCGTACAAATATAAAAGACAGCTACAGGGCTGGTATAGAAATGCAGGGCCGTGTAAAAGTTAGTAAATGGTTATCCTTTAATGCCAACCTTACGCTAAGTGAGAACAGGATTAAGAACTTTACTGAATTTGTGGATGACTATGATAACGGTGGGCAACAAACTATTTTTTATAAGAACTCCACCATCGCATTTTCTCCTGCCGTGATCGGTGCTGTTTCAGCAGACATTGTTCCTTTCAAAAATGCATTACTTACACTAGATGGAAAATATGTGGGCAGGCAATACCTTGACAACACCGGACAGCAATCAAGAAGTCTTGATCCATTTTATACGCAGAACATACGCATGGCGTATCATTTTTCCCGTAATAGCCTGAAAGCCCTGGACCTGTTTGTACAGGCAAATAATGTATTCTCAAAAAAATACGAACCTAACGGGTATACATTCAGCTATATTTATGGAGGACAAACCACTACAGAGAATTATTATTTTCCCATGGCCACTATTTACTGGATGGCCGGGATAAATATAAAGTTGTAACCAGGAACTCAAATATATGAACGGCCGCAGTTAGCATACTGCGGCCGTTTAATTAAAAGATGCTCTGAAATTATTTTGCAAATTTTTCCTGCCAATCGTTCATACCGCCCACCAGGTTCTTCGCATTTTTGAAGCCCATTCCCTCCAGCATCAGGCAAGCCTGCCCGCTCCTGTTGCCACTACGGCAATAGAAGATTACTTCTTCATTCTTCAGGTCTTCAATTTCGTCCGTTTGCATGGTTTGTATATTACCCAATGGCAAAAAGATTCCACCAATATTAAATGCGGCTCTTTCGTCTGGCTCTCTAACATCAACAAGGTTTAACTGCTCACCGGCATCAAGCCTTTTTTTCAGTTCATCAGTAGTAATTGTCTGCATGATATTCTAATTATTCGTTTGAAATTTTGTTTGTAGAATCTTTTGGCGTTTTCATTATCTGGGAAATCCAGATATCCATCAACTGACCAGATTGTATGTAAACCAACTGCTTGTTTTCGGTATAGCGTGGTGGATTTTGTTTATATACAAAAGCGCCCAATGTATCGGTGATGCCGGGATCAGGAATGATGGCGGCCAGTTCTATACCGTTTGCATCCAGCAATGCCTTGGCTTCGGCTAAGGTCATACCTAAAAGATCTGGAACGGGTATGCGCAGATCTGCCAGACCGCTACCTACCAACAGGTCTACCCTGCTGCCATAAGGTAATTTGGTGCCCGAAGTGATTGGGTTCCCCCGGTATGATTGCTCCAGCACAGAACCCTGCATAAAGTCTGGTTTAGAACTGGTGTCTCCTAATTCAAGGTGGCTTCTCTTTAAAATATCAATAGCGTAAGACAAAGTTTTACCCTGGAGGGAAGGCATTTCTACCAGCGGTAAAGTAACCCTGTTCACCGTTAGAAAAACGGTCCGGTTAATTTTAACTGTGCTGTTGGGATCAGGAAGCTGTTTTAAAACAATGCCTTTTTTTGCCGTATCTACATAAACAGAATCCTGGATCTCCACCTCAAAACCTGCAGCTTCCAACTGGCTGATAGCTGCCTCGGTAGATTTTCCTGTAACGGATGGTACCGTAAGGTATTGCCCATGTTGGGTGATGGTGCCGAGTAATTTCAATACAATGAAAAACACCAGAAATGCCAATGCTACTGCCACCAACAGGTTAAGCAGGAAAGATCTTTTTGTGAGAAATGAGAACATTCGAAAGTATTAGTTTAAAAATAATGTTGTGCGCTTACTCTATGCTTGCGCCAGGCATTCTTCAATTAATGCTGAATAAAATTCTTTTAGCGACCAGCCCATTGCCACTACCTGCTGCGGTACAAGGCTGGCCGTACTTTGCCCTGGCACTGTATTTATTTCCAGCAGGTATGGCAGGTCGTCACTTTCATTTACAATATAATCCATTCTTACAATGCCGCGGCAATTAAATACAGTATAAGCTTTACGGGCACTTTCTCTTATTTGTATAGCCACATGCTCGTCCACCAATGCCGGCGTTATCTCTTCGCTGGCCCCTTCGTATTTGGCCTCAAAATCAAAAAACTCGTTCCTTGAAATGATTTCAGTTATAGGAAGATCTACCACCTGTCCCTTTGTTTTAAATACCCCGATCGTAAACTCACGGCCTTTAATAAACTCTTCTACCAAAACCTGGTCATCTTCCTTAAATGCTTTCTCTAATGCGGCAGTCAGTTGTGCACTTTCTGTAACCTTACTCATACCAAGGCTGCTGCCTCCGCTGTTGGGTTTTACAAAAACAGGAAGCTGCAGTTTATCCGCAATCTCCAATGCAGTAGTGCGATCGCCTTTAAACAAATGCATACTCTTAGCAACATGCATACCTGCAAAAGATGCCACCGCCACCGTGTACCGTTTATTGAAAGTTAGTGCAGATGTTGCTGCATCGCAGGAAGTATAGGGAATACCAAGGCAATCAAAATAGCCTTGCAGTTTTCCGTCTTCGCCGGGAGAACCATGCAGGCTTACCAATACAGCATCGAAATTTATTTTATTACCACCCGGGCTGGTACTGAAATCATTTTTATCTATTGGGAATTTTGCCCCTGCATCATCCTGGTAAAACCATCCGCTGGGGTGAATATCTACGAGGTAGCAATTCCACTTTGTTTCATCAATATGCTGGCGGATTGCTTCGGCACTTTTATAGGATATCACTGCTTCCCCGGAATAGCCACCGGTTACCAGTGCAATATTTTTCTTCATCTTATGGTTGATGGTTTATTCATCAAAGAAACAAAAATATAGTTGATGCGTTTGTTATTTAAATTTAAAAATCCAGGGCTGAGCTGTCAATGCCGTCGTTGCCTGTATCCATAACGAATCGCCAGGAGCCATCCGCCTGTTTTTTCCAGATGTTCATGTAAGTTCCGTATAGCACCGTATCTACGGCTTTTGGGTGCAATGCATAAATACCGTAGGTATAACCAAGGTCTGCAGCATTGGCTACCACCGCAGCTTGTGGTTGCCAGTTAAGGGTATAGGAAGCGTCGTCCTGCGAAATAAGAAAATCAACCGCATCTGCCCCCACAATAGGCACCCTACCCGGCCGCAGCAACACGCCGTTGCTATCTATATATTCAAGGAAAGCGGCCTTCATGCCTTGTTTCACACTCATTTCAGAAAAAGCTTTATCGGCCTTCAGCAAAGATATTTTTTCGCTTACAAGATCGGGTGTAGCTGCTTTTTCGGGTTTACTGTTGCACGCATTCATCCCCATCAGCAAAAAAATCGCAATACATCTCGTCATAGTAACTTTTTTAACATGGGCAAGATAATAAATTAATGTGGCGGCAATGGCAACAAAAAGGCGAAAGTATTGTGTTAATACCTTCGCCATTGTATACAGGAAATATCACCTGCCTAATTAAACCGCTGTCAGGCGGTTACTAAAATTTATATATGAAGCTTCTGCTTCTTTGCCAGTAATTCATCTACTGTTTCCTGGTAGGTTTCGTCTGGTACGCAGCAATCTACCGGACAAACCGCAGCGCATTGCGGTTCTTCGTGAAAACCCTGACACTCCGTACACTTGTTTGGAACGATATAATAGATATCCGATTCTATTGGTGGATTTCTTTTATCAGCCTCCAATACCGTGCCATCCATTAAGGTGTAGGATCCTTTTATAGTAGTTCCGTCAGAAATTGCCCACTCTACCCCGCCTTCGTAAATAGCGTTGTTAGGACACTCGGGCTCGCAAGCCCCGCAGTTAATACATTCATCTGTGATCTTTATTGCCATCTATCGTAATTTTGATGCAATTTAACAATATCACAATGAATTTACAAGGAAGAATTATTTTGATGGAGCGGCTTGGTAACTACATAAAAGAAAACAGTGCCGAATGGAAGCAGGTGAAAGATTGGGCCGCACAAAAAAACGGATGGTTCATCCCGCCTTTTATTGATACCGCCTGTGAAAATATTTACTCAACTTTTTTAGATAAACAGCAACTGGAAGCCTGGGTAACACATTACCATGTTGATGATAATGTGCAGGTAAAAAACGTTGGTGTGGTGATGGCGGGAAATATCCCCCTTGTGGGTTTTCATGATTTCCTGGCCATCTTTATGGCGGGTCACAAACAGACCATCAAACTTTCCAGTAAAGATGATGTACTGCTGAAAGAACTGGTTAACAAATTATACGAATGGGACTCTGCCTGCCGTGAGCAAATAATATTTGCAGAGCAATTGAAAGGTTGCGATGCCTATATAGCTACCGGAAGCAATAATACCTCCCGTTATTTTGAACAATATTTTGCAAAGTATCCGAATATCATCCGCAGGAACAGAACATCTGTGGCGATACTAACAGGAAATGAAACGAAAGAAGAACTGGATAAACTGAGCGATGATATTCATTTGTATTTTGGATTAGGTTGCCGAAATGTAAGTAAGCTATTTGTACCGGAAGGCTATGATTTTGTTCCGCTATTAAAGACCTTTGACAGGTATCGCTATTTTGAGGACCACCACAAATACAAGAATAATTACGATTACCAATTGTCGATTATTTTACTGAACAATATTTATTACATGACAAACGGGAGCACATTGCTAACGGAGAACCAGGCACTTTTTTCTCCCATCAGTCATTTATTTTTTGAGCATTACCACGACCAGCAACTATTAACTTCCCAATTACAACAAAATGACGATATTCAATGTATTACTGGGAGAGAGCAGGTTGCCTTTGGTGCGGCGCAACACCCGGGCCTTTTTAATTATGCTGATGGAGTAGATACCATGCAATTTTTACTGGGATTTTAGCCATCTACGAAAGCCTTACTAATTTAATGTTAAAGATGACAGGGGGTGCATGACAATATGGTAGTGCATCGTTACTTTGTAGCAACAGGCATGATTTTTAATACCTTTCTACTATTGAAAAACATTTTATAAAACCTATTACCATGAAATTAAAACAGATTTTTTTTACAGTGCTTATCAGCGCTGTTACAACAACAGCCATCGTGTTGGGTTTTAATCAGTACTATAAAAATGCCGATAGCTTCGGCGGGCAGTCGCTCAGTTCGGTTCCCTCCAACTATAAGTATGCAGGCTTTCTTGATGGCAACGCTCCTGGCGGCAATGTGGGAGATTTTGTGCAGCCTGCGGAATCTGCTATACCAACTGTGGTGCACATTAAAACCAAAACCAATGCAAAGCAGGCTACTAATAGCCTTCCTAAAACGCAGAGAAATAATCCCTTCAGCGATTTTTTTGATGATGATATGATGAGCCAGTTATTTGGCAACCGCTCGGGCGTAATTCCGGAGCAAAGAGCATCCGGTTCAGGTGTTATCATTGGCGAAGATGGTTACATTGTAACCAATAACCACGTGGTGGCAAAGGCCGATGAAATTGATGTTACACTTAGCAATAAAAAAACCTACAAAGCAAAAGTAATTGGCACCGATCCTGCCTACGACCTTGCGGTAATAAAAATTGAAGCTGCAGGTCTGCCTTACCTGATCTATGGTAATTCTGATGATGCAAAAGTGGGTCAGTGGGTATTAGCAATAGGCTATCCGCTAAACCTTGAAACAACAGTAACAGCAGGAATCATAAGTGCAAAAGCAAGGAGCCTTGGTTTAAACAGGGATCGTAACGGGCAAACTAACAGCGCTGTTGAATCCTTCATTCAAACGGATGCGGCGGTGAACTCTGGAAACAGCGGTGGTGCTTTGGTAAATACCGAAGGAAAATTAATTGGTATCAATTCCGCCATTGCATCTCCTACCGGTTATTATTCTGGTTATTCCTATGCTATACCCGTTAACATTGTAAAGAAAGTTGTAGACGACATCATTAAGTTTGGTACCGTGCAGCGGGCTTACCTTGGTATAGCCTATGCAAATGCCAGCGATCTGTCGGAAGCAGAAAAAAAGGCCGCCGGCATACCCGCCAACACCTTTGGTATTTATGTGCAGGAAGTTACTAATGGTGGTGCAGCAAAAGCTGCAGGTATTCGTAAAGGAGATGTCATTAAAGGAATAAATGGTGTTATGTTGCTGAGTGGCGCCGAACTGCAGGAGCAGATAAGCCGATACAAGCCGGGCGATAAAATTTCTGTGAGCTTTGTACGCAACGAAAAAGAGATGAGTGCCGTAACTACCCTCACCAATAAAGCAAATAATTTTGATATTGTAAAAGCGGATGCTCCGCTGGTTGATATGCTGGGAGCTGATCTTGCAACGCTGGATGCCGGCAAAGCAAAAAGCTTTGGTGTACCGGGTGGTGTAATTGTAAAAAAAGTAAAACCCGGTGTGCTGAACGATCAAACAAGGATGAGGGATGGATTTGTTATTTTGAAAGTGGATGATACCAGCGTTAATACTGTTGAAGCATTAACTAAAGCAGTATATGGTAAAAAATCTGTTACTATCAGTGGCTTTTACCCCGGCTATGATGGTGTGTATGAATACCCCGTAAGCTTTAATGCAGGTGGTGAATAATATTTTATTTTAATAAAAAATCCCGGCCTCGTAATGAGCCGGGATTTTTCTGTCTGCGTATTTTGCACGAACCAAATCGATGCCTGAACCCGTGCTACATGAAATAATTAGTTCATTTCTTTAATAACGGCACAACCGATCCTGGAACCTGCGTCGCCCGATGGCTGTGAAGTATAATCATCAACACCGCTATGAACAATAAGAGCACGGTTCAAAATATTCTTGCTGGCATTTCCTCCAATTGACCAAAGCTCAGTTTCCAGATCCATTTTTCCTTTTCCATTTCCATCAAGGCTCACGTTCCCTATATCACCGGAATGGAAGGGATGCGTGCCCCACTTGCCATGAGCTTCGTTGGTTGGGTTCCAATGCCCCATTGCATGCTTACCCATATCTCCACACTCGCCGGTTTCGTGCAGGTGCACAGCTACAGATTTATTTGCCATCTTTGGAATGGTGAGCTCAAGCATCATTTTTACATTGTCGCCCGCTTTGTCAAATTTAACGGTACCCTCTACTGTTGTATCAGGCATGGTTCCGGTTACGGTAGCCATGGCATGGTCATAAGTCATGCTGTTATCAGCCATGCCATTATCCATTTTCATGTCCATAGAATCTTTGTTGGCTGCATCATCTGCTGAAGACTTATCGTTATTGTCGCAGGCCACTAAAGAAGCACCCATCACAATAGCAATCAAACAGCCGGGAAGTAATTTTTTCATTGTATGTAGTTTTTGTTTTATAATGATGAATAGAAAACTATGCCAAACATTATTTGTTTTTTCAATACGGGAACCCGGGCTGCTGCGTGCATCCAGGTTTAAAGTAATGCATTGCTACCGCTTAACGCTTCACTATCAGCCATTCTCCGGCAGCCAGTGAAATAACCTCATTGTTGTTAATAGTGACCTGGTTGCCTGTAAAAATATCTGTATAGTGCCCCTGCAATTCATTTTCTTGTATTACATGTTGTTGCAAATTATTACCCATGTTAATGAGAACAATCATCATAGCTGTATCTTGCTGGCGATAAAATGCAAGCATATTCTTTTCAATTGTACCACTTAACAGCCGGGGCGCAGCGATGGCTGAAAAAAGTGCCGTCTCATCCAGCCGAAGCGATAACAGCGTTTTATAAAAATCGTGCAATTCAACACCCGTTTCCCAGTTGATGCTGTCCTTATCAAAAAATTTCAATCGCCGGTTAACCGGTAACTCCTGACCCGTGTATATGAGGGGAATACTTTGCCAGCAACAACTGAAGACTGCCAACGCTTTTGCAAAGCCATTGTATTTTTCGTACTCCGTACCATTCCAGCTATTTTCATCATGGTTACTGGTAAAGTACATGCGGTAAGCCTCTGCAGGAAAAGCCTCATCATAGTATTTAAGCGTGTGCAGCAGTTCTTCGAACCCCTTCTTTCCTTTACAATAGTCCTCTGCTTCGTGCATCCATTTCCAGGTAAAACTTATATCAAATGCTTCGTGGTAATCTATCTCTTCGGTTTCTGCCAACCATACCAGGTCTTTCTTCAGAGCTGTTAATTGCATTCTTGCATTTATCCAAAATGGCAATGGAGTAAGATGAGCCAGGTCTGCACGAAAGCCGTCAATATCGCATTCCTTCACCCAAAAACCCATTGCATCAATCATGGCCTGCTGTTCATGTGGGTTGGCATGGTTAATTTGTATTACATCATCCCAATCGTAAGGTGGTTTAAAATTTCCTTCGGCATCCCGTTCAAAAAAATCTGGATTGGTTTGGGTCCACACATTATCCCATGCGGCGTGGTTGGCCACCCAGTCAAGTATCAGCTTCATTCCCAATTCATGCACCTGCTGTACCAGGTTTTTAAAATCATCCAAAGTGCCAAATTCGGGGTTTACATCCCTGAAGTTGCTGATGGAATAATAGCTACCTAGAGTGCCTTTTCGTTTTACCTTTCCAATAGGATGAATGGGCATCATCCAAAGAACCTGCACGCCCATATCTTTCAACCTAGGCAGGTGTTTTGCAAACTCGGTAAAACTGCCATCGGAACTGTACTGCCGAAGATTTACTTCGTAAATATTTGAATGTTGTAAAAAAGGGGCTGCCTGAAATCTGGACAATATCTTGTTATTTTTATGATGATGAACTTATACTGAAAATAAGTTCTAATGCCAACCTTGTACCTTTGCAGTTGTTATTTTATATTATGAAGCAATTTACTATACCTTTTACATATAGAAGCCCCTTAATTTCCGCAATTAAAAACAACAGGAAGCAACAGGATAAAATGAAAAAGGACTTTAGTCCTACCCTGCTGGACTTCGGCCCACTACAGGTGTACCTTGCCCGGCACTTCGGTTTTTGCTATGGTGTAGAAAATGCTATTGAAATTGCCTTCAGAACGGTGGATGAAAATCCCGGCAAAAGAATTTTCCTGTTAAGCGAAATGATACACAATCCGCAGGTAAATGCCGACCTGGTAAAAAGAGGCGTAAAATTTTTACAGGATACCAAAGGAAAGGAACTGGTTCCTTTTGACGAAATTACCGGGGATGATATTGTTATAATTCCGGCTTTTGGAACTACCCTTGATATTGAAGAAAAATTAAAACAAAAAGGTATTGCCATTCATACTTATAACACAACCTGCCCTTTTGTAGAAAAGGTTTGGAACCGCAGTGAGCAGATTGCCCAAATGAATTATACAGTGGTAGTGCATGGCAAGCCGGCGCATGAAGAAACCAGGGCTACCTTTTCTCACGCCGCAGCAAGTGCAGCTTCCCTTGTTATAAATGATATGAATGAAGCTGTTTTGCTGGGACAGTACATCACAGGAGAAAAACCCACAGAAAATTTTTATAGTGATTTCCAGGGCCGTTATTCAGCAGGGTTTGATGCTGCAAAAGACTTAAAAAAAATAGGCGTGGTAAACCAAACCACCATGCTGGCAAGCGATACACAGGGCATTGCAGATTACTTAAAACAGGTAATGGTTAAAACTTACGGGCTTGATGATACGAATATAGCCGAACGTTTTGCTGATACGAGGGACACCCTTTGCTACGCCACCAATGACAACCAAACTGCAGTATATGGCTTATTGGAACAACCTGCAGACCTTGCCATTGTGGTGGGAGGATACAACAGCAGTAACACCAGCCACCTTGTAGAATTGTGTGAAGAAAAATTGCCTACTTACTTTATCACGGATGCTTCGAAGCTTATTTCTCATGATACCATCATACACTACGACCTTCATGCAGGAGTAGAGAAAGAAACAGCAGGATACCTGCCACTTGCTGTACCGGCAAAAATACTGATCACCAGTGGTGCCAGTTGCCCGGATGCAGTTGTAGAAAAAGTGATTGAAAAGTTAGCAGGATTCTTTAATACCATGGCTTCTCTTGAAAAAATGGAAGCCCGGTTTGCCCGAGTTTAAAGGGCCTTCGCAACCAGCTTCAGGGCAATATCCAGTTGCTCTTCCATAGATATATTTGTATTATCAATAAGGATCGCATCGTCTGCCTGTCTAAGTGGACTTACCTCACGGTGAGAATCAATATAGTCACGCATTTCAAGATTTGCCTTTACTTCTTCAATGGTTACATTCGGATTTTTCTCAATCATTTCCTTGAAGCGCCTTTCTACCCTGATCGCTATATCAGCCGTCATAAAGATCTTTAACGCTGCATCCGGGAAAACCGTGGTACCAATATCCCTTCCGTCCATCACGATACCTTTTTTGTCTCCCATTTTTTGTTGCTGGGCAACTGCGCAAGTTCTTACTGCAGCAATTGCAGCCACTTCACTCACCTTTTCTGCCACCACAAGGTCACGAATTACATACTCTACGTTCTCTTCGTTGATGAATATTTCGGACTGTTCCGATGTCTGGTTGTATTCAAAGTGCAGATGGATATTCTCCAGAGCCTTGCCTACCTGCTCTTCCACCGTCCAGTTTATGTGATTCCGTAAAAAATATAGCGTGATGGCACGGTACATGGCCCCGCTATCGATATAAACATAGCCCAGCGATTTGGCCAATTGCTTAGCCAGCGTGCTTTTACCGCAGCTACTCCATCCATCTATAGTAATTATTATTTTATTTGACATTCGCCTGCAAAAATGACTCAAAAAAAAGGATAACAAAAATGAATTTTGATGCACTCACCGTATTATTACGCAATTTCCCCTCTTTTTTACCAAGACTTGCTTTTTTTAATCCCCCGCAAACAATAATTCATTCATTTATGAGTTTTATTAATATCCAAACATCTCCACAAAAAACGGTGGCGGCAAAGTCTGTCGCACTGAAGCTAGTTTTATTAACAAACAAATGATAAAATTAATTTTTCACTAAAAACACCACAATTATGAAAAACTATCTGTTAATCTCAGCACTAGCTATCAGCCTCCAGGTATCTGCTAGTATACCAGAAGTAAGCACTCCCATCCAAGGCAAGCAAATTGTAACAAATGATGATTTTGAATTTATTCGTGGCCACAAACAGGGCAAATCAGGCTTGACGCTTCAATGGAAAATGAACAACAACAGTAATGTTCAATATTTTGAAGTGCAATGCACTTATGAGGATCCAATGGATGAGTATTCAAACTGGACTGTGTTAGGTCACGTTAATAACTTTGTTTCTCCGTTAAACAAGTTTACAGATCAACCAATATATTCAGGCATACTGAACTATAGAATCGTTGCTGTATTAAAAAACGGAGCAGGAATTGTTAATTCGCCCATATTTACTACGGTCATAGACTAACTGTGATGGTTCTAAATATAAATATTATCGTACTAAAAATATTTATATGAAAATAATTATACTTAGTGTTTGTGTTATTACTGCAGCTCTAGGTGGAAATGCCCAAATTACTACACCAATTGTAAAAGCCAATTTTGGTGTAGAAGCTGACCTTAATGCTAATTATTTTAATAACCTGAATCAACCTGCCGGAGATGACTGGTTTAGCGCTGGCAATATAGGATCGGGCAGGGGAATAATTGATACAACCGGGGCAGCAGCAATAGTGGCCGGGTATACCTCCAACCCTGCAAGCAGGAAAAACGCCTTTTTTAAACTGATGGCCTATCCTGCTTATACAACATTAAATAACCGGCTATTATTAGACGCCATTTATCACAGAGATTATCACGGGTTAGATTCTACCGTTTTTGCATCGGGAAGTAATAAGAATGGACATAGCCCGGCAATATGGACAACACCTGTTGCTCAGAGTATACCTGACAAAAATGATATACTGGAGGGCATGGTACATGTAAGGCGGGCCGGACCAAATGCTACGGATTCGCTTTGGATGTTCTCTGGTCTTTCGTTGGAGAATACTACTGGAAATCGTTTTTTTGATTTCGAACTTTACCAGACCGACATCACGTACAATAAAAACACGCTGTCATTTTCGGGATATGGACCGGATGCCGGCCATACCAGTTGGATATTAAATGCTTCAGGTTTCATTCAAACGCCGGGAGACATCATCTTTACTGCAGAATTTAGCAGCAGTACACTATCGCTGGTAGAGGCCAGGATCTGGGTACACAGATCAATGCTATCCATTGTGCCGGTAACCTTCGACTGGGGGGGGCAATTTGATGGCAATGGAACAAGTGCCGACTACGGGTATGCAAACATTTTACCAAAAAAGGGCGGTACATTTTATACAGGCTTGCAAAGTACGGTAGCCGCTACCTGGGCAGGCCCATTTAAAGTAGTAAGGGATAACGATGTTGTACTTAATGATTATATCCCAAGGCAGTTTATGGAATTTTCCGTGAACCTGACCAAGCTTGGTATTGAGCCGGCAAGTTATGGTGATAATCCCTGCGGCTCTCCGTTTCGCAGGGTACTGATCAAAACCAGGGCATCAACCTCCTTTACTGCAGAATTGAAGGATTTCGTTGCACCGTTCAGTGTGTTTAATTATCCGCCGGTAGATGCATATACCGAACTGCTGTATTACTGCGGCACTATGCCAGAAGTTCAACTGGATGTACTTAGTCCCAATCCGAATTCCGTCTATACCTGGTACACCAATAATGGAAATATAGTTGGTAGTAATATAGGCCCCTCTATAATTGTAAATGCACCCGGCACCTATTATGTGCAGCAGCAATTACATGCTCAATGTGCATATACCTCGTTGGACTCACTTACAATAATGTTTACACCTGAGTGTCTTGTGCTTGATGTTAACATAAACAATTTAAGCGCAGCAAAACAAGGCTCTTTTAACGCCCTTAAATGGAACATCAGCAACAACGAAACAGTTAAAGAATTTTACTTAGAAACCAGTACAGACAACTTCCGTTTCAAACGACTTGCTATTGTTCCGGCAACCAACATGAAAGGCGATGTTTCTTATACTTTTAAAGACGCTTCAAACGGTATTGATGCACCAGTTGTGTTCTACAGAATAAGAGTTGTAGGAAAAAGTGCAGCAACAAAGCTCAGTAACATTGTAGTGCTCCGGTCATTTAATTCAGGTAAAAAAGATGCAATTATTTATCCTGTTCCTACTCATGGCGCATTAAAATTGTCGTGCTCATCTGCCATTTCTGAAACTGCAACGCTCAACATTATCAATAGTTATGGCAAACTGGTTATTGTTTCAAAAATAGATCTGATAAAAGGAGAAAATATCGTTAACCTTCCATCTTTAAACGGAATGGCACAAGGCACTTATTATGCCAGGGTTAAAACCTCAGCAGGAGATATTGTACAAAGAATCGTTTTACTCAATAAATAACTTCATAGGCACCCAGTTTCAATCATCAAAAATCCCCCCGAGTAATTCGGGGGGATTTTTGATGATTGAATATATTTTATGCTTCAGATTCTTTCTTCTTTTTTCTAGGCTCTTCCTTTAGCCTGAATTTTATCTTTTGTTCTTCTTTATCTAGTTCCGCTATCATGGTATCACCTGTCTTTATGGTCATGTTTAATATTTCCTCCGCCAGCGGATCTTCCAGGTATTTCTGAATGGCCCTGTGCAGTGGTCTTGCACCAAACTGGCTATCATAACCTTTGTCTGCAATAAACTCCTTCGCTTCCGGCGTAAGTTCCAAAGAAAAACCAAGGTTGCTCAGCCTAACCATTACACCCTTCATCAAAATATCTATGATTTCGAAGATATTCTCCCTGGTGAGTGAATTAAAGATTACAATATCATCTATCCGGTTCAGGAACTCGGGGCTGAAGGTGCGCTTCAATGCCTTTTCAATGATTGCTTTGTTGTTCTCATCTGAGTTCTGTACCCTGTTGGCAGTTGCAAATCCTACACCATCACCAAAATCTTTAAGCTGGCGAGCGCCAATGTTAGATGTCATGATGATCATCGTATTTTTGAAGTCAACTTTTCTGCCAAGACCGTCAGTTAACTGGCCATCGTCCAGCACCTGCAGTAAGATATTGTAAATATCCGGATGCGCTTTTTCAATCTCATCAAGCAGAATCACACTGTAAGGCTTACGTCTAACCCTTTCCGTTAATTGTCCGCCTTCTTCGTAACCCACATAACCCGGAGGTGCACCAATCAGCCTGCTAACAGTAAATTTTTCCATGTACTCACTCATATCAATCCTGATAAGCGAATCGTCACTATCAAACATATGCCTGGCCAATGAACGTGCTAACTCCGTTTTACCAACACCCGTAGGACCTAGGAAAATAAAAGTACCAATTGGTTTCTTCGGATCTTTTAATCCTACCCGGTTGCGCTGAATGGCTTTCACTACTTTGCTGATGGCATTCTCCTGACCAACAACAGCACCTTTCAGGTCGTCACCCATACGTCGCAACTTATCCGTCTCCGCCTGCACCATTCTTTTAACTGGTATACCCGTCATCATGTGCACCACTTCAGCAATATCTTCTTCCTCTATGGGGAAACGCTTGTGCTTGCTTTCTTCTTCCCAGTCGTTTTTTGCTTTTTCCAGGTCTTCCTGCAAACGCTTTTCAGTATCTCTTAAAGAAGCAGCCTCTTCAAATTTTTGGCTCTTTACTACCTTGTTCTTCTCCAGTTTAATGTCTTCAATCTTCTTTTCCAGGTCAATAATAGTTTCAGGAACATTTATGTTCTTTATGTGCTTCCTGGCGCCCACTTCATCCATTACATCAATGGCCTTGTCAGGCAATAACCTGTCCGTCATGTAGCGGTCACTCAGCTTTACACAAGCATCTATAGCTTCCTTGCTATATGTTACATTGTGATAATCTTCGTATTTACTTTTGATGTTGTTTAATATTTCTATCGCCTCATCAACAGACGGCTGTTCTACCAACACTTTCTGAAAACGCCTGTCAAGGGCTCCATCTTTTTCAATGTGCATCCTGTACTCGTCCAGTGTGCTGGCGCCAATACATTGCAGCTCACCACGGGCAAGGGCTGGTTTAAAAATATTGGATGCATCCAGCGACCCACTGGCACCACCGGCACCAACTATGGTGTGAATCTCATCTATAAACAAAATCACATCACGGTTCTTTTCCAGCTCATTCATAATGGCTTTCATCCGCTCTTCAAACTGGCCACGGTACTTTGTACCCGCCACCAATGCTGCAAGATCAAGGCTAACTACTCTTTTATCAAATAACACCCTTGATACTTTGCGCTGAACGATGCGTAATGCCAAACCCTCTACAATGGCTGTTTTACCAACACCGGGTTCCCCAATTAATATCGGGTTATTCTTTTTACGGCGAGACAATATCTGCGAAACTCTTTCAATCTCTGTTTCCCTCCCAACGATAGGATCTAAAGAACCATTCTCTGCCAGGCGGGTGATGTCTCTTCCGAAATTATCCAGTACCGGCGTTTTTGTTTTTGGTTGATTTGCAGCACCAGGCTTGGAAGAACGCTGTGCGCCATATTGCTTCCTTTCCTCATCAAACTCATCATCATCGTTATATTCTGATGATGGCGGAGGAGTACTTGAAACAAAACCGGATTCGTTCTTGAACACATCATAGTCTACATCGAACTGGTTCAATATCTGCGTAGCAATATTTTCTTTATTCTTCAAAATAGAAAGCATTAAATGCTCGCTTTCTACCGTTGTGCTTTTTAGCGCTTTGGCTTCAAGGACCGTAATCCTGATCACTTTTTCGGCCTGCTTGGTTAATGGGAGGGAGTTGATATTTGCTATATTCTTACCCGTTTTATCCTTTACTGCCATCTCAATTTCCTTGCGCAATTCGTACAAGTCAATACTCAGCGACTTGAGCACTTTTATAGCGGTATTTTCACCATCCCTTATCAGCCCCAGCACGAGGTGCTCCGTGCCTATAAAATCATTTCCGAGTCTTAAAGCTTCTTCCCTGCTATAAGAAATGATTTCTTTTACTTGTGTGGAAAAATTGTTGTCCATTATAAAAGATTTATTTGTTACAATAATAACGATTAATTACTGGTAATAGTTTGTAAAAAATTGCAAATGTTGATATGTTGAAAAAATGAAATCCGGCAATTGTTTACCAACAGATAATAGTAATTTACAACCTTATTTCAAAAGCGTTTTAAAATTAAGCTCACATACAAATTTTACTTTATCTTAAAACCCGATCAAAAAAATACCCGCCAAATGAATGTCAAAATAGATACCAAAGAGAAATTCAGTGTTATAACGCCGGTTGACAACCATTTAACTGCTAATATGACAGAAGAACTAGGCACATTGTTGCAACAACAGCTTCAATCCGACACACCGCACCTGGTGATTAACATGGAGAATGTTGAAGAAGCAGACGAACCCTTATTAATAAAGTTAGCCGGTTTGCAACAACAATCTTATGAACAAAATGCATCATTCGTTGTGTGCGAATTAAAAGATGGTTTGGCTACAAAACTGGATGAAATGGAATTGCTGGAAACCATGAACGTAACACCTACTGAAAGTGAAGCATGGGATATTGTGCAAATGGAAGAAATTGAAAGGGAACTATTAAATGATTTTGACGAAGAATCTGGCTAAGATGATTGCAGATAATTTTAAAAAACATAGTTTCGCCAGAACCGAGAACCTAAAAAACATCTCCTTGCTTGTATTAACCATATTAGGGAACAATTCCTCCATACCTGCGCATGGCCGTAATCCTACCGCACAAGTTCTGCAAACCCAGGACGAATCCTTTTTAATAGATTGTGGAGAAGGTACCCAGCAGCAATTTAACCGCTACAAAATAAAACGCAGTAAACTGAACCATGTATTTATTTCACACCTGCATGGCGATCATTATTTCGGGCTCATTGGCCTGCTTACCAGTATGGGACTGATGGGCCGCACTACCGACTTGCACCTGTATGCCCCTTCATTGTTGCAAGAAATTATACAGCTGCAATTAAAAGCAGCCGATACCATGCTGCCCTACCCTATTCATTTTCATGCATTGGGCACCGAGGGATTGATATACGATGGCAAAAAAATGATGGTATCGTCCTTTAAAGTGAACCACCGTATTGAATGTTGGGGATTTCTTTTTAAGCAGAAGAAAAACCCCAGGAGCATTGATGCAGAAAGAGTAAAAGCGTACGAGATACCAGCAGCCTATTATGAAGCATTGCAGCAGGGAGAAGATTATGTTACAAAGAAAGGTACCATTATACCCAATGAAGAAGTTACGGTAGCCGCAGCATCTCCTAAATCTTATGCATTTTGTGCCGATACACTTTATGACGAACGAATTGCTGACAAGGTAAAAGGAGTAAGTCTGCTGTACCATGAAACTACTTATTTAAAAGACCTGGAAGACAGGGCCAAAGTCCGTTTTCATTCTACCACCGTGCAGGCGGGAAAAATAGCTACCCTTGCGGGTGCCGAAAAACTATTGATCGGGCATTTTTCTTCTAAATATGAAGACCTGGATATTTTTCTGGAAGAGACCAAAGCAATATTCTCCAATACGGAACTTGCGCTCGAAGGCTGCTGTTATAAAATTTAATCGTTGGTTCTTATGATGTGGTTGTAACCTGCAGCAGTAATCCACAAATAAAATTCAGCAAACCATTTTTGCCAGGCTTTTTCATTGTGTTCTCCTTTTTCATCAATGGCGGTGTAAATAGCAGCCTTAGAATACCTTCCTAGAGAATCGGTAACCCTGATCATATTACTCACCATATCATTGCCTTCTTTACGGCCTATGTAAAAGAAAAGTTTTCCATCAACTTTATTTGCAAGTGAATCTGTCATTGCATTTATTGAATCTGCCGTCCAGAATGCCGGTGAAAAAACGCCTGCCTTGCCAAACACATCCGGTCTTTTCAAGATGGCATAATAAGAGATTAACCCGCTCATGGAACTGCCTGCTATGATCGTATTATTTCTATCTTGAAGCGTTCTGTAATTGCTATCTATGTAAGGTTTTAAAACGGTTGCAATGAAGTCAATGTAAGCATCGCCTTCGCCGGGGCCAGACTTTTCAAAATAAAATGGATTGTATTCCTGCAGGCGTTTCGGTCCATTATCAATTGCAACCACTATGCTTGCTGGCCTGCCTTTAGCAATCAATGAATCAAGGGTTTCATCTACTTTCCATTCTCCAAAGCCGCTGGTAAACTCATCAAACAGGTTTTGGCCGTCATGCATATATAATACCGGGTAGCGTTGTTTGGAA
>JBBSKH010000034.1:0-31389 GCA_038256495.1 Chitinophagales bacterium
TCAACGCAACATACCTTTAAATCCTCAGAGTGAGAACAACATATTCGGTTCAGCTCAAACAGATGATCTTGGTACTGTTAAACTGACCTTACAGAAATTTTACCGTATTAATGGCGGCGCTACTCAATTAGAAGGTGTGGTACCAGATGTTATCCTGCCTGATCGCCTTGAGTATATCAAGTTCAGGGAGAAAGATAATCCCGATGCGTTGAAGTGGGATAAGATCAGCCAGGCACCTTATAAAACATGGACCAGCACCTTCAGTACTGATGCCGTAATTAAAGAAGCCAATGCAAGCGTTTCAACCAACCCGAATTTTGAGAAAATTAAGGAAAACGTACAATGGCTCGAAAAGAATAACGACAGATCTTATTCGCTGAACCTTGAAAAGTTCAAGGAAGATCAAAAAGAATTGAAAAATGCCTTTAAGAAAATAGAAGAAGCATACAAGCTGGCAAGCCCAATGCAAATTCAATACCTGTCCGCCGATCAAAATAAATCAGCGCTTGTATCTAAGGACAAGGAAGAAAGAGAAAAGCAATGGTTGAAAGTACGTAGCGATGATATTTACATCAACAAGTCGGTAGAAATTGTTAAGAGTATGATAACCCAGGCTAATCTGGCGAAGTCAAACTAAAAATAAAGCGATATCAATAAAATTAAAGCCGTTTTACGTCAAGTAAAACGGCTTTTTAGTTAGGCATGTTGAAGATATATCAATATCCTGACAGCAGCAGGCCTTTGACTGGAATAAGTCTATATGGGCTTATTATTAATTGACGGTGTGTTTTCTTGCATGCTTTAGTTCGGGAGTAATTAAATGGCGTCAAACCCTCTGCAAATGTGCTCCAGCTCTTATCATCGCCTTTCCCTACCGCATTTTACTTTAAACCTGGTTTCACAGCTTTACAAAGCCATGCTTTAAAACCAATACACCTGAGTTATGGAGTTGGGAGTGTTTTCAATGCCGCGGCTGTTCTGAAATTCTTTTTTGAGCTGTAATTGATTTTGAAGATGCCCTGGATGGTTGTTATTTACAGGCAATAGCCAGCGGAGGTATATAAATAATAAGGAACCCGGCCTTTGGGGTCGGGTTCCTTTATAATACAAAACTGGGTATTGAAGTGGGATAGATCAGGTCTTTTGGGAGGATATTCGATTTTAATGTTAGCTAAAAAGCCCGCCTTTCTTTAAAGGTCTGGTAGCTTCACCAACTTTGAAGCCATTGTTAAATACTTCTATTTTGTAGTTACCTACATTGAAATTGCTGTTTTGCTTCCAATCGAAGGTTACAGTCTTCTTCTTGTTATTTGTATAATTTACATCTAACTTCTGCGTATAGAATTTCTGCTGACCATCCCTTGTGCTGAAGGTGCCAGAACCCATTGCTTCAACAGCTACCGGTGTTCCGTCTGGTGCTGTAATGCATACGTATATTTCTTTTTCGCCTGATTGCGCAATAAGGTTTTCGTTCAGGTCGAAGCTGATACGCAACTTATCTACCTTTTTGGCAGTACTGGTACTTTTTTCGCGGCCACTGCTTTTTTCATTGATACCAGTAATGCTAAAGTTTGAAGCCTGTAAAGTAGAACCCACGTTCAGCAAGTTCTCTTTTTCTTTAATTACCACGGTTGCAGAATCATAGTCCTTACGGGCAATATCACGCTGCTGGGTAACTTGCCTTTTTTCCTGCACCAGTTGCAGCTTTTCGCCCTTTAATGTCTCTATCTGGCTCTGGTAACCTTCCAGGTCGCCGTTAAGTGATGCAATCAGGCGCTTAGCTTCCCTCAGTTCTGCTGCTGTGGCATTTGTCTTATTCAACAGCGACTGGATCCTTGTACGCTTTTCTTCAATCTCCCTGTCTTTTGATGAAATTGTGCTGTCTAATTTGGTGTTAGAAGACTTCAACATGTCGTAGCGCATTGCTGCATCTTCTAGATCTTTTTGTAGCTCATCTCTTTCGGTAGAAGTACTTGCTATCAAAGTCTCCTTTTGAGCTAATGTTTCTTTATTTTCGTTTTTATCGTAAATAATATAACCCCAGGTTCCCAAAAGGGCTACTACTAAAACACCTGTTAAAATGTTCCTAACGTTTTTGTTGGAACTGTTGGTTTTTGTTGCATCAACCTTTTGAGGGTTGTCTGCCTGCGGAAAATTTTCGAATGCCATGATTATTAGATTTATTTAATTAAAAAATTGAGTTTTAATTTGCACCAGTAATAGTTTAATAAACCCTTACTGATTTTTCTTGGATTTGCACAGGTATTTTCCAAAATTATGCCAAAAAAAATTTTTGTGTAGATAACTGGGCTTATTACAAGCTTAAAATAAAATTAATAATAAAGATAACTCCCTTACAATGAGTGCAGAAAAGATATTATCGGCGTGGAAGCAAAAAAAGTTTAAACCTGTGTATTGGTTGCACGGCGAAGAGGATTATTACATTGATAAGTTAATAGATTACGCCGAACATGCTTTATTGCCAGAATCGGAAGCAGGTTTTAATTTAACTGTTTTTTATGGTAGAGATGCAGACTGGGCAGCAGTAATAAATGCCTGCAGGCGTTATCCAATGTTTGCCGAACGGCAGGTGGTATTGTTGAAAGAAGCCCAGCATATGAAGGAGATTGATAAGCTGGAAGCCTATGTAGATTCACCACTGGAATCCACCATTTTCATTGTGGCCTACAAAGGTAAAACGCTTGACAAGCGCATGAAGCTTTCAAAATTGCTGCTTACAAAGGCCGAAATATTTGTTGCTGAAAAAATTAAGGATTACAAGATTCATGAGTGGATCGGGCAACTAGTGTCATCTAAGGGCTACAGCATCTCCCCCAAATGCATCACCCTGCTGGAAGAGCACATTGGTAACGACCTTAGCCGGATTGCCAATGAAATTGATAAGCTTTCTTTAAACCTTGCTGGTAAAAAAGCAATTGCAGAAGACGATATTGAAAAATATATCGGCATCAGTAAGGAATACAATGTTTTCGAATTGCAGGAAGCGCTCGTACGTAAAGACCTGTTTAAGGCATTAACCATCATCCAGTATTTTGAAAGTAATCCGAAATCGGTTTCAATACACATGGCTTTGCCGGCATTGTATGCCTTCGTTAGCAAAGCCTACACCGCTTTTGGAATGAAAGATCAAAGCGACAATACATTAAAACCGCTGTTCTATTTTAATGTGCAGTCTATGCAGCAGGGAAAATTGATGATGAAGAATTATGGTTATGATGGTGTAGAACGGATGTTATTGCTGTTGCATCATTACAACCTGCGCAGCATAGGTGTGGGGGATAATGGCACTTCCGGTGGCCAGTTGATGAAGGAAATGGTGGCAAAGATGATGATCTGATATTTAGTGAAGGGTAATGTTATGTAGGAATGCTGATGCTGCAACTTTATCCTTTGCCAGTTGTTCCTGCAATGCCTCCAGCCCGCTGAATTTTACCTCATCACGGAGTCTTTTATACAAGCTGACTTTAAGGTTAGTGCCGTATATTTCTTCATCAAAATCAAAAATATTTACTTCAATTACCCTGTTGGCACCATCTACCGTTGGTCGAACGCCAATATTCATCATACCATTAAAGTCAGTATCCCTGTTTTTTATGGAAACCTTTACAGCGTAAACGCCGTTGGCCGGCACCAGTTTTTGTTCGTTTTCTATTAACAGGTTTGCAGTAGGGTAGCCAATGGTACTGCCCAGCTTATTGCCGGCAACCACGGTTGCATTAAAAAAATAGGGGTAACCCAGGTAAGTGTTAGCGGCTTCAATGTTGCCTTCCAGCAACGATTCCCTGATGCGTGTACTGCTCACCGTAACATCCCTCAGCACATGTTCTGGAATCTCCTTAACAAGAAAGCCGTGTTTGTCAGCTTCTGCTTCCAGTAAATGGTAATCGCCCTCCCTGTTGTTTCCAAAACGATGGTCATAACCAATGATGATGGTATGAGGATTAAATTTTGCAAGCAGGAAATCTTCAATATATGCTTTGGCAGATTGTGCGGCAAATACCTTATTGAACGGAACAACTACGATGTGCTCAATTCCCTGCTGGTGCAACAATTCGTATTTCTCTTCAGGGCTGTTCAGAATGTATAATGGCTTATTTTGTACAGCAACTACTTGCTTAGGATGGGGGAAGAAGGTGATGAGCACAGCCGTGCCACCAATGCTTTCTGCCTCTTTTATTAATTGTTTGATGATTTGCTGGTGGCCCTTGTGCACGCCATCAAATGTGCCGATGGTGATGACAGCTTTTGTAAAAACCGGCAATTCATTAATGTTTGTGTGCAGCTTCATATTAACAGCCTGCAAATCTAACTGATAATTTAGTAATGGTAAATGATTAATTCGTTTGTAAATTGCAGGCTCATTTCCGGTTAGGGCAATTAAGGATATCTCATTGTAAGAACTGCCAGCTATTCCGGGGTTAAACTACAGCAATCTACTATGTCTTTATACGCACAAAGAGGCGTTTCTGCACAAAAAGAGGAAGTGCACGAAGCCGTTAAGAAACTCGACCAGGGGCTGTATCCAAATGCATTTTGTAAAATTTATCCTGATTACCTTGGCGGCGATGATGCTTTTGTAAACGTGATGCATGCCGATGGCGCAGGCACCAAAAGCATACTGGCCTACCTGTACTGGAAAGAAACCGGCGACCTGTCTGTTTGGAAAGGCATCGCCCAGGATGCGGTGGTGATGAACCTGGATGATTTGTTGTGTGTGGGCATTTACGATAACATTGTTTTTAATTCAACCATCGACAGGAATAAGCATGCAATACCGGGTGAAGTGTTGCAACAGATAATAAACGGAACGCAGGAATTGTTTGACCGGTTGAAAGAATTTGGCGTGCACATCCATTACCTGGGAGGAGAAACAGCAGATGTAGGAGATGTTGTTAGAACAGTTGCAGTAAATGGTACGATGACCTGCCGTTGGCCAAAAAACAAGTTGGTTACTAACGATAAGATAGCCGCAGGCGATGTTATTGTAGGACTGGCAAGTTTTGGAAAAGCAGATTACGAAACAGCTTACAACAGTGGCATTGGCAGCAATGGTCTAACTTCTGCAAGGCACGATGCACTTGATAAATATTATGCTTCCGAATTTAAAGAAAGCTATGACAATACCCTTGCAGACGAAGTAGTTTATATTGGCAAAAGCAGGCTTACCGATGCTTTGACTGAGCCATTTGAAGGAGTGAAAAATGTCGGCCAGCTTTTACTTGGCCCCACCCGTACTTATGCTCCTGTACTGAAAAAAATACTGCAGGAACATTTTGATAAAATACACGGACTCATACATTGTAGTGGCGGTGGACAAACAAAATGCCTTAAATACCTTCCAGCTCCGTTCAGGATAATAAAAGACAACCTGTTTGCAGCGCCGCCGGTTTTCGATCTATTGCAGCAGAACAGCGGTAGTAGTTTGAAGGAAATGTTTGAAGTGTTTAACATGGGCTGCCGCCTGGAAATATATTGTGCAGAAGCAGATTCTGAAACGATGATAGCCGCTGCCAAATCTTTTGGAATAGATGCCCAAGTGATTGGCAGGGTAGAAGTATCCGATAAAAAAGAACTCCTTATTAACTACAAAGGCGAAACAATCTTGTACTGATCGATTCGTCCTCGCATTCTTTTTTTTAAATTTTTATTTTGTAGCTACGATGTCGATCAGCTTTTTCTTATCGGTGCTTTCCCACCTGTAACGAATAGTATAAGCCTGGCTGTTGTCAGTTTTTACTTTGAAGGGCACTTTAACGGTATAGTTTACTAATCCACTTTCCATTGACCCACCCACTTTTTTTAGCAGCTTCTCTGCAATTTTTACTTCATTCATATTTTTGTCATACACCCAAAAACTATTTTTGCCGCCCAACACTTCTTCCATAGAAGTACCTTCCATGCCAGGTATCTCAATGCTCAGGTAAGCCGTTTTAGGAGAAACACGAATGCTGGTATCTACAGAAATTTCTGCTGATTTTATTTTTACGCTGTTGCTTATTCCTACGGAAGCATCTGTTGTCTTTATGGGTGAACTCAACCTGGAAAGCGCCATCGGCTCTGCCGCTGAGGCAACCATCACGGGGATCAATAGCCGCATTTGTTTTTTACTTTTCAGGTCATAATATTTTACTTGTACAAACCCGCTTGTTTCATTTTTTAGCCAACTGGCTTGCAAACTGGCTTTCACTTCCAGCGCTTTAAAATCACGGGATGCAAAACCTGTTTGCTCAGATGCCTTCATTACATTTCCCATGTTTGCCAACGGTTGCTTAGCGTTATTGAGGAAGCTTAGCTCTGCGGCAGGGTATATTTTTTTGGCGGCGTCTTCTGTAAACCCGGTGGGTAGTTCCAGTACAATGGAGAATTCCTTGTTAAGCGGTAACCTGTTGTTGGTTAATGGTACGCCGTCAACCTTCACTTCGGCATACTTAGCATAAATACCTTCGTAAAAATATTGAATGCCGTTGAGTGGTAATATGCCGCTGGTTTGGCTAAAAGAAAAAGATGCAGAAAATAAAATGACTGCCGTTGCTAATAGCGTTCTTTTTTTCAATTGATATGGATTTCTGATGAAGGTAAACTATCAACGCACAAAAGCCTTCGATATTGAAGGCTTTAGCATTATTTTTTAAGATTAAACGTTAGTTCTCCTGTACAACAAAAGTGATTGGTTGCCTCCGGTAAGCATTAACAATCATGCCTTTTTGCTTACCCGGCACCCAGTTTGGCCCTTTCTTAATAAGGTCAATGCAGGCCTGTGCAGGTTTCGTACCAGCATACGTTTCGGCGACAAAATCGGATAAAGTCCCGTCTTTGGATACAATAAATCTCACGATAATTTTATATGTTCCTTCTTTCCATCCGTCATCTACCGGAATGTTGGGGTTAAGATGGAGCCTTAAATATTTAGCCCATGCTTCTGTCCCCCCTGGAAATTCGGGGGTTTGTTCCAGCTTATTAAAAACTCTGGTGTCTTCTCCAACCTTTTCTTTACTGGTTATTACTGGCTCTTTAAAATTAAAATGCTCTCCGTCTTTTAACTTGATTTCAAGTACACCATTTTTGGCGAGTGCTTGTTTATATTTTGCTGTGGCAGTTTCACCTTTTAAAACATTGATCGATTCAATACTATTTGGATCAATATTTCCAAAAAACTCGTAGCTGATCTCTTTCCCATCTACAATAACTAAGGGTTTAGCATCGCTATTTAAGCTGCCTTTTAGCGTGACTGCTCCAGTTTGTGGTGGCATATTTGTTTGTACCCTGGCACCATTTACAATTGTCACCCTTTCGCTGGCATCTACGTTATATCGATCTTGTTCTGGCGGAGCAGGTGGAACCGGTGGTGCTGGTGGTGCTGGAGCCCCAGGTGGCGGTGGCGGCGGAGGTGGTGGGGGCACCGGAATGTTTTGCTCTTCGGCTTCTTTCAATGTCATCTTCACAATTTCGCCATTAGCTAATAACAACTCTACTGTTTTCACGTTTTTAACTGTAATGTTTTTTATTCTTTCACCTTTATAAACGCCAAGGCCTTTTCTTTTGGCGGGTATGGTGTCGCTCAGGATATCAGGTGCCATACTGTTAAGCATGTTTCGGTTATCAGCATAATGTGCAACTGCATTCAGGATGTTCCTTGCAATAGTTTCCTGTCCTTCGCTGGTTTTCATGTAGGCTAAGTCGACGGGATTATTCATATAACCGGTTTCAATCAAAATAGATGGAAAGGGATTACTTTGAATAACTGCAATGCCAACTTTGCGTTGAAGTGGCAACTCATTTACGCCTAGTTTGTAGTTATTGCGAAACTGGTTGATAACTGCAGAGGCAAATAACCTGCTTTTATTAGTATTGGCAAATTCTTCTCTTGCAATATAGATTTCCATCCCAGACTTTTCTCGTTGAGAATTGGCTTGCGCCTGAGTTGAGTGAACCGCAGGCGCTGAAGCACCATGAATTGAAATAAGCAAATCAGCATTAGCATTTTGAGCAATCTCTGCTTTCTCCCGGGGACTTTGGTAGATATCAGTTTCTCTCGTTAGAATGATATCTATATTAGAAGCAGCATTTAGTTCTTTAATCTTTTTGGCCAACAATAGTGTCAAGTCTTTTTCTTTAGTACCATCGGTGCCGGTAGCACCTCCATCTTTTCCTCCATGGCCGGCATCAATTACTACGGTAATTTTTTCAGCAGGATGTATGAATCCTTCTGTATTTTTTTTCATCTTGATGGTAAATGCTGCCACCAGGAAGAGGATAACGGGTAGGGCTAACAGCCTGTACCAATACCCGGCCTTTTTGTTGTTGTATTTAGTTAACATTTGTAATCTCCTTTTTATGGGTGAATAAAAGAAATGATTGGTGAGTAAAAACGTATGCGTAGGATAAGCCGATGTAACAATCATAGCAGCCAATACACTTGCATCGTGGTTGCTAACGGCTTTTTTATCTGCAATAAATTCGTGTATCAGGTTCAGCTCTTTTTTAATAAGCCAGAACACCGGGTTTATCCAGCAGCAAACCAATACCAGGTTCAGGAATAATTTATCAGCACTATGGCGCTCCCGTACGTGTGCCAGCTCATGAGCAAAAATCTGCCTGCCTGTCTCAGTATTAACATCAATCTTGTTGTTCCAGAAAATATATTTAAAGAAGGAGAACGGCGTGCCTTTAGCATCTGATTCAACAAAAGCAATATCCTGAAGCATGCGGCTATCATTAAGGCGAATAATGCGTGCAATATTCAGCAGCATTTTTACCAGAATAAACAACAACAGCATGGATATGAGGAGGTAGATGAACAATAACCCCTGGTTAACCGTAAAGTAATTGCGTTGCGAGTGTATAATCACTTCCTGCAGGTATTCATCTCCGGCGTTTACCACCTGCAATAGTTGTATAGGCTTAGTGCTGCTGGCCTGGTTGCTAAAAAGCAGGTTAAAGTTGATGGCAGGAGCCAACAAGGAAATAGCTACTGTGCCGAGTAAATAAAAACGGTTGTATGCATGGTACACTTTGTTCCGCAAAAAAAGCTGGTAGTACCCAAACAATACTGCAGAGCAGATAATAACTTTCAACAGGTATAATGCTAATCCGGGCATATATCTAATTTTTAGAGTAAAATTTCATTGTTGTTTATTTACTAAATCACCAGGCTTCAAAGCCAGGCATGTCGCCTATTTTTTCTTTAACTCTTTCAACAATAATTCCAGGTCTTCTATACTCAGTCCGTTTTCCTTTACCATAAAAGAAACTGCATTGCTGTAGTCTCCACCGAAATAAGACTTCACAATAGTTTTTAAAGTAGACTTGCTGTACGCATCTTTTGCCACCAATGGATAGTACTGGTGCATTCTTCCAAAATTTTTAATGCCTACAAATTCTTTTTCTACAAGAATCTTCAACATTGTAGATACTGTGTTATTGTGTGGCTTAGGTTCCGGCATTTCTTCCACTATCTCCCTGAGAAATGCTTTATCCAGCTTCCACATCACCTGCATCACCTGTTCTTCCGCCTTGGTTAATTGCTTGCTCATAATCTTCGTTTGAAAAGTAAAACTAAAAACTTAGTTTAATAACTAAAAATTTAGTTATCCACATTTTAACAGGGCGTAGAAATTTTATTTCAGTTATGCAGTTGTATCAATTAAATTTGCCAGCATTGGATCTAAGAGTAGATGAACCTGTAGTTTTCACAAAAAAATCCCGATTAATGTCTCGAGCTGTAATTGAATTAAAGAATGTAAATATTTACCAGGGCGGAAGCCAGATACTAAGTGATGTAAACATTTCTGTTGACAAGGGAGAGTTTGTGTACCTGGTTGGTAAAACCGGTACCGGTAAAAGTAGCCTGTTGAAAACAATGTATGGCGATCTTGAACTGACCGAAGGAGAAGGATGGGTAGTTGGGCATGAGTTACGTGGACTAACATGGAAAACGGTTCCCTTTCTTCGCAGAAACTTAGGTGTGGTATTCCAGGATTTCCAGTTGATGACAGACCGTTCAGTAAACGAGAACCTGAAGTTTGTGCTGAAGGCTACCGGATGGAAGGATGAGAAATTAATGGACGAAAAAATTGCAGACGTATTAGATAAAGTGAATTTGAAAACCAAGGGTTTTAAAATGCCTTTTGAATTAAGTGGAGGTGAGCAGCAAAGGGTTGACATTGCCCGTGCCTTGTTAAACTCGCCCAAACTGATTCTTGCAGATGAGCCTACGGGTAACCTTGATCCCGAAACTAGTGATGAGATCATGCAGTTGTTGATGCATATCTGCAAAGACTATGGTACTTCTATTGTAATGGCCACACACGACTATGTGGTGATTAGTAAGTTTCCTGCAAGAACTATAAAAACAGAAAGAGGTAAGGTTTGGGATAACGCTAGTATATCCAGCTGATCATCTTCTTTGCATTAGCTTCATTGTTGTAATTATCCTGTAGTACCTGTTCACGCAGTTGGCTCAACTCGCTTGTATAATGCTGGCCGTAGAGGTAAGTGGCAGCTTCCCTAAAATCCGCCTCGCTGTTGGCAATAACACATAAGCCATTGATGGACGCACCCTCGGCAGCCGCTTCATTTACGAGGCAGTACCGTCCATTGTACAATGCGTTAAGCACTTTTAGTTTTACACCGGTATTATTGAAGGAGGGTAAAATATTCACCTGCGCTTTTTTAATCAGGTCCTGCATTTCATTTTCTGAAGGGTTTGATACAATGCAGCAGTTGTTGTTTTGGTGCACCAGGTCTTCCAGCCTTTCAGAAGGATTTTTGCCCGCTATCACCAATGGTATGTTCATGTTTTTAAAAACCTTGCAGATAAGCCATTCCACAGCTTTTTCATTTTCATTTACCGAAAGGTTGCCATGGTACAGGCAAAAACAACCCTTATCGCTGTGGTAAAAAACTTCGTGCCATGGCAAAAATACAGGTAGGAAATCTATCCTGGTAGCTTGAAACACATTCCTGTAATAATTGGTGTCCTGTTCGCTCACCGGCCAAAAGGTAGCTTTGTTGGCAATGCGTTTTTCATATCGCTTCAATAGCCAGCTTTCGTAAAGGAAATAACATTTCTTAAAAAAATTACTTTCATTATCAGCGAGCTTTCTATAATACTGGTGCTCTACATTATGCAGCCGCACAAAAGTGCGACGGCTTTTAAGACTATCATTGTTCAGGAAGTAAGTGCAATGAACGCCTTCCATCAGGATGGGATGGTCATCCTTCCTAAGATTTGCCAGTAATTGTTTATCGGATCTTGAGCTAACTATATAGGGTAACCGCAACGTTAGTCCACGTGGAAATATTTTGCGGGAATAGTATTGTACTGATTCGCAATATTTATCCAGTTCATCCTGCGGTGGGCGTCCGCCGCTAAAACAATGCAGGTGGATCTTAATGCCCATTTTATGAAGCCATACGAGCTTGTAAAAAAGGTCTACCACGCCGCCATAATCTGCCGGCCAGGGAACATCAAGGGTGATGATATGTAAATGTTTATCCAAAAATATTTTTATAAAAAGCGATCAGTTTTTTTTCTTCTTCCTGCCAGTTAAGTATAGTGGCAGCTTTTAAACAATTGTTGTGTAATTGCCGCCACTGTGTTTCATCTGCCAATAATCCGTTCAGGTGTTTGGCCAGGTTTTCTGTACTGATGTCATTCAATAGAACAGCCACGTTGTGCAAATTGTTTATTTCTCTGTACACCGGGTAATCTACACAAACCTGAGGCACACCGGCATGAATATAATCAAAGAAGCGGTTGGCCAGTGAATAGTAGTTGCTCAATGCGTCTTTTTCAAAGAGTGTTATTCCTATATATGCTTTCTGGGTCACCGTTCTCAGCTGGGCTGGTGGCAGCATTCCCCTGAATGTTACTTTAGATTGCAGATTAAGATTCTTTACAATGGCTTGTGCTTGCTGCATAAAGTTGCCATCGCCGCAGATCACCAAAGGGGCATTTACCCATTGCATGGCCGGCAGTAAGGTTTCAAAACTCCGGCCTTCGTTTACTGCACCCTGGTAAAGGATGAACTTCTCCCTGCTAATTTCGGTTGTTGGTTCCCTGTACAATGCAATGCTTCGTATTACTTTAAAATCTACCCCATACATTTTGCTAAAAGCATCTGCAATAGGTTGGTTAACGGTATAGGCATTGCTGAAATGTGGAAGGGTGTGCTGCTCTATCCATTTCCAAAACTTGTAAATGCGGGGGCGGGAAACGATCTCTTTCATTTCGCAAAAGAGTTCGTGTGCATCGTAGATGCGGGTAATGTTCCTGAGCCGGGAAACATAGTAACAGGGCAGGATAGTGTCAAGATCAATTGCACAAACACCGTCCATTTTTTTGAAGAGTAGGTAAAAGAACAGCCGGAGATTATATTCCAGGTAAAACAATTTTCCTTTCTGGAAAAAACAGGAAAGCCTTTTTTGCAGGAAGGGTTGATCTTGTAACGGAATGGAATCCTTCTTTCGTCTGCCTGCCAGTGTAACGGAATAGCCTGCATTGGCCAGCGACGTGCAGATTCGTATCATCCGCTGGTCGTAGCTAAGGTCTGTGGTTACCGTAAAATAGATGGAAGGCAAGTGCAGTTATTTTTGGCAAATAAAGTAAAAATTATTGTAAGCCTGCTGCGGCATATATTTTTTCGATGATCTGCACTGTTTTCATGCCGTCGTATACACTAGCCATTTCATCATTGCCGTTGTCAATGGCATCCATTAGATTTTCGTAAACTTTATCGTGGTTACTCATACTGCCCTGATAAAAACCATAGGCATTGGCAGGGTTGCCAGCAGGCAGGTCTTTAACCGCCTCACCCTTTATGCATTGGTATTCCAGTTCGTTGAGGTATTGGCCCCCAATTTTTACGGTGCCTTGTTCACCAAAAATGGTAAAAGAGCCTTCCATATTCTTATTAAAACTGTTTACGGTATAATTAAGTGTGCCAATGGCACCCGCCTTTGTTTCAATTAACACCACTCCACAATCTTCAATTTCAATGATAGGGTGTTCAAAATTTCTTGTTATGGCATGCACATGTTGCACCTCGCCCAGCAACCAGTAAAGCAGGTCAATAAAATGCGAGAATTGAGTGTACAATGTGCCGCCGTCCAGTTCTCGGCTTCCACGCCAGGTATTATCATAATAATGGTGTGGCCTGTTCCAGAAACAATTAACCTGGAATGAAAATATTTTACCCAGCCTGTCTTCCTGCAATAGTTTTTTTAAAGCCTGCACCGGTGGGTTATAACGGTTTTGTTTTACTACAAACAAACTCTTGCCATATTGAAGCGCCGCCTCCTGCATGTCTACGGCATCACTCATATTTATGCAAAGCGGTTTTTCGCACAACACATGTTTGTGTGCACGTAGGCTTGCAACAGCATGTTGCGCATGCAGCCCATTTGGTGTGCAGATGCAAACTACGTCTACGTTGGTTTCCGTCTCCAGTAAATTTTCAATTGATAGATAGAGGTTGGCATTGTATTGTTCGGAAAGTTCAAGGGCATTCTCATACACGATATCGCAAACTGCTACTAATTTTCCTACCTTATTGATCTGTTCTGCATGCCTGCGTGCTATTCTTCCGCAGCCAACGATGGCAAATTTTTTTTGCATCGTACAAAAGTGACTTATTTTATTTGAAAAGCAAAGTCTGAATAAGGGTAACGGCGTTTGCTACAATTGGTTTTCTTCCTGCAGGCGCATACGGTAGGCATTCATGGCGGTATTACCGAGTTTTTTTAGCAGGCTGTAATTTACCACCAGGCCAACGGCGGCACCAATAATCGGTATCATCTGGGCAAGCTTGGCTAAATCCAGGTAATCCCTGTATTCTTGCTGAAAACTGCGCCAGTTAAATTCGTTGATATCATCTGGAAGTGCTGCAGCCTTCATCCTCCAGCCGGTAATTTCCCTGTACACGATCTTCCGGTGTTGCTGGCTGCTGAATGCCAGTTGAAAAATGTGCAGCATATACAATCGTTCTTTGTAATCCTTCACATCAAAGCCGTACGCCGAAGCAATGTCGAAAAGCATTTTCATTTTAATACCGATCAGGATGGGAAAGTCGGCCGCCGCTGCCAGGAAACCTCCGGCACCGGTAATGCCTCCTTCTGCCGCGGCAGTATGCTTGTACCATTTAATTTTTTCCAGCACTACTGCTTCGGTCTTTTCTAGTGATTGTATGGGAATGGGCTTGCTATTAGTGACTTTAAGGCCGAACAGCACGCCTTTAATCATTGCCTGTATGGATTTAGTAATGGCGTTATGAACTTTTTCAGGAATGTAGCTGTTAATTTTTACCTGCAGTTTTTTAGATAGCCGGTTAAAGATGCCGGGCTCTCTTTGCATATTACGTTGCCATTTAATTAGTTCCTTTTTTGCATGGGTATGGTAGTACTTTGTGGTCATCCGTAATATTTTAGTAAAGTGCTATTCTTAATTTACTGCAAGCTAACCAGTAAAAAGCGGTTATAAAACCGTCAAAAATGTTTTATTAAGCTTCAAAACAATTTATTTATTCAGTTTTTTGCATTACTTTTGCACCCAATTATAAAAGAAATTAAAACAACCGTTTTAAAAAAAAGAACAAATGTCGCATTTATCAACAGAAAAAAAAGCAACCCTTTTTACAAATTATGGTGGCACAGCTACTAACACCGGTTCTATTGAAGGCCAGGTAGCGCTTTTAACGGAGCGTATCAATCACATTTCTAATCACCTGAAAACCAACAGGAAAGACTTTTCTTCGCAGAGAGGGCTGATGATGATGGTGGGTCAGCGTAAGCGCTTATTGATGTACTTAAGCAAGCACAACCTAACTGGGTATAGGGCTTTGATTGAGAAATTAGGACTTCGCAAATAATATATTATTATATGTAAGCTGAATTATTCCCAACTGTATTGAGCCGTTGGGAATTATTCGTTATACATAGCTACTTTAAATTGATTACAGGCATGGTCCTGTATGAATAAAACTTTTTACATGTCATTATTAAATCCCAAATCAGTCACCTTCGATATCGGTGGTGGCCGTATGGTAACCATCGAAACGGGCAAAATGGCCCGCCAGGCTGACGGGTCTGTTACAGTACGTCTTGGAAACTGTATTTTGTTGGCTACTGTTGTTGCCAACAAAGAGCCCAGAGAAGGCCAGTCTTTCTTCCCGCTATCGGTAGATTACCAGGAAAAATTTGGCTCTGCAGGTCGCATCCCCGGGTCTTTCTTTAAAAGAGAAGCTCGTTTGAATGATTACGAAATTCTTACATCAAGGTTAATTGACAGGGCTTTGAGGCCGCTGTTTCCTGAAGATTACCTGTGTGATGTGCAGGTGCTGGTAAGCCTTATTTCTTCTGATGATGAAGTGATGCCGGATTCTATGGCCTGCCTCGCAGCTTCTGCCGCATTAGCAGTTTCAGATATTCCCATCCAGGAAATTATATCTGAAGTTAGGGTTGCACGTGTTGATGGTAAAATGATCATTAACCCTACCCGTACCGAACGGGCTTCATCAGACATGGAATTTATCATTGCCGCTACCGATAAAAATATTATGATGGTAGAAGGCGAGAGCGACGAGTGCCAGGAAGAAGACCTGATCAAAGCGATTGAAACTGCTCACGAAGCTATTAAAGTGCAGGTTAAAGCACAGGAAGAATTGCGTGCATTGGTTGGCAACCCTGCAAAAAGGGAATATACCAAACCTTACCGCAACGAGGAGTTGAATGAAAAGATTTCCGGTTTTGCTAAAGATAAAATGTTGTCCATTGCTTCTGCAGCATCTGCAAAGCATGACCGCAGCGATGCCTTCAAAGCATTGTATGATGAATTAAAAACATTCCTTGGTGAAGAATTGGCTGATGAAGACAAGAAACTTATTGGACATTATTATGGCGAATTGCAATATAATGTGGTAAGGGATATGATCCTGGATACCCGTAAGCGCCTTGATGGACGTGGTACTGAAGATGTTCGTGCGCTGGAAATGGAAACAGATATTTTACCGACTCCACACGGTTCTGCTTTATTTACAAGGGGCGAAACACAGTCGCTAACTACGGTAACCCTGGGTACACCATTGGATGAGTTGTTGGTGGAAAGTGCTCACAAGTCTGATTACACAAAGTTTATTTTACATTATAATTTCCCTCCATTTTCAACAGGCGAAGTAAAGATGATGCGTGGTGTCGGTCGTCGTGAAGTAGGGCATGGTAACCTTGCCATGCGTTCATTGAAGAAAATGATGCCAGGCAGCGATTATCCTTACACCGTGAGGGTGGTAAGTGATATCCTGGAAAGTAATGGTTCTTCTTCTATGGCCACTGTTTGTGCAGGTTCGCTTGCATTGATGGATGCTGGTGTTCCTTTAAGGAAAGCACTAAGCGGTGTTGCTATGGGTTTGATAAAGAAGGGCGAAAAATTTGCAATTTTAACTGATATACTGGGAGATGAAGATCACCTGGGAGATATGGATTTTAAAGTAACAGGTACTGCAGATGGTATTTGTGGGGTGCAGATGGATATTAAAGTTGACGGGTTAAGTATGGACATCATGCGTGCTGCCTTAGCGCAGGCTCGTAACGGTCGTTTACACATCCTGGAAGCAATGCAAAAATGCATGCCTGCAGCAAGAACGGAAGTTAAACCTCATGCACCAAGAATGGTGAAGATCATGATCGATAAAGAATTTATCGGTGCAGTGATAGGGCCCGGTGGTAAGGTGATACAGGAAATTCAGCGTGAAACAGGCGCTACTGTTAATATTGAAGAAGTGAACAACGTAGGTGAGGTAAGCATTTTCTCTAAAGAAAAAGCAGGGCTGGATAAAGCATTGGCATGGATCAACAGCCTGGTGGCAGCACCGGTGGTTGGTGAAGTGTACGAAGGCACCGTAAAGAGCATTAAAGAATTTGGAGCTTTTGTAGAGTTCCTGCCTAAGAAAGAAGGCCTGTTGCACATAAGTGAAATAAGCTGGAAGCGTCTTGAATCGATGGAAGGTATCTTTAGAGAAGGCGATAAGGTGAAAGTTAAATTGCTGGATGTGGATCCTAAGACCGGCAAGTTTAAGTTAAGCCGGAAGGTATTGATGCCAAAGCCGGAAGCCCCGCAGAAAGCACCTGATAACAATAATTAATATTTATCAATAAACGTTTTAAAAACTGCCCTCTTACAACAGGGCAGTTTTTTTGTACCAAAAATTCACTATAATGGAATCATATATAGCTGTAACATTTACCGCTGATGAAGAAAATGCATCAATGCTCGGGGCGATGTTGATGGATATGGGCTTTGCGGGCATTGAAGAGAAAGACCAGGGAGCACATACTGCTGCTGTGCTGGAGTCGTTGTATGACAGAGCACAAGCAGACGAGCTTTTCAAGCGTTTTGGCGTAAAGTATACTATCAATACTATTCAGCCGCAAAACTGGAATGCTGCATGGGAAGCGAGTTTTCAGCCAGTGCAGGTAGATGATTTCGCTTGCATCAGGGCAAAGTTTCACCCTGTAACTGAAGGCGTGCTGCACGACATTATTGTTACGCCAAAAATGAGTTTTGGTACAGGTCACCATGCCACTACTTACATGATGATTGCTGAAATGCGGACAATAGATTTTTCAGGAAAAAAAGTAATTGATTTTGGTACGGGCACCGGTGTACTGGCCATACTGGCCGAACGGCTGGGTGCGACAGAGATACTTGCTATTGATAACGACGAATGGAGTATAGAGAATGCAGAGGAGAATATATTGGTGAATTGCTGTAAGCATATCAAGGTTGAGCTGGCGCAACAAATGGTGGGTAATTTTCAAGCCGATGTAGTGCTGGCAAACATCAACTTGAATGTGATTGTAGCCAACCTGCAAATCATTAAAGAAGGGATGCAATCTGGAGGATTGGTGTTGTTTAGTGGTGTACTTGTGCAGGATCAGCCGGCTATTACCATAGCATTGAAAAATGCAGGCTTTCAAATTCAAAAAATTAGCGACAAAAATGGCTGGTTGCTTATCAGTACAAGTATATATTAAAGCGTATTGTACTTCGTTAATTTGGGGAGACTATAGTGATTGTTTTCCCTTATTTTTGTAAGCTACTCAACTAAAGAAATACAATGAAGGAATTGCTGCTCATAGTATGTGCTTATTTGATTGGTTCAATACCTAGCGCTTTAATTGTTAGCAGAAGGGTATTTGGTATCGATATAAGAGATTATGGTAGTGGTAACATGGGTGCCACAAACACCTTTCGTGTATTAGGCTCACGGTACGGCACAATCGTAATGATATCCGACATTGTAAAAGGAGTAATTGCCTCTTCATTATATGAACTGTTGCCGTTCTACTCCGGCAATGAATCAGAAAGAACAAATTTTATTATTGGCCTGGGGATGGCTGCTGTTGTCGGACATATCTTTCCCATTTTGGCAAATTTCAAAGGCGGTAAAGGAGTGGCAACACTTTTTGGAATGGTACTGGCATTGCAGCCGGTGGTTGCCATCAGTTGTGTAGGAGTATTCCTGGTCGTACTTTATCTTACCCGATATGTTTCCCTTAGTTCAATATTAGCAGCAATGATGTTGCCGGTTTGTGTGTTGTGGATATGGAATGAAAGCGAAGTGTTATACCGGGTGTTTACCCTGTTGGTGGCCTTCCTCGTTATCTTTACCCATCAAAAAAATATCGGCCGTTTACTCCGTGGTGTAGAAAGCAGGATCCCCATCTTGAAACACCGGGACAGGCGCAAAGCCCGTAAGAAGGAAGATGAAGAATAAGCGCTTTTTATTTTAATTATCATTTATTGGTATGGCAATTGATTATGGTATGACAACTAATACCTTAATCAATGAAAAAATTATTACTTCTATTTGTGGTGGTGCCTGTGTTACATGCATGTACTACCAACGCAATAACAGGCCGCAAGCAGTTGTCGCTGTTCCCAGAATCTGAATTGCAGGCAGAAGCTGTTTCTCAATACCAGTCATTTTTAAGCCAGAACAAAGTGGTAAGCCAAACCGGTAGCAAAGATGCTGAAATGGTAAAAAGGGTAGGTACACGGCTGGCAAGTGCTATAACTACTTATTACAAGCAGCAAGGTAATGCTGTAGATTTAAGCAATTATAAATGGGAGTTTAACCTCGTAAATAATCCTGATGTAAATGCATGGTGTATGCCCGGCGGTAAGGTAGTAGTTTATACTGGCCTGTTACCTATTACACAGAATGAGGCGGCATTAGCGGTGGTATTGGGACATGAAATTACACACGCCATAGCGCAACATGGTAATGAGCGGATGAGCCAGGTAGCCCTTGCCCAGGGCATTCAGGTTGCAGGGAATGTGTTAACCTCTAACAACAGCAAGGTGAACTCTATTTTCAATAATATTTATGGTCCGGGTGCTTCAGTAGGGGTATTGTTACCTAATTCAAGAAACCAGGAATACGAGGCTGACCGTTACGGGCTGATATTTACAGCAATGGCAGGATACAATCCTAGGGAAGCTGTCCCGTTTTGGCAAAGAATGGCCAATGCTTCCAATGGTAATAAGCCCCCGGAGTTCCTGTCATCTCACCCTTCTGATGACAAAAGGATTACCCAGATTAAAAAGTATTTACCTGAAGCGCTTAGGTATTATAAACCCAGGAAATAGTCATTTTATGATATAATTAGTTAAAACATACAACCGTTGCGGACTTGCAACGGTTTTTTTCGTTTTTTAATTTCCCTAAGCCGGATTTTTTTAGTAGTTTCGCACACTGTTAATTTTGGCTTAGTCGTGTGTATTAGGTATTAAGCTAATACTGGTTATTCGATAAAGCTGCATCCTTCATTATTTTAAACGCTTAAGTGGTAGTATGGCATTAGAAACTTTGATTGAAAAATTACAACTCACAGACGAAAAAAATCTTCTCATCCAGGGTCTTCCATCAACAATTGAAAAGCAATTTGCAAAGGTGGCTTTCTGTAAAAGTGTAACACCGCTTTTAAGGAACCGCAAAATTGACTTTGCATTGGTCTTTGCCGTGAGCAGGAGACAATTAACTGATATTGTTGCCGAGGTGGCGCCTGCTATGCATCAGGACGGTAAGTTTTGGGTAGCCTATCCAAAAGTATCTTCAAAAATAGCAAGTGATCTTTGCCGGGACGTAAACTGGGATATGATCGCTTTTCATGGTTATGAACCAGAATGCCAAATCGTAATGGACAATGTTTGGAGTGCTATGCGCTTTAAGAAAGTGTCTAAGACGGGCAAAGTTAAAGTGGCTACTGCCAGCAATAAGCAGGGCGTAGTTGCAGAAATGGAAGCCTAATCTGCAGCCGTGGCAATACGGGATTCTTATTGCCATTTTATTTTTTTAATTATTTGTAAATAACAGTTCCTAACTGGCGGGTAAGTTGTATCTCAAGTTGTTTAAGGTGCTGGTGTGTTTGCAAATATACTACCTGCTCTTCGGGGGAAATGGCATCCTGCATTTCCTGGTGATTTTGCAACATCATCTTTTTTATTTTCCGCAGCTTAAGGTAATTAATACTTGAAAAAACTTCTTCCTTAAAAAGCTCTTCTCTGGATGGAATATGCCCTTCGTACCTGGTTTTCCAGTTAGGGCTAAGATCAGTATCTGTCTGCATCAGGTTTATCACGAGTTCAGATAAAGACCTGTCCTCATGGTAAAGAAAATTTTTGTCGGTAGGAGAAACGCCCTCATTGTACCATTGCTTGTATAATTGCAAAACCTGCAGCAGGGCCTGGTTTTCAATCATCTTGTCCAGTTCATTCTCTTCTATTTCTTTAAAGATATGATCGGCAACTTTCAATTCGGCCTCCCATTCATTGTTTCCAAATTCCAACAAACACCTGATCATCGCCATCTCGTTAGCTTCCTCTTTGTTCATCAGCAGGTCAGTACTGCTTTCATCTTCCGGTAAATCGGCTACCGTACCTTGTTCCTGTTCGTTGCCATACGAAGGCTTATAATTTTTGCTTTCTTCTTTTGCAATTTTATCTCGTAGGATCTTGTTTACAAGATTATTTAAACCCTGTTCTTCTATCTTAAGTATTTCAGAAACCTGCTTGATGTAATCCTGTCGCCTGGTAAAGTCTTCGGCCCGGTTTATTTTGGCAATGGTTTCCGCAATCTGGTTTACTACCACCGATTTTTTGCTGCTGTCGTTTCCGGCATCTTTCAGGGCAATATCAAGCTGAAAAAGTATAAAGTCTTTTTTATGCTTGCTTACAAATTCTTTAAAGTCAGTGGCGCCAACTTTGTTTACATAACTATCCGGGTCTTCATTATCGGGAATGAGCACCAGTTTTACATTGAGACGTTCTTCCAGGGCGAGGTCAAGCCCACGCAGGGCAGCTTTAATACCGGCACCATCACCATCATAAATGATCGTAAGGTTGTTACAGTATTTTTTAATGAGTTTTAGCTGGTCGGGGGTAAGCGAAGTACCACCACTTGCCACTACATTTTCAACTCCTGCCTGGTGCAGGCTAACCACATCTGTATAGCCTTCTACCAACAGGCACTCATCAGCCTTGTCAATGGCCATTCTAGCCTGGTAGGCGCCGTAAAGGATTTTGCTTTTTACATAAATCTCATTTTCCGGTGTATTAATGTATTTGGGCGCCCTGTCATTCTTTTTAATGATCCTGGCTCCAAATCCCAACACTTTACCAGAAGGGTTGTGTATAGGAAATATGATGCGACCACGGTAATTATCCTGCAGTCTGTCATCTCTTTGAACAACCAGCCCTGACTTCAAAAGCAGCTCTGTATTGTATTTTGCTTTTACCGCAGAATTGGCAAAATCATCTCTTGACTCAGGGTTATAGCCCACCTGAAATTTTCTTAAAATGTCCTCCCTAAATCCCCGCTCCTTCAAGTAGCTCAGGCCAATATCCTGTCCTTCCTCCGTTTCAAAAAGTGTATTGGTAAAATACTCCTGCGCAAACTTATTAATAATGAAAAGACTTTCTGACGTTTGTTGCTGGGCTTTATATTCAGGGCTTACAGCCGTTTCTTCCATCTCAATATTATACTTGTTTGCCAGCCATCGCAACGCTTCTACATAACTGTATTTCTCCTGATCCATCAGGAAGCTTATGCTGTTGCCACTCTTGCCGCAGCCAAAGCATTTATAAATTTCTTTGGTAGGCGATACCGTGAATGAGGGGGATTTTTCGTTGTGGAAGGGGCATAGGCCCAGGTAATTGGCACCTCTTTTCTTCAATTTCACATATGTGCCCACCACATCTAAGATGTCTACCTGGCTCTGTATTTTTTGTATGGTTTCCTGGCTAATCAAAATGTAAAAATTACCTGTAAAAATAAGAACAATCCTTCACCTTACCACACAGAGGCAAAAATGCAGCAGAACGCTGATTATAATTTTTTAAGGAATGATTGTATTATTTTCTGCAAGAAAGAAATATCTTTAAGTTTCTAAACAAATATGATCATATGTATAAATTAACGATTGGATTATTGCTGTCATTTTTCAGTTTTTCAGCTTTAGCGCAAAGCCTGGATGATATTAATAAAATGATGGAGAAAAAGCAGTTCAAGGAAGCTAAAACAGCCATTGATGCAAATTTAAATGACCCAAAAAACGCAGATAAATCAGACTCCTGGTATTTTAAAGGAAGGATATACAATGCGCTCTCTGCAACACCAGGTATGCAGGCTGCAGAAGCCTACCAACTTAAAACGGATGCGTATAACGCATTCAAGAAAACCCAGCAATTGGATAATAAGGAATTCAGGCTAAAATTGGAGAATTATGTTTCTTACCTGGATCTGTATTTCGGCATGTTTGATATTGGTGCGAACTTCTTTAATAACAAGGAATACAACAATGCGTTTAATGCTTTTAAATCTGCATTGGAAGTTAAGGACTTCATCCTCGCTAAAAATTATATTTACACCGATGCAACGTTAAATGCATTGGATACTGCACTGGTACTAAATACAGCGATAGCAGCTATGCAGTCCGACAAAAAAGATTCTGCGGCTGCTTATTACCGTAAGCTCACAGATGCTAATGTAACCGGCCCGTCTTACAAAGAAGTATACGAGTTCCTGGCTGATTATTATGCAAAGAAGGAAGATGCTACGAATTTAAATGCGATTTTGGTGAAAGGTCGCCAGTTTTATCCCGCAAACGAATTCTGGGCTTCCTTAGAATTAGACATGCTGCGGGAGAAAGGAGACCAGGCCGCACTTTTTGCAAAATATGAAGAGTTAATGGCTGCCAATCCAACGATATTTATTATACCATATAACTATTCTATTGAGCTATACAACAGCATTTATGGTCGTGGAGAAAAACCTGCGGACGAAAAGGCTGCCAAGGTAATGTTGACAGAAACCATTAAGAAGGCCATTGCGCTTGACAAGAGTATGGAAGCTAATCTTTTTATGACCAAGCATCTGTATAACCTTAGTTCCGATATGAGCATTGCAGCCAACCTGGAAAAAGACGCTAAGAAAAAAGCAGAACTTGTTGCAAATACCAATAAGCAGATGGATGAGTTCCTGGAATATGCAAATAAATCTGTTGCTAATTTTGAATCGCAACCTGAACTAAGCAACACTCAAAAGGCGAAGATGACAGAGCTATTGGTGAGCATGATAGAGATTTATAATTTCAAAAAGGATACTAAAAAAGTAGCTGAGCTGGAAGCCAAAAAGTCGGCTCTGTAAACTTATCTTATTAAGATACCAATTAAAAAAGCTTGCATTAGTGCAAGCTTTTTTAATGTTGTTTTTTTACCTAATTGCTTAGTCACCCCGCCTCATCTGGAATTGCATTCCCTGGCCATTGCCCATCTGGCTACGCATTTCCTTCATAGATTTTACGTCAAAATCTTTCGGGATATTAAATTCTTTATCAGCAATATCTTTAGCAAGGTCTACTTTGGTTACTTCCATTATCATGGTGCGGTTCCGTCTCATTTTTGTTTCGTAACGCATGATGAACCCGTCAATTTTTTCAAGCCCGTTTGAAGTGTTACCAGGGTTGGTGAAACTCACAATAGCGCCGGCTGCACCTGATGGGGTAAAGTTTGGCACTTTAAAAGATGGAGTATACCACACGGTGGCTGTATCCTTTATAATCATTAGTTTGGTAGTAATAAGGTATGCTTTCTTGCAATCGTACCCAGCTATTTTCTTTGTCTCCTCCGTTAGTACCAGGTCTATCTGGCTGGCTTCAGACTGTTTTGGAGCCGGCCTGGCAACGCTGTCTTTGCTACGTGCCCTCATCATGCTGTCCATGCTTTTCTTTACTTGTTCCTGTTCTTCATCGGTTGCATAAAAACCGGTTTTGTTACCCATGATTTCAAGTAGGGTGGTGGTAAGTTTTGCCTTATTGTCCCTAATCGTAGTAGTGCGTCCCATATCGGATTTGGCAACGGTTTTAACCATATCATTTTTTATATAAACCACCGATTTGGTTTCCCCATCACCAAAATTGCGGAAGTTCATCCTGCCATCCCCCTGGTTTTGGATGTTGGAAACATCTTCCCCCTCTGGTGCCACGATGGTGGTGGTAATGTTTACGGTGGCCATGGGTACTTCATTCGGCTGCGCAAAGGCAGCTATTCCGGTTACAGTAAGGCCAATTAGTAGAGTAATCTTCATATAATATCTTTAAATTTTGGCCAAATATATACTCAATTTCACTACCACAGTTTCCTACATCCTTATTGTAATTTATTTAACAGCCAGATGCTTATTGCATCTTTTGTTTTGCCGTAATACACCACATTAATTCTCCTATAAATGATGCGGCCCTTTTATGAACGTCCTCCTCATCGGCTGGCTTTCCATCTTCGTCGAATGACTTATCTACGCTAGCCACCGGGAACATCGCTGGCACCGTCCATGCGCCAATTTTCCACAAAATAAATTGCAGGGAGGTGATGAGGTTCATCCCCGCAAATGGGCCGGCAGAAACGGTGGAAATGGCAACGGGTTTTCGCTTCCATTGCTTAAGCAATACGTCAATCGCATTTTTAAGGCTGGCAGGATATCCGCCATTATATTCGGGAGAAACGATGATGATGCCATCAGCGTCCTCTATCTTTTTTGAAAAATCGAGCAGGTTTTGGGGAGGCTCATCCAGGTAGCTTAGCCTTTCGCTAAAGACCGGGAATTGGTAATCTTCCAGGTCAACAATTTCGGCTTCAGCCAGTTTTTGTTCATTGATGTAGTTTGCTAAAAAAAGTGCCACACGGTTACTTTTTTTTCCTGTTCTTACGCTACTTGAAATAACAATGATCTTGCTCATATTTTCATTTGTTGTTTAGTTTACGTTTCTTACCAATATTATTTTTCTTGAAAAGTTATTTGTAGAAAACAATGTCTATGCTTTGAAGGTAAAATAATAATTGCTGCAAAGCCGGTAAAAAATATTTTGAATGCATTGGGTTTATGCTGACTTTCGCAATATGACGCCAGAAAGAAGAAAAAGACTAAATAACGTACTGATAAAACGTCAGCCAGGTCTTACCGTCGTGCTCGAAAATGTACACGATCCACATAATATATCGGCGGTGATGCGTACCTGCGACGCTGTGGGCATCCAGGATATTTATATACTGAATACAAAAATACCGCCTCACGAAAAATGGGGAGCCAGAAGTTCTTCCAGTGCAGCGAAATGGCTAAGCATTCACCAGTTTGCCAATACCGAAGAATGCTTTCAGGCACTACGCAAACAATTCGATAAAATTTATACCACCCACCTTAGCACCGATGCTACCGGGTTGTACCAGTTGGATCTTACCCAGAAAGTAGCGCTAGTTTTTGGCAATGAACACGGTGGCATTTCTGAAGAAGCCATTAAATTAAGTGATGGCAATTTTATTATACCGCAGGTTGGCATCATAAAATCCCTGAACATTTCTGTGGCCTGCGCCGTTAGCCTATATGAGGCTTTCCGGCAAAAGGAAATTGCCGGCCATTACGAAAAGCGGCGGTTACCAGATGACACATTTGAGTTGTTGAAACAAAACTGGAACTACGAAGAAGACTAACTAAGCGGAATTGGGACTGGAGCTAGCGGGCTGATTATAGCAGGTATCTATAGCATGATATTTGTCTTTTGTATCATTATACACTAATTTGAACGAATGAAAGTACTCTCTAAGCCGCATTTTACATGGATTTTAATTGCTATTGTTTATCTTATAGGTAGCTGTAGTAGTAAAAGTAGTAGAAAAAAATATCCAGACTCACCCATGTACGATTTCTCTAATCCCATCGTTATCAACCTGCCACAAGCACTTAATGAAATATCTGGCCTCGCATATTATCCAAAAGATACCAGCGTTTTTGCCATCATAGATGAAGATGGTTTGCTTTTTAAAATTTCGCTGAATGACCCGCAGAACATTAAAGAATGGAAATTTGATAAGAAACGGGATTACGAAGATCTTGTGTTAATAGACAGTATTTTCTATGTACTGGTAAGCGACGGCGACATCGTTACGGTAAAGTTTGACAAGGATAATAATATCATTGCCGACAAAACGCCTTTTAAAATGCTCGAATCAAAGGGCAATGAATTTGAGATCCTTTACAAATCGGCCGATTCGGGGTACCTGACCCTGATATGTAAAGAGTGCAAAGTGGATTCTAAGAACACGATCAGTTCATTTTATTTCAATTATATTGACACAACAGGCTACGAAAAGGGACATGTGTACGACCTGTCTCCATGGAATGAAAAGGAAGGCGATAAGAAACACCTGAAACCCTCAGCTGCGGCTATTAATCCCATCACCAAAGAGCTTTATATTGTGTCTGCCATTCAGTCTGTAATCGTGGTGATGGATCAAAAAGGAAACTTTAAGGAGTATTACCGCCTGAACCCTAAATTTTACAAACAACCAGAAGGGATTACCTTTACCCCAGATGGCGATCTCATCATTTCAAATGAATTTGCGGATGAAGGTTTTGCAAATCTTTTGCTGATTAAAAATAAACTGAAATAGTATGCTTAAGATTTTTGTGACCTGTGTGATGGTCAGCGTTTTTTCCACAATTTTAAAAGCGCAGGATAGCATACAGGCTACCATTGTAGTTATCGGTGATGCAGGCGAGTTAACAAATGGCAAGCATCCTGTAGTAGATGCCGTAAGGAAAAATGTTGAATTGGGTAAAAAGACCACAATTCTTTTTGTAGGGGATAACCTGTATAAAACCGGTTTGCCAGATGATGCGCTACCTACTTATGATATTGCAAAAGCGCCACTTGACTCACAGATTCATATTGCACGTAATAAGCCTGTAGATGTATATTTTGTTCCGGGTAACCACGACTGGGCCAACGGCGGCCCAAATGGGTATGAGTCAATTTTAAGAGTGCAACGCTACATTGATATCCTCGGGAACAACAAGGTGAAAATGTTTCCAAGAAATGGTTGCCCCGGGCCGGTAGACGTGAAGATTACAGATGATGTAACCCTCGTAATGATGGATAGCCAATGGTGGCTGCACGAAAATGATAAGCCGGGTATTGAGTCGGATTGTCCTTATAAAACCAAGGCAGAGGTACTTACCCAGTTGGGAGAAATACTTTCTGTGAACAAGAAAAAACTAATCCTTTTTGCTTTTCATCATCCTTTAAAAAGCTATGGCCCGCATGGGGGTTATTTTACCTGGAAGCAACATTTATTTCCACTAACAGACGCCAAAAAGAGTTTATATATTCCTTTACCAATCATCGGTTCGGCCTACCCGTTAACGAGGGCGGTATTTGGCACAGCGCAGGACCTGAAACATCCCATTTACCAGGATATGATAAAGCAGGTGGAAGGCGTTGTGAAGCAACATCCGAATGTTGTTTTCCTGTCGGGGCACGAGCATAGCATGCAGTTAATACAAGACAGCGGGTTTAATTATATTGTCAGTGGTAGTGGCAGCAAGAATAGCAGGGTGTCTAAAGGAAGGTATTCTCTTTATGCTTCTTCATCAAATGGTTTTGTGACCTTAGAAATATCGAAAAATAAAAATGTACAGGCTAATTTTTACCAGGTTGATGGAGATTCGGTAAAAGTTGACTTTACTACTAAGTTGCTGAATTTTACTGAAATTCCGGAAGAAATAACTGATACCATCAGGCAGGTGGAATATTCTTTCAAGGACACGGTTTCGATTGCGGCCAGCGATAAGTATAAAAACTACAGCGGCTTTAGGAGGTTTTTCCTTGGAAAAAATTACCGGGCAGAGTGGAGTGCTCCTGTTTTATTTAAGGAGTTTAATATAAGAAAAGAACAAGGCGGATTTAATATAAAAAGCCTTGGTGGGGGCAAGCAGTCAAAGTCGCTAAAATTGTTAGACAAGAATGGGAAAGAATGGAGCCTGCGGTCTGTTGACAAGGATCCGGCAAAAGCTTTACCGGCCAACTTAAGAGGCACACTAGCACAGAAGATAGTTCAGGATATGATCTCTGCCGGGCATCCGTATGCGCCACTAGTGGTACCCACATTGGCCAGTGCTGTAGGTGTAGTTTCCGCTCAACCAAAATATTTTTTTGTGCCAGATGACCCTGCCCTCGGCCGGTACCAGAAATTATTTGCAAGCACAGTAGTAACTCTGGAAGACCGGGATCCTACGCACGATGGTTCGGAGACAAAAAGCACTAATACCATCCTGAATAAAATGTATGAAGACAATGATCATCATGTGGACCAGGAAGCGGTGTTGAAAGCTCGGTTACTAGACATGCTGATAGGGGATTGGGACCGGCACGCAGACCAGTGGAAATGGGGTGTAGGGGATACAGGTAAAGGTAAATTATACTATCCGGTTCCCAGGGACCGTGACCAGGCATTTTTCTACTCAGGGGGATTGCTTACTAAGATAATTGCGAGGGTACAGATTCCTTATTTGAAAGGATTTACCAGAAAGATAAAAGATGTAGAAGGGTTTAATATGGTGGCAAAAGATTTTGACCGTGCATTTCTTAATACCCTGGATCTAAACAGTTGGACGGCGATGGCAGATACCTTTCAGCGGCAGGTAACGGATGCCGTTATCATTGAAGCCGTCCGCAAATTACCACCAAAAATACTGGCGATGGACTCTGCTTTGATCGTAGGTAAACTCATTTCACGCAGAAATGATCTAAAAAGAGCCGCCATAGCATATTACAATTTCATTAGTAAAGTAGTTACTGTTACCGGCAGCAATAAAAAGGAGTATTTCCGTCTGGAAAATGTAGACGGCGATGTAAAATTATCTGTTTATAAGAAAAACAATGAAACAGATTCTGTAACACTAATGTTTAGGAGAGTGTTTAAAGACAATGAAACTAAGGAACTAATATTGTTCGGCCTTAATAATGAAGATAAGTTCGAAGTGGATTCAGACGTAAACTCCAGGATGTTGCTGCGAATAATAGGAGGAAAAGGTAGTGACACTTTTGATCTGAAAGGTAATATTAAAAATAAGGTATACGATCTTAGCCAGGAGGGAAATTATTTTGCGGCTACCAGAAGAACAAGGAAAGAGTTATCAACTAATCCATCGATTTTAGATTACACGGAAAGCTTCACCTACAATAAATTCGTTTTCCCACAGATAAATCTCGGTTATAACGCCGAGGACCAATTACTGCTGGGGCTTGGCTTCAATTCAACAACACACGGTTTCAGGAAAGAACCTTATAAGACCGACCAAAAACTAAGCACACTGGCATCACCTTCACTAAGTGCTTACCAGGCTAATTATCGTGGAGTGTTTAATGAATTGTTCTTTAAGAATGACCTGATCGTGAATGCTAAATTCGTAAGTCCCACCCTGAATAACTTTTTTGGCTACGGAAATGAGACAGTACTTGATAAATCGAAGGACAGAGAATATTATAGGGTTCGTTATAAGTATGTCGAAGCAGACATCCTGGTAAGGAAAAGAAAGTTTGAATTTCTGGAGTTATCCGCAGGCCCTTCCTATTATCATTATTTTAATGATTATGATGATAACAGGGAGCGAATACTTGATAAACCTGCAATAATTGGTACAGATTCAGCCAGCATATATACACCCAAGCATTACCTCGGCGGTAAATTGAAAATGGATATCAATTACATCAATAATACCGTGTTTCCTTCCAGAGGGATTACCTGGTATACCGAGTTTACATCACTAAAAGGGTTAACGGATAACAGCAGCAACCTCACTAAACTAACATCGGATATGACGATCTACGCCACCGTTTCAGATCAAAGCAGGGTTACCACCGTTTTAAGAGCGGGAGCAGGAAAGATTTATTCAAACAATCCGGAGTATTTTCAAATGTTAACGCTGGGAACAAATAATTACATGCGGGGCTTTCGTAAAAACAGGTTTTCAGGTACATCTCTAGTTTATGGCAGCGCAGAGCTGAGGGTAAAACTTTTTAAATCGAAGTCGTATATATTACCGGGTGATGTTGGCATTATAGGTTTCTACGATGTAGGAAGGGTATGGATTACCGGTGAACGCTCAAATAAATGGCACAGCTCCTACGGAGGCGGTTTGTATTTTGTACCTTACAACCTGGTGATGGTATCGGCCGCTATTGGATTCTCAGAAGAAGACAGGCTTTTCAATTTCACCTTGGGAACTAAGTTTAACCTTACATTTTAAAAACATGGACAATACCAATATTTATAAAAAAGCTGAATCGTATGTGGCCGACTTGTTTGCAAGGGAGCAACATCCTGAATTCTATTACCATAATTTTGAGCATACAGAAACGGTAGTGGCAAAAACCAAAGAGATAGCTGCCCATTATAACCTGGATGATGCCGACACAATGGCTTTGTTAATTGCGGCATGGTTTCATGACACAGGGTATCTTTTTGGGCCGGGGCCAGAGCACGAGATAAAGGGCGTGGAATTGATGACTCATTTTGCAACAGAATACGAACTTTCGCAGGAGCTAACAGATAAGGCGGCAGGTTGCATTCTTGCTACCCGTAGGGACAAGGCGCCAGAAGGTTTGCTGCAGGAAATAATTTGCGACGCAGATACCTATGACCTCGGTACCGAGGCATTCAAAAAGAACAATAAAAATATTTATAAGGAAACATCTGCTATTCAACCTGGGTTAACACAGGAAAGCTTTGATGAAAAGACCGTGACTTTACTGGAAACGCACAAGTTTTACACCAGTTATTGCAAAGACATTTTGAAAAAAGGTAAGAAAAAAAATATCAGGAAGCTAAGGAAACGTGCCTTGAAAAATGCCGTTAAATCTAGTAAAGAAAAGCTGGTAGATGGTGGTACTACCATATCTGAAAAAGCAGGTACTACTAAGGGCATGCAAACTATGCTGCGGCTTACTTCCTCTAACCACATTCGGCTGAGCGAAATGGCA
>JBBSKH010000035.1:0-31218 GCA_038256495.1 Chitinophagales bacterium
AAAGCTGTTAGCAATGAGAACGATCCGCCCGTTATACAAATCGCCATCCACCCATTGGCCTGTTTCCATCACCGTAGTACGCAACACGCCGATGTCCATCACATCGCCTTTTATACCGCCCAGTTCTACCCTGTCGCCTGTTTTATAAAAACTCCCAAACATGATTGCCAGCCAGCCAGCAAAAGATGCAATCACTTCCTGCAATGCGAACGCAATACCGGCACCGGCTACACCGAGGGCCACGGTAAGACCGCCCAGTTTATCGCTGAATACTACCGTGATAAGAATTATACCCAACACGTATCCTACAAAGCTGCTGAATTTTTTAGCCTTGTAACGGTTATCGTTGTCTTTTATCCTATTGAAAAAATTTCTTTGGAGGGCTTTGATGATCGACCAGATAACAGCAATACCCACCAGGATCGTCACGATTTTGCCCACAGTAGGGTTAAATAAGAATTCCTTAATCTGTTCATCCATAAAAAAATATCTTTTCCGTTAATTAATCATTTAAGGGGCTTAATTTATCGGCTCCTCCAAATATCCCACTTATTTGTGCAAAAAGGAAACATCCGGGGCATTTAATATGTGCCTAAGTTTGCTTAATGGTACTACATTGCATTAAAACATTTAACAGCCAGGGCTGTTATTAATCATATGAATATTCTTATAACCGGCGCCAATGGATATATAGGTCAACGATTGCTTCCGGCATTGCTGGAAGACGGGCATTTTATTTATTGCAGTGTGAGGGATAAGGAACGCTTTGAACAGGAAAATGATCATGCACAAATGAAGGTGATTGAAGCTGATTTTTTGGCCATTAAAAATGCAGATCCTTTTCCTGCGGATATTGATGTGGCCTATTACCTTATTCACAGCATGACCAGCGGCGCAGGCTTCGAAGAAAAAGAAGCAGAATCGGCCAGAAACTTTTTATCACTGGTAGAAAAAACCAATTGCCGGCAAATCATTTACCTCACTGGTATCGTAAACGAGGATGAACTATCGAAACACCTTTCTTCCCGCCTGCATGTGGAAGAGATTTTAGGCAACAGCAACATCCCCCTTACAGCGCTGCGTGCAGGCATCATCGTTGGTTCGGGCTCTGCTTCCTTCGAGATCATGCGGGGGCTGGTAGAAAAATTGCCGGTGATGGTGGCACCTATCTGGCTTAAAACACTGTGCCAGCCCATTGCAGTACGTAATGTGTTGCAGTTTTTAAAAGGCGTTGCCTTAAAAGAAAAATACTACAACGGCAATTTTGATATCGGCGGAAATGAAGTGCTCAGTTATAAAAACATGCTACTGAAATTTGCCAAAGTGCGGGGACTGAAAAGGTGGATATTCGTCGTACCAGTAATGACGCCCAAACTATCCTCCTACTGGTTATACTTCATTACGCCCACTTCCTTTTCGCTTGCCAGCAGCCTTGTAGACAGTATGAAGATAAATGTGATTTGCCGGCCAAATAACCTGGCAGAAGAACTAGGCATTGAATTGATGAGCTACGAAGAAGCGGTGGAACTGGCTTTTAAAAAAATAGAACAGGAGATGGTGATAAGCAGTTGGAAAGATTCGTTTAGCAGCAGCAACTACAGCATAAACATCATGAATGCGGCACAGGTGCCCGTGCATGGTTGCTTTAAAGATATTAAATGGAAATCGCTGAACGACCGGCCTACAGAAAAAGTGCTGGATAATATATGGCGTATAGGTGGCAAGAAAGGATGGTATTATGCCACCCATCTCTGGAAGATCAGGGGATTAATGGATAAATTTTTTGGAGGTGTGGGCCTGCGCCGCGGCCGCACCAGCGAATCGTTGCTGCAACCGGGTGATGCCCTCGACTTCTGGCGTGTACTCGTAGCCGATAAAAAATCTAAACGCCTGTTATTATATGCCGAGATGAAACTACCGGGTGAAGCATGGCTCGAATTCAGGGTGATGCAAAAACACAATAAGCTACAACTCAGGCAGTCCGCTACCTTCAGGCCCAAAGGAGTTTGGGGTAGAGTGTATTGGTTCCTTATGCTGCCTTTTCATTATTTTATTTTTAATGGCATGATAAATAATATCGTGAAGGTTAAAGGATAAAATTGCAGCTATCATCTTCCCTTTAAAAAAACAAATCTTTTATCTTTGACGCTTCGGCAGCATGGCTGCGTATTGAAAAACAAAAGCAATGACACAGATGAAAGGAATTGTAACAACAATTGTATTATTAGTTTGCCTGAATGCTGCAGTTGCACAAAGGCTTGCAGACAGGAACTCTATTGGATGGTATGCTTATACCGGCAATTTTAAGATCAGCGACCGGTTCAGCATCAACACAGAATACCAGTGGCGCCGTACCGATTTTATTAAAAACTGGCAGCAGGGATTGTTCCGTACCGGATTGAATTATGCCCTTAACAAAAATGTGAATATCATTGCAGGGTATGCACATGCCTACACTTACACTTACGGCGATTTCCCTGCAGCATATAATTTTCCTGAACACCGTTTGTATGAGCAACTCTTTATAAAAAATCCTATTGGTCCCGTACTACTCACCCATCGTTTTATGCTGGAGCAGCGTTTTGTAGGGAGGGTGACCATGCCAGCAGGCGAAAAGGAAACAGACTATAATTATGTGAACAGGATGCGATACCGGATACGTACACAGATACCGCTGCATAAATCGTCGGCCGCTAAGAAACCCTGGAGCTTTATTGTGCAGGACGAAATCTTCATAGGCTTCGGAAAAAATGTGGGCGCCAATATCTTCGACCAGAACAGGATCGGGTTACTACTCAATTATCGTTTCAGCAACCTGGTACAAATGGAAGCGGGCTACATTAATCAAACGCTACAACAAGGCAGGAACATAAACAACCTGCCCGTTTTTCAATACAACAATGGTTTCGTAATTGGCATTAACCTTAATGGCGACCTGCGGCGCAAATAGAAACGGCATCTTCCTGCTTTTAGAAAACTTAATACTGGGTACAAACCGTTTTGTTTATCTTGAAATAAAAAAGATATGGAAACGTTTGTACTGGTAATAGTCTGTATTGCGGTGGCTGCCCTCGTTGCCTTCCTCATAAAACGCAACATACAAGATAAAGCAGCTTTGGAAAAACAGCTTAATGAAGATTATAAGAAACCGGAAGATAATGAAGGAGACATCATGGTAGAGGAAAACATGCAATGACCGGTGGCCCGTTTTAGAATAATTAATTTCAACTTATTAAACCGAGTTCCCTGCTATGGGCAATGGCTTCCTCGCTATGCGAAAAATAACAAAGGGGCACCCCAGCATTTTCAACAGCTTCTTTCACCTTGTTTACATGTACTTTTGCGGGTGTACCCACACGCCGGATATAAATACATAAAATACTTTCGGGGAACTGCTGCACCACATCAGCATAAATGTAGGGATCCTGTTGTGTATCATCGCCCAGTAACACAAATTTTTTATTAGGAAATGTTTGGAGGATTCTGCTGATACGCCTGAACTTTCCATGATGGTTGTTCTGTCCCGTGCTCAGCAACTGGCTGAATGTTTTTATATGGTTCAGCAGCATGATGCCACGGGGCAACTGGTGCTTCCCGATGAACTCATTAATATAATGATACAGGTTCCACTCACTGCTGCTTACGTAAAAAAAAGTATTGTGAGACGGATCGTTGTCTTCCAGGTTGCCCAGCAACCGGTAATGATTTACTGTACCTTCAAAAGGCCGGCGGCTATGGGCATTTTCTGTAAAAAGAACAAAAAGCCTTTTGCGCAGGTTAGCAGAATGCGATATCAGGAAGGTATCATCAATATCAGAAATGCAGGCAAAGCTTTTTATGTCGGGAACAATAAGTTCCCCCATTGATGTGGCAGTTAGCATTCCATCCTTGTTAAAAAGACGCACTGTGCATTCATAACTACCGGGCAACATAGTTTCAACAGTTTTCCATTCAAATTCGAAAAAGCCATCGTTAGCCGTGGTGGTTTCCAAAACCTTTTTGCCAACCTGCAGCGTTATCCTTGCGCCGGCAATTGGTCTTATCAAGAAAAGGCGGATAAGGGCGAGCGTGTTTTTTACCACACCTCTTCTAAAATGTTTACGCACGGTGGGCGCCATAGACAATGCATGGCCATGAACCAACATAAAACTGCCGTTGCTGTAACCAGTATATACCCTCAGGAGCGGTCCAGTTTGTAATTTTAATAATCTAAACAAAATACCTTTCCATTTTCGGAACCATTTTTGCCCTCCTGTTGCACTCATGCTGCTAAATTAAAAATTATAATGCAGAACAAACCCTCGGTACACTACCTGTTCTTAATAAACAAAAAATCCGGCGCCAATGATGGCCCCGATTGGGAAGCTGTGCTGCAAGAAAAATTTCCCAATGTTTCATTAACATACCAAATACTTTACTTACCTGCAACATTTGAACCGGAAGACATCAATCGCCAGGTAAAAGAAATAAACCCTGCCGTATTGGTAGCTGCAGGCGGAGATGGCACCGTAGCGCTGGCAGCCTCTATTGTAGCACATAGTTCCATCATATTGGGCATCATTCCTCAAGGCTCGGCCAATGGTATGGCAAAAGAATTGGGTATACCTGCCGACGTAGAACAGGCGCTTGATATATTGCTGCAACATAACCCATCAGCCTGCGACCTGATAAAGATCGACAACATGGGATATTGTGTACACTTGGCAGATGCAGGCCTGAACGCCCGGCTAATTAAATATTTTGATGAAGGTAATGGTCGTGGGATGCTGGGTTACGCAAAAGTGGTACTGAAATCAATGATCCGCCAGCGTAAGATCACTTTGCAGCTCACCACTGATGAAGGCACGGTTACGAGAGCTGCTTTTATGGTTGTGTTTGCCAATGCAAGTAAGTATGGTACCGGCGCTGTTATAAACCCGGAAGGCGTTGTGCACGACGGCTATTTTGAAGTGGTAGTGGTGAAGCGCCTTAATTTCGGGGCATTACTGGGTATGCTTATAAAACCCGGGTTGTTTAATCCCGAAAAAATAGAAATTTTCAAGGTGAAAAATGTGCAGATCAGCGCTAAACATGCCATGCATTTCCAGGTAGATGGAGAATACAAAGGCCGGCTGAAAAAAGTGGAAGCATCAATAGAGCCTTCAGCCCTTCAGGTGTTGATTGGAGACAAGGAAGTAAAAACAAAATGATCTATTGCAGGTTGTAAAACAAACCGGCATTCACCCCCACACTCCATAATCTTTCCTTGATGGTAGTGTTAGTTGTGGGCAACACACTGTAACGAAAACCTGGTTCAAGGGAGCCGTTCAGTTTTTTAGACATTCGGTAGTGAATACCTATACCCAACATGGGTGCAAGATCAAATTTCTTATAATCAAACCTGGAAACTTCTGAATAATTATCCGTGTGGCCATCGGCAAAGTCCTGCTTCGTTTTGGTTTTTACATTCAACAATAAATTGGCAGCCACGCCTAGTGAAGTGCTAAATTGTAGTTTTTGCTTCCCAAACAAAGCCCTCAATGTTATTGGAATACCGAGGTAATGGTAACTGTACCGAAAAGATGAATAAGTTGGTAATGAAGGATCAGTTGGAAAAAACACAAGGGGTTTCCGCTTTAACCGGTAACCTTTATTGGCATATTGAACGCCGCTTTCAATTTGTAAAATATCATTTAACTGGTACCGCATCGTTAATGCTAAGTGATAGCCCAACTTTGCAACCTCACGTTCATTTCTGCTTCTGTAAATCAATCCACCAAAACTGCTATCCGTCTGCTTAGTCAGCGTTCTGTAGTGGGAACCAGGCTCAACACTAAGCCCAATTGAAAGTTTGCCCGGCGACAAAGTCGTTTGTGCTTGCGCATTAATGCAAAAGAAACCGGCGAGTAAAAAGTATAGCAATTTCAAAGCGGTAGGTTTAGCAGGCAAATTAATCAGAATATTAATTCAACAATTCTTTTGAAAACTTTTTATTTTCTCTCCGCTATTTACGAATGTACAATTCCCGTTGCCGGCAATAGAGGTTACCTGTAGCAAACCATTTGGTAAACCAGGGCGCAGGCCTCGTCATATCATCCAGGTTCATGGGTGTGGTCTTCATGGTTTCATAATTACGCCAATGAAAATGATCTACCAGTCGCAATGCTTCCAAAGCAAAAACTGTTACCACATCCTCATCAAATATTTCCAGCAGGTTATCTCCGTTTTTCTGTTCGGGGCCATAAGCAAGATTGCTGCTGCCGCAATATACTACGGGATCTGTGCCTTTAAAATCTACAACCACAAATTTATGGTGTATGGCGTAGCCAGACACTGCTGGCACCCTGCCAAACGGCGGCGGCAATACATTTTGAATTCCCTTGGCTGCCACCCTGATGCCCCTCGTAGCATCGGGACGGTAGAGGTACACTTTATAATCTGCATCGCTTTTTCCAATTGAATCTGTAATGCCGTAGGTAAATATTTTAGTGTCTTTTACGGCATTGTGCACGGCATCCAGTATGCCGCTTTTACTACGGTCGCTCATGATGGCAAACAACAGGTCTGATGATGCGGCGTTGATCCTTCCAGAAATTCGGTCAAAAATCCGGCTGGCAGTTGTGCGGTCGTGCGGCGCAAAACTGATCGTCATTTTTGGTTTTGCAAAGTCGTGATCATTTAACGCAAACGACGTTTTCTTAAAATCTTTCATCTCCTGTGCGCCGAAGCTTGCATCAAACACATCGGAATAGAGTGCCGCTACTTGCGGATAATCAAACTGCAACACATGATTGGCATTGATGTAAATACCGTTGGTTGAAAAATTAGTGGAACCGGTCAATACTTTATAAGGTTTACCGGCCTTCATTTGTATAAATACTTTTGAATGTGCAAGGGCCCCAAATTTCCCCCGGAAGAGCTGACTGCCACCTGCCTTGGTTTTAGCAAACTCATTTGCAAAAAGCGTTTCATGTGCATCCTCATCTGCATGGCTGCCTGCATTATCTACAATGATCTTTAACTGGTTTTGATCAGCGAGTTTCAAAAGGCGCTTGCAAACCTCCGGTTCATCCAGGTCGTACACAAAAGCCTTAATACTGATCTGCTTATTTTTGATGGCTTCATCTAAAAATGCCAGCACCGTTTTTCTTGCCTGCCAGCCCAGCCATTCGTGTTGCTCTTCAAAACTATAATCTATCATTTCATATTTGCGGGTGCTGTTGTTCCAGCGCTTTGCAGCGCCTGATTTTTCTTTTATGTCAAACAACAGGCTGTCCTTAGATTTTATGGGTCTTACTTTATTATTACTGATGCCGAACCGCTGGGCATATGCAACTGAAGAAACAAAGCCTCGTGTAAAAGCAATTTTTACATTGCGGTAATCATAAGGTTCCACCTCCATTATTAAAGACACCGTTAGTTCTTTGTCAAGATCCAGCAATTTGCCGTCTTCAATATACCGCGGTGTTATCTCGTAAGTATATTCACCAAATACTGCTTTACGGGTTGCCACATCGGTATTGGGCACGTGTACCCAGTTCATTTTTTGTATGGGAGAATAAAGGGTTGAATTACGACCTACCTTTGGTATCTGCGGATTGTTTTTCAAGAACTCAGCAGGCAAAATCATCCGGTTGTACAGGTAGCTGCCGGCACCTTTGCCTTTTACCGAATAAAAAATGCTGAAGCCTGCCAGGTTCTTACGAAGCGATTGAGATACATCGAAGGCCAGCAAAGTCATAGCATCACCTTTGTAGGCCCGAAATTTTACCCCGTTTTTTTGTTTGAACTTTTCCATAGCAGTTGTTTTCGTTGGATATGAAAAGTAGATATTCGTAGCTACAAATGCAAGCATTACCTGCAATCTTTCCTTTAACATCAAACCAACTTTTAGTTTTACATTTAAGCAAGTCAAAAAAAAACATTTGATACATGAAAAAGTTTTTCCTGCTTACATGCATTTTTATTTCAACCCTCCTTCTAAATGCCCAGCAACCGCTGGTGATGAAAACCGGCGACCCTGTAGATTGGGTAAACCCGTTGATGGGAACCGACTCCAAACCCTCCTTCAGCAATGGGAATACCTACCCCTCCATTGGCCTGCCCTGGGGTATGAACCTGTGGAGTGCACAAACCGGTAAAATGGGTGATGGCTGGATGTACAGTTACGATGCAGATAAGATCCGTGGATTTAAACAAACGCATCAACCCTCACCGTGGATGAATGATTACGGGCAGTTTGCCATAATGCCCACGATAGGTTTTAAACCCGGTGAAGAAGAAAGAGCAAGCTGGTTTTCTCACAAGGCAGAAACTGCACAACCACATTACTACAGCGTTTACCTGGCCGATCATGATATTACTACCGAGATAACGCCAACAGAAAGGGCTGCACAATTTCGGTTTAGTTTTCCTGAATCAGATAGTGCTTTTGTGGTGGTGGATGCTTTTAATAAAGGCTCCTACATAAAAATTATTCCTTCAGAAAAAAAGATCGTCGGTTACAACAGCCGCTACAGCAGAGGCAAATACCCAAATTTTAAAAATTATTTTGTCATCATTTTCGATAAAGAATTTTCGAGCTCCGCTGTGTGGGATAATAAAATGCTGCAGGCAGGTAATGAATTAGCGGCAGATCATGCCAGCGGCATTGTAGGTTTTAAAACGATGAAAGGTGAACAGCTAAACGCCCGTGTTGCATCTTCTTTCATCAGCATAGAGCAAGCAGAAATTAACCTGTATAGAGAAATAGGCAACAATAGTTTTGAAACTACCAAAGCAAAAGGCCGTGCCACCTGGAACAAAACCCTTGGAGCCATTGAAGTGGAGGGTGGCACCCCTGAACAAATAGCAACTTTTTATTCCTGTTTGTACCGGGCGGTATTTTTCCCCAACAAATTATATGAGATAGATGCACAAAATAAAATAAAACACTGGAGTCCTTACAATGGCAAGATTGAAGACGGTTACATGTTTGCGGGCACCGGTTTCTGGGATACTTTCCGGGCGCTGTATCCATTTTTAAATCTTGTGTATCCGGCCATTAATAAAGAAATGCAGGCCGGCCTGGTTAATGATTTTAAAGAAGGCGGCTGGTTGCCGGAATGGAGCAGCCCCGGTTATGCCAATATCATGATTGGCAATAACTCTGCAAGCGTGGTAGCCGATGCTTACATAAAAGGATTAAGAGGTTATGAAATTGATACGCTCTGGCAGGCACTCGTACACGGCGCCAACAACGAAGGGCCGATGGATGCCGTTGGCAGAAAAGGCGTAGCATATTATAACAGCCTCGGCTATGTGCCTTATGATGTTGGCATCAAGGAAAATGCTGCCCGAACATTGGAATACGCTTATGATGATTTTGCCATCTGGCAATTGGGAAAAGCCTTGCATAAACCTGCTGCCGAAATTGATATCTATAAAAAACGCAGCCTGCAATACCAACTTCTCTTCGACAAGAGCACGGGCCTGATGCGGGGCAAGAATAAAGACGGTAGTTTCCAGTCGCCGTTTAACCCTTTTAAATGGGGCGATGCTTTTACCGAAGGCAACAGTTGGCATTACACCTGGTCTGTTTTTCACGATGTGCAGGGCCTCATAAATTTAATGGGTGGTGCAAAACAATTTGAAAAAAAACTGGACTCCGTTTTTACCATGCCGCCTGTTTTTGATGACAGCTATTATGGCGGCGTAATACATGAGATCAGGGAAATGCAGGTGGCCAATATGGGACAATATGCGCACGGCAACCAACCGATACAGCATATGATATACCTGTACAATTATGCAGGTGCTTCTTATAAAACCCAATACTGGGTTAGGGAAACGATGAACCGATTGTACAAGCCAACTCCCGATGGTTATTGCGGTGACGAAGACAATGGTCAAACCTCTGCATGGTACCTGTTCTCTGCCATGGGCTTCTACCCTGTTACGCCAGCTACTGACCAATATGTGTTGGGCACACCACTTTTTAAAAAAATGACCATTCATTTACAAAATGGTAAAAACATTGTGCTGGAAGCACCGGCAAATAGTGATGCCAACAGGTACATTGGCAGTGTGTTAGTGAATGGGAAACCATGGACAAAAAAATGGTTGAGTCATAGTGAACTGTTAAATGGTGCCAGCATTCGTTTCAATATGACAGCTATGCCGGAGACAAAAAGGAAACTATGGCCGCCTGACCTTCCTTATTCCCTCAGTAGCGAACGTTAGCAAAAGTTTAGGCATGTAAAAACTCCAACTACAATTATTCCCAATATTAACGGGCATGCGAATTGTAAGCACTACCTTGACGAAATATCAAACATAGTGCAAGCGATGTTATAAAAAATCTTTTCATGAATACAACATCATTTTATAAAGAGCTGCCTTCGCACCTGGTGAGTACGGCTGGCATATTTGAGGATACAAATTTTACAGCCCTGCCTGCTGACTGGGAAATTATTGTTGCTGATGTAAAGGATTCATCTGAAGCAGTACTTGATGGGCGCCATAACGATGTAAACCTTGTGGCAGGCGGAAGTGTAATTGCAGTACTTAATGTTGCAAAAAAGCTTGGTATAGAAATACCGTTTTTTTATGGAGGCGATGGTGGAACTTTCATCGTACCGGCCCGGCTATTAAAGCCTGCCCTGGCAGCACTTTCGGCTCATATTGCAAATGCTAACCAAAATTTTAATCTCGACATGCACAAAGGGCATGTGAGTGTTGGCGAAATGTATGATGCAGGGCAGTTCTTAAAAATTGCCAAATTAAATACGGGCGAAGGATTAAGCAAGGCAATTATTGTTGGTGGCGGCCTGATTGAAGCAGAAAAGAAAATTAAAGCAGTTACCGAACCCGGTATAGAAAAGAAAAATAATAACATGGCCAATATGGAAGGGTTGGAATGCCGGTGGAACAGCATTAAACCCCCGGCCTTAGCTACTGAAATTGTTTGCCTGCTGATTGTTGCAACCGACCCCTGGCAACAGATACCGGTATTTAAGGACGTACTAAACCAAATGGAAACTATCTACGGCGATATCAATAACCGGCATCCTCTGTCAACAGAACGCTTACGATTACTCTTTACATTCGATAAAGTAAAAAAAGAAATGATTGTGAAGTACGGCAAGTGGAAACCACTTTATTTCCTGAACAGCATGCTGCAAACTATCGCAGGATTCTTCTACTTTAAATACAACTTAAATATTCGCAAACTCCGTGGCCGTGTTTATCTCAAACAGGTAATTTCTAATTCAGATACTTTGATGATTGATGGTCGCATCAACACCATCATATCCGGAACGGAAGCTCAGCGTTTACAATTAATAACATACCTGTCAGAAAAAGAAGAAGAAGGATTGTTGGTATTTGGACACCATGTAAGCGGTGAATCTATTATGACCTGCTACATCCGCAACCGTAACAAAGATCATATACATTTTGTGGATGGCTCAAATGGTGGATACACACAGGCCGCTGTAGAAATAAAAAACAAGTTGCTGTTAGCGAAAAATGAAAATGAAACATGATAGCATTATGACCATGCTTTTAAAGTATGTGAAGGCTCTTAATTGAAATTACGACAGCAATAAACTGTGGCTTTGCCTGTAATAACATCAAGCAAAGATGCCTCAGAAGTTGGAGTTATTATCAATATTGGAGGAAAAGTAGAGCTTACACATAAAAACACTTAGAAGGCTAAAACATGCCGCTGGTCGAAGCCTTCCGAAATTATCGGAACAGGCAAAGCGGCGGCACTCGTATTACGGGGTGGAAGGTTTACTTACGGCGGCAGAAAAATTGTTTTTGTTTTGGAGTAGGGTATACTAGCGCAAATACATACGTTGCCAGAAAGCTAATTGGCACTTCCTAAAGTGAGCCATAAAATCTTAACTTACAACTCTAAATTTCACAGTATGAGAAGAGAAAAGGCGTTGGACATCATAAAAGAATTTCCCCAGGAATTTGAATTGGAAGATCTTATTGAAAAACTAGTTTTTATTGAAAAAGTGGAGCAAGGACTAAATCAATTAGAAAATGGTAAAACTGTACCACATGAAACAGTGAAAGAAATTGTGAAGAAATGGTAGATGTAATTTGGACAGACATTGCCGTCGAGGATCTGAGATTAATTCATGAATATATTTCGAAGGATTCCAAATTCTGTGCAGATTGAGAAGTTAATAAAGAGAGTTGACCAACTTGAAAGTTTTCCTAAATCCGGACGAGTTTTACTGCCGCCGTTTGTATGCCAACACAATTTTTCGCCTTTTGCAAGCTTACAGTTACATTAAAAGTGAACAGTTTAGTAAGAACGAAATATTTTTAAGATGTACGTGTATTTTCCGTACATTTACATCTTAAATTTACACAGTTATGAAAACTTTAGAAAAATCTCGTTTTGATACAAGGTTGTCAAAAGATCAAAAAGCATTTTTTGAGTATGCTGCAAGCTTAGGAGGTTTTAGAACGCTAACTGAATTTGTTATATTTTCTGTACAACAACAAGCCAGTAATATTGTTGAAAAGCATAATTCCATTTTAGCATCAAAAAAGGATCAGGATGTATTTTTTAATGCAATCATGAATCCCCCAAAACCTAGTGTCGACCTAAAGAAAGCTGTTTCACGTTTTAATAAAGCAATCGCAGGTAAATGAATTATTTAACTGAGCCATTAAATCCGTTACATAAGAAAAAGAATTTTATATGTGGAAAGAAACTTCTTGATGATTATTTTCGAACACAAGCAAAACAAGATGTCAAAAGAAAACTAGCAGCATGTTTTGTTCTTACTGATGAGGATAATAATTTGAAAGGTTATTATACATTATCAAGTACTTCTGTAATTAGAAAATTGTTACCTGAAAATATAATTAAAAAGCTTCCACCAACTTATCATAATTTGCCAGCAACCTTGCTAGGTAGATTAGCTATTGATAATAATTACAAAGGGCAAAAGTTAGGGGAATTGCTTTTAATTGAAGCGCTAAAAAGGAGTCACGAAATATCACAAAATAGTATAGGATCTATGGCAGTAATAGTAGATCCTATTGATGATGATGCTATACAATTTTACAGCAAATATGGATTTGTTCTTTTATCGGACAGTAGAAAAATGTTTATCCCGATGGAAACAATTTCAGAATTATTCAAATAAGCCAGCCTGCAGCCAACAAAAGTATTTACCGCCGCTGTTGGTAAGCAGCCGCCGTGTCTGGCTTTCCCCCAACGGCTTAAAGATCTTTTACAACTTACAAATGGGGTAACGGAGGTTAAATGCAAGCCGCTATCGAAAATAAAAGCCAAGATGCAGGTACCGGAAAATAAAAATGAAACCCTATAACTGATTCCAGAAACTGATCTCATTTTGCACGCCTGTTCTGCTGTCATTAATAAAATCTGCGTGGCTATTAAATACCTGCAGGCTACCGTCTTCCATATAGGCAATCTGGTCGCCCATCAGCAGAGCCTCTTTAAGATCGTGTGTTACAAATAATGCAGTAATGTTAAATTGCGTTGCTATTTTTTTATAAAGCTCCTGCATGCTTGCCCTTATTTCTACATCAAGACTGCTAAAGGGTTCATCCAATAATATCAGCGGTGGGTTAATGATGAGTGCCCGGCCAAATGCTACCCGTTGTTTTTGCCCGCCTGATAACTGGTGCGGCATTTTTTTGTGATGCGCTTCCAGTTCCAGGCTTTGCAGGGTTTGGTTTACCTGTATGTCGATTGCTTTTTTATCAAGCTTGCGAATGCGCAAACCAAAGGCGATGTTCTCAAAAACATCGAGGTGCGGAAACAACAAAGGCTCCTGGAAAAGGTAAACGATATTGCGTTGCTGCGCCGGTATTTCGCTTACGTTGCGGCCATCTAAAATAATCTGCCCGGCATCCGGCGCCTCCAGCCCGGCTACCAGTTTTAAGAGTGTTGATTTACCGCAGCCGCTTTTACCCAAAATACTCATGGTGCCATGCGCCTGCAAACCAAATGACAGGTCCTGCAGGATCTGCTTATTGTTATAATGTTTAGATAAATGTTGAACTTCTAAAAACACATCAGGCCATTTTATGGTAAATAAATTTCTTGTTGATCCACAGGAGGATGATGGGTGGCAGCACCAGCAAGCTACAACTTAATGCAGCATAAAATATATTGGCTTCCGTTAAGTACTGGAACACTTTTAAAGTAAGCGTTTGCACTTTTCCGAAACCAATTACAAGTGTTAAGCCATATTCAAACCAGGATATCAAAAAGCATTGAAAAAAAGCAACGATCATCATCGGCAATGCCATTGGAATTAGCACCCTTGTAAAGGTATATACTGATGAAGCACCCAATGTTTGCGACAGCTTACGGAACTGCAAAGTGCGGTCGTTCCAGAAGCTCATAAAAAATATGGTAGCGTATGGGTACGCAATTATGAGTTGAGCCAGCATCACGCCGCCAACAGTACCTACGAGCTGCATTTTTATAAAATAGAATTTAATACAAACGGCAAAAATTACCGGCGACAGGATGAAAGGCAGGTAAGTCAGCATGAGCAACTGCTTTTTGTAACGGTGATACGCAATCACCATACTGGTAACAAAACCAAACACCGATGCCAACAGGGCGACGATTAATGCAATTAGCACGCTTGCACCAATGGCAGGCGCAATATTATTATTGGGTTTAAAGATGTCGCTCCAGGCTGCGGTACTATATACATCTGGCAAAATAGCCGGGAAGCTCCATTGTTTGAAAAACGACAGCGCCAGCAGGATACAAGGTGGCAGCACGCAAACCACCGCCAGCAAACCTTTCCATATGCTTAGCTTAGTTTTCATTGGCCAGGTTTTTTGTTTTAAACAACAGCCACATCACCGCCAAAACAAAAATGCTGTACAACACGGCAACGGCATATCCCTGCGGCAGGTCAAGTAAATTAAAACGTTGCAGCTTGCGAATCGCCAGTACAGAGACCGCTTCTGGATTACTGCGGCCCAGCAACAGCGGTACTTCAAACGCACCGAAAATAAAAATAAAGTAAAGAATAATATTTGGTAAAGATCTCCTTAACAGCACGGGAACGCTTAGCCGCCATAGCATTTGCTTTTTACCGGCCCCCAAAGTGGTGGCTAGTTGCTTAAGCTCAGGTAGCCGCTCGCTGTTAATGATGTTTACATAAAGCAATACAAAAAACGGGAAAGCCAGGAATACAAAACTGCATATCATCCCTATGCCCCATTGGTCGTTCACCAGGTCAGGAAAACTACTGATGCTGTTGCTGATGCCCAATTGAAATGCCAGTCGTGATAAGATGCCTGCTTTTGTAAACAACTGGAAAAAGAAAAAGGCTGCTACAATTCCCGGAAAAGCAAGCGGGATATAGATCAGGTAACTAAGCCCCCCTTTTTGCAAGGAGCGATGCAGCGATAAGGCCGTTAACATCGATAATAAAACTGCGATGACAATGCTTACAGCGGCAATGGCAGCACTATAGCCAAAAGACTGCAGCACATTTCCTTCGCTGAAGAGCGCCTGCCAGTTACTGAAAGTGAAACCTGTATTCAACACACCGGTTACACCGAAGCTATACAGTAAGGCATAGCCGAAACCAGCCAGCAATGGCAGCAGGGTGAACGAGAACAACAAACAAAGAATAATATAGTTAATCCGCTTGGAGAACATCAGTTGGCTTCAATCACAAATTTTCTGAAATCTTCGGCAATCCTTATCATATATTCTGGCACCGGTTCCCTGATGGCTACTTTGTTTAAAGTGGCCGGTGGAATGGCATAGCGCACACCGGTGATGGTGTCAAACAACTGCCGGTCTGCTGCAGGTAATTTATCAAGGTTTAATACGGTTCGTGAACCAGTATATGCCAGGTTTGCTTTTTGCGCCTGCGCTTCTGGTGAGATCAAAAAATTAATAATTACAAGGGAAGTAGCTTTTTTAGCAGAATTAAATGGGATGCCTACATAATTGGCGTTTTGAATAGAGCCCGGCTGTAAGATAAGTGGGCGTGCGGTATTGGGATAAACGCCTTCCCTTATTTTAATATCAAGGTCAGCATTGCTGAAAGACATGCCAAAATCCAGCTCACCGCTGGCAAACATTTGCGAGACGATGGTATTGGAAGCAGGAAAAGTTTCACCATTTTTCCAGAAATTAGTTTTATTCCTGTTGAGGAATTTCCATAACTGGCTGCTGTAGCTGGCATATTTTTCTGCATCAAAGGGGCCATCCAATTCCTTATTGCCACCGGCAATTTCTATCAGCCATGTTTTTAATAAAGTATATCCGCTAAAATCATTTGGAATGGTAAACCGCCCCGGGTGCTGTTGCCAGAATTGTTCAAAGGCCTGCATACTTAAAGGCGGCTGGGCGATGCGGGCACTATCATAAACCATTGCAAAGTTTGCCATGCTCCACGGCGTTTCATAGCCATTGATATCTTCCTGAAAATCGTAATGAATAACAGGATTATCCATATCAACGTATTGAAAATTGGGCAGCAGTTCGTTGTAAGGCCCGTACAACCCATCTACCTGGCGAAGCTGGTAAAAGGTCTCGCCGTTTATCCAGCAAAGGTCAGCCTGCCCTGCAGTTGTGCCTGCTTCCTTCTCACTCATTATACTCGCAATAATTTCTTTGCCCTGGCCCGGCACCAATTGCAGGTCAATATTATACTGCTGCTTCAAAGCCGGAATCACATATTCATTCATATAATTTACGCCGCTTGCGCCGCCCATGTACATGATCATGGTAGCCGAGGTTCCTCTTGCCTCTGCAACGATCTCATCCCATGACATATCTGAAAAATCATCTTCCACAGCATTTGAATTTGAATTGCCGCAGGAAGAAAGAAAAATGATGATCACTACGCCCAAGCCAAATAAAAATAGCCAACTGTATTGTCCTTGAAACCTTAATAAAAACATAGTGATTGCAATTTTACTTCACATGAAAATATAGAATCTTATTTGTTCAGTAAACTTTTAATGATAATCTCTTCAAAGCCCGGCAGAGTTCTGTAAGCATATTTCACTTTTCGTGTTGAAGGAAAGTCATAACTCACTTCAAGATAGGGTTTCTCTACACGGGGATCTCTGCCGTTCATAGGCGCATCGTTGGGCAGCACATTTATTTGCGCAGGGATGTCGTCGTAATAAGCAAAATATTCTGGATGGGTAAAATAACCCAACGGTGTGCAATCGTATGGAATGAAACCTTCGCTGCCAAACAATTCAGAACCTCGTTGTATCCATGGCATCAACTGATCGTACACCCATTTATCGCCTATCGTTCCTTCATTCAGGCGATCAATATCAACTGGCCCTAATAAGATACTGCTGCTACATTCAAAGCCGGAGAACAGCAAAGGAATATTAGTATCCAGAATGATGCGCATGCTCTCCACATCTTTATCAAAATTATAATCTGCTACGGCATAATTGCCCAGGCCGGGTTTAAATACAAGGCCTGGTGTACGGCCAATACAAAAAACGATCTCTTCAATTTGTGTAGCCAGTTCGGGATGATTCTTTAATACAGTAGCAATATTTGTATTTGGCCCCAGCGCAAGGATGCTGAGTTTCTCTTTTCTCAATGCTGCTGCCAAAGCAAGCGTGGCATCGTTCTCGGCACCTACATCATTTGCTGAATCCGAACCTTTGTAAACCGGAATCTCCTTTCCCGTTTTATTGTACCAGTTCAGTAGTTTGTTGGTTACCTCGTAACCATAATCCACCACGGTGATAAGGCTGATGCCTACTATTTCTACAGAAGGCTGCCGCAATGCCATAATTAAAGTAACGCCATCATCCACTTCCCTTGGAGCTCTTTCAGGTAAGCCAATCATAATATCCGTATCAAACCAAATCCTTTTTGCCATGTTGTTTATTTTATAGCCACGCCCAGGAGGCTGACTGCTTCATTTAATAATTTTTCTTTTTTAGTAAGTGATAATGCAAGCGGTAACTGTGCCAGTCCTATCAACCTGCGGATGATTTCTATTCCTGTAAAGGCATCGAATAATTCGGCATTAAAATTTGCGGGCCTTTGATACGCTTCAAAAATAGTTTCTACAAATACAGCCGGGTGTTCTGCCATCAGCATGTGAGCTTTCATCACGGCCACATCAAATTCGGGCTGGCCATAAAAACTAAATTCGGGATCTATCACCTTTATTTCTCCTGCAACATTCAGCCAACTGCCGGGATAAAAATCTCCATGCAATAAAACTTCTCCATCTGCAAGGTATTGTTTCCCCAATGTTGCAGCTTTTTCCTTTAGGGCCATAGTCTTCTTATATTTCATAGAAAGCGCCTGCAGCCCGGGTTGTACGGTATCAAGGTCAAAGCCATTGTCTTCCATCAATGGGTATAAAAAAATATGCTCATGGTTTAACGAACGCAGCGCCCTGTTAGCCATCAGTTCATCTTCTGACTGCTTTTTAAAACTTTTATGCAGCACATTCAGGTAACGGGTCAGCAAAGAAAGGTCCGCTGCAGATAACAAATTGTCTTCCTGATACAAGTAACTCATGTCCTTTGCTTCACCAAGGTCTTCCAGTACGATGATAAAATTTTCTTTATCAACATGAAGCAATCCGGGCATCATTTTATGTAAAGCAGGCTCGTTTTGTACAGTCTGGTAAAACTTCGCTTCCACAATGGCCCTGGTTGCCGGTGCAGCGAGCTGCGGGTATTTTTGCACATAAGGATTTGCCTGCTTTACTATCAGGGAGGCGGTACTGGTGTTTACACGAAGTGTATAATTCATATTTCCTTCACCGGGAATGGATGCTGAGACAATTGTATCTTCTTCATCTATTAACCCTTTTCCGGCGAGGTACTTGCCAAGGGCTTCCAGGTTATTAATATCTATTTTCATGCTTTTTTATTTGTTGTTGAACAGCCCTTTTTTACCAGATGTAGCGAAGCCCAAACTGGAACTGCCTTGGTGGTGCTGCCGCTCTTTTCACAAATGTATTTGAACTCCTTGGGCCAAGTTGCACCTGGTTGCTGGTACTACGGGTAACATTAAAACCACTCAGGTTCTCGGTGTTCAATAGATTATATATATCTGCAGAAATTTCGATGGAAGGTTTGCCGTTGATCAATATTTTGTATTTGGCGCTAAAATCAAAAGTAGTGGCCGAAGGCAGGCGATCGTTGTTCCTTGTTTCTCCCGGCTGGTAATCGCTGGGGCCTGCATTGCCGTAGGCATTTTCACCATTTCCATTCAGATCGCCATTGCCGCCAAACTTACTTGCATCTGCATAGCGGGAAACCGGTTGTCCGCTTTGAAATAACATGGCCGGTGTAAGGCTTAGATTTCTTACCGGAAACCAGGTAAACAATGCATTCAATACATGTGTGCGATCGTTATCGCCATAAGCGAATTCCGGCGCCCAGTCGTTGGCGTTATTGGCTCTTACATTAATACCTTCGGCATCTGTTTTTACCTGGCTGAGGCTGTAAGATATGCGGTAGGCATATTTATCGAAAGGCGATCTTTCTTTCAGCAAAACAAAGTTGGCTGCATAATAGCGGGCTTTCCCTTTGGTTTCTGTCATAAAAATATCTCTCGCAATACCGCCAAATGTTTGCCCGCCAATGGTAGTTACAAACTGACCACTTGCATCTGTGGTAATAGGTGTTGGTCTGGTAAGATTAGCCGCCGCCCTGCTCCGTACCACGGGGCTGTTAGGGTCCGGTGCATATGAAGATGCTGTGTTTAGGTTTGTGAGTCGAAACAGGTTATTGGTGGCGCTTGCCACAAGGTCGGTTGTAAATATCATCTGGTCGTTTATCCTTCGCTGGTAGCCGATAGTATATTGGTCGGAATAAGGATTCTGGTAACCATTGGGATTCTTTATCCTGAAATTATTACTGCTTTGGTTGGCCCTATTCCCCTGTGAGGCTGCAGAAGTCTTGCCATTGAGGTAACCGGGCGTATTGCCCTGGTTGTAAACAGCACGAAGATTACCAGCATTAGTTATACGGTCAAGGTCTGCATTTTTATCAAGAATACCCAGGCGCTGTAACTCGGCTAACTGCCTTTTAAAATTATCTGAGTTGTTGCTGAACTGCAGGTTATCGCTTGCAACAGCGTACTTAATCTTATCATACACCCTGCCATAACCGCCACGGATAACGTTATTCTCATTTATCTTATAGTTGAAGCTGGCACGTGGCCCGAAATTATTCCAATCACCTTTGGTTGCGCCGGCTTTGCTAAGGTTATCGTAATCGAAACGTAGCCCGAAACTCAGGTTCAATTTCTCATTCACCGCAATATTATCTTCAACATACATATTAAAAACATTTTGACGGGTACCAAATGTAGCGCTATTGAGATCAACCCGATATTCTATCACCTGCACATCAGCGGGTATATTTTGTATGTCTAATCCTGCACCGAGATTCAGCGCCTTAATGCTATCCGCCTGCGCCTGGTTTAACCGAACGGTATAGAAACCATTTGAGTTGCCGGCCCCCAGTAAAGAGAAATTGGAACTGGTAAATTCAACGCCAGCTTTTAGTGCATGGCGACCTGCCTGGTAAGAAAATTTTTGTTGTAGTTGTTGGGTATATTCATCATCATCAAAAATATAATCTATCGGGCCTACACTTGCTATCAGCGTGCCATTAGGAGCCTGCACGGCAACACCCGGCTTGCCAAAATTCTTATTGTCGCGGTAGTTCCAGTTAAAATATGACGACTGGAAATTGGTCTCGCCTTTCAGTTTGTTGCCGATTGTATAATCATTTTTTAATGCCAGCAGCCAGGTGCGGTTCTTCTGTGTACTGCCTGCGCTTGGGAACAATACACCACCTGTTAAACCACCACCCTGCTGCTCAATATCAAAAACGCCATAGTTGGCCCGCAGGCTGCTGTGAAAACGTTTGCTCCAGTATTGATCTATTTTTCCGGAGGCATAGCTGAAGGAATTATTTCCCCGCACAGTTTCATTTACACCAAGTAACGGAGATGTGAGGAGGTTATCTTTTATGTCGAAGGTTTGTTCAAAATTCAGGTAGTAGAAAGTCTTATCCTTTTTAATTTTTCCACCAAGGCCAATGCCAAGTTGCTGGCGCTGAAAACCATCTTTTACGGGGTTGCCATACAGATCCACATTGGCAAATGCAGATTTACTGTCGATGATTTTTCCCGGACGGGTAACATAAAATACTTCTCCTGAAAATTCATTAGTGCCACTCCGTGTATTTACATTTACAATTCCGGTGCTGGTATTGCCGTATTCCACGCTGTAATTATTCGTAAGCACATTAATACTTTCTGTAAAACCAAAAGGCGTATTAAATTTTGAATTGCCCAGGAAACGTTCGTTGTTATCCATTCCATCAATTGTGTAATTGGTGTAGATCCCTGTAACGCCGTTGATGGCAATATTGGGTGCCTCGTTATAACTCAATGTAGAGATGGTAAGGTTGGGCAGGCGAAACAGGCTTTTAGTAACATCCCTGCCTTCTATGGGCAACACTTCAATTTCCTTGCGGGTAATGAAAGCCTGCACCGTAGCATCTTTGCGGTTCACCTGGTGTTTTTGGTTCACCACCACTACTTCATCCAGCCTTGCAATATTTTTTTCTTTCAGTAACAAGGTAATATCCTTTCCTCTTGCTGCAGGCAGTACAATGGTTTCATTTAAACGGGCATAATCTCCGGTATCTTCAATCCGTATTTGGTAGGTTCCATCTGGCAGATTTTGCAAGGTGGCCATACCATTTGCATCCGTGCTATCAAATAAAATAACCTGCCCGTTTTGAGTTATATCAAACGTTTTATTTATAACAGGCCGCATCGTAGCGGCATTCAAAATTTTTAGTTTTGCGGTATTCTGTGTAAATGCTGTTTGCTGTAAGCAAAACAGGCACACAAGAAAAGCTATCAGCTTGTTCATTGTAAGTAATTAAAAAAATAAGAAAATAGGTAATAGTCGGCCAGGGAATAGAAAAGCTTTTTATCAAGGTGCCCTTCCACGGCATACCGGGAGTGCCAATAACGGCAGCAATTTTAATTGCGGATGGCCGTTAGCCAAATTATTGAAGAGTGAACGGAGGAATTGTATAAAGCGGCTGATAAATTTCATTGCAGCCAGGGGTTGCCAGGCCATATGTAACACCTGCTGCTCGTTGTTTAATTCGGCTACCACGGGGAGCAGTTTAATATGCTCCCTAAATTGATGTAACAATTCCTGCATCAATTTTGGTGATTGCCAGGGCAGCGCTGCAAAAGTAGTTGGTTGAAAATCTTGCTGCTGCAAACCGAGCAGGTATGATCCTCCGGCTTGCGTTGGGCCGGCCACCATTGCATTGCCTTCAAGCAGGATGGCTGCCTGTTGAATATGACTTGCTTCTAAACCAGGGGAATCGCTGCCAACAGCAATAGCTGCGGTAAATCCCATGGCGAATACTTCGCTGAAAGCATTGGACAATCGTTCACCAAAACTCCTGCCTGCCTGATTGTGTTCGTCAAATACAAACCAGGGCAAACCGGCACGTTTCACTTCCTGCAGCGAACGGCTATAAAGTGCGCCGGCCACAGACCGGTTAACAAAAGCATTACTGCCACAAAATGTTTTGTGCTTTAGCTCAGCCTTTGCCGAGCGTGAGAAAAATATTATAGCAGTATTCCTGATCAAATTTTGTGGGTTAATGTAAAACCATTGGCGCTGATGTTACCATTCCTCTTTCAATTCAAATTACGATAACAGCGGTGTAACAGTTTTGTTTGTATAAAAAATAATATTGCGAATAACAGCTTTCAACACCGTTATTCTTTTACATAATTATCTAACCCCAGCTCCCAGTTGTAATCCTTAAAATAAATTTCCGGTTTAGCGTGGGCAGGTATAATATTCAATGACCGGCATATTTTCAGCATACCTTTTTTTCCCCCAAAATCTCTCCTGAACCAACCCAGTATTGCCGGCAGGCCAAGTTTATTGTTGCTGGAATCGTAGTCGGCTGCTGCCTTCAGGTAAGCCGCAGTAGCGAGGTCCAACTGCCTGTCTATTTGCTCCGGGTTGTAAAATGCTATCGGTGGGCAGCTTTTTGCACCACAGTTTAGTGCAAAATGAATCCTGTAATCCAGTTTCTTTACCCTTAATGCTTTTTCTGTTTTGCAGGGGAACAATTTGCCGAAATAACCGAGGCTCCATTTTACTTTACTCCTGCGGAGAAAGCCGTGTTCTATATCATCAAGGCTCAACATTTCGCCGGCAACATTTATCTGTTCACCAGTAAAGAATTGTTTGCGATGTTCATAAGCTTTTGGATCATTTTTCAAAAGCACCTGCGTGTAGGCATTATAGGCATTGATCCAGAATGCCTTCTTTTCTGTATCGGTTTGTAATTCATTTTTCAACCTGCCAAGATCAAGAGACTTCATGCTGTCAACAAAAGCTGCGGTATTATCGCCGGTTTTGGCGGCATACATAAACTCCTGCGACAGCGCTACAAGTTTATTGTTGCTTGGTTCATTATTGGTCATAATTGCGGTGGAGGTAGTTGCTGAATTAGGTTTAATGTCATTTGACATAACGGTATTTTCGCCGGCAAGCCAGGCTTTGATATTTTCAGTATTAATAGAGGCTGCATCAGTCAATGCTATAATGGTATTATTTTTATCCAATACTGCCGTGTAAGGATAAGAAGGTGGGGCAAAAGCGGCTGTCATGCTGTTATCTTCATCAACCCAAACCGGGAAAGAGAGCGTACTATTTTTTTGAAGGAATGATTGTAGCTTTTCCTTCTTTTCATTGGAAACAAGCACTATGCTGATCTTAGTGCCGAATTCCTTTTGCAGTGTTTCCAGGTGCGGCAAGGCCTTTATACAGGGAACACACCAGGTGCCAAAGAAATCGAGGATGGTGATATCTGCTGAAAGTTTTTCGAGGCTTGAAGTAGATGCGGTATAATTAAGCATCAGCGGGGCCGCTTTTTCTTTTACCTGCATGCCTTTTGTGTAGGGAGATTGAGCCAAAACTGTGGCTGAGAAAAATATAGAGCCGATAAAAAATAATTGTTTCAACATGAAGGGTTCTTTAATGCTATAAACGTAACAGCGTACAAAAGGGTTTCAAATCGCTAGTATTTGAATGACTTAGCCATTAATGTTTGGTATGACCTGTTTGTTCCTTTTTCCTTACAATTTTATAAAATCACTATGAGATTGCCAAAATGCGTATTATCTTTCTATGTAATCTCTATCCATTCACTCCAAACAAATTAATATGAAACAACAATTTTTAGAAAGGCGGCAGACAGGCCTGTCATCCTTGCTGATGATGCTATGGGTGCTACACTCAGGTTTTATTCCACCGAATGCGACGATAGAAAACCCGGACAAACTCTATGCGCTAGAAATTCCCAGGGATGAATTTAAAAAGTTAGACAAAGACAAATACATTTTGAGCTACTACCTTAATGCGGACAATAAGTATACATTGGAAGGTTGGCAGGCGGATGGTTTTTGGGGGCACAAATATACCAAGCCTTCATTTACTCTTAAGCCTAGAAATAGCCAGGCAGAAGACATTACTCCAGACACCCACTTTGGTAATATTCTGTTGTACAAGTCAGAATTAAAAAAAGTAAGAAATAAAATTAATGTACTTGAAAGAACAAAAGCCGAGAAGGTCACTTACGTAATGTTTATCCCAAAGAAGAATGAAAGCAATCGAATATCATACAATATTTATTTAGAATACATTCCCAGGGACAAATCAATCCATAATCTTGCCCAGGAACCTGTTATTATGGACGATGATAACCCCTCTCCACCCAAAAAATACTAACACAAAAAAAGCGCATCGTCCGGATGCGCTTTTTTTATTTTTACCATGCCTATTGCAGGCTGGGGTCGTTAAATGTATTGCCTTGGGCAATATCTCCGGTTTCAAAACCTTTCTTAAACCAATACATACGCTGGGCAGAGGTTCCGTGTGTAAATGCATCGGGCACCACCTGCCCTGAAGATCTTTTTTGCAGGCGGTCGTCGCCAATTGCATTGGCAGCATTCATCGCTTCATCAATATCACCTGCTTCCAGCATGTTTTTCATCTTTTGTGCATGGTGCGCCCATACACCGGCAAGAAAATCTGCCTGCAACTCCAGCATTACCGAGTAGCGGTTGTATTCTGTTTCGCTTAAGCGGTTACGTAAGCTGCTCATCTTATCGGTAGTGCCATTCAGGTATTGAATATGATGCCCAACTTCGTGAGCCACCACGTATGCCATAGCAAAATCGCCGGGTGCATTTAGCTGGGTTTGCATATCCTCGTAAAATGAAAGATCTATATAGAGTTTGCTGTCGCCCGGGCAGTAAAACGGCCCGGATGCGGAACTGGCATTACCACAGGCAGAGGAGACTCCGCCACGGAACAACACAAGTGTAGGTTCCCTGTAATTTTCACCCGAAGCGGCAAAAAGCTTGTTCCAAACATCTTCCGTATCGGCCAGCACCACTTTTACAAACCCGGCCCTTTCTTCATCCTGCGCCTTTTCTGCAGGCGTCATTTCAGTTTGCGCCTGAGATTGTGGCAACTGTTGTTGAATCTGTGAGGGATCAATTTCACCCCCATTCATGAATGTAACAATAAGGTAGAGGATTACACCCACCACTCCACCACCAGCTACTACCTTACCCCCGGAAAGACCTCTGCGATCTTCTACATTTGAACTTTCTCTTCTACCCGACCATTTCATGTTTTAAAATTTTTGTATAGAATTTTTTTAGCCGTTAGCCGGCAGCGCCATTAAAAATAATGTAATTTATTAAAACGAGTACAGGTTAAAAAAAACGCAGCTGCATCAAAGCTTTATAAAAAGTTCTACGGGGTTTGGCCTGTCTGCTCCTACAAACGTTGCAGTTTTTGTCCCTTTCTCAACATCATTCACAAAAATCTTTAGGTTAACGTCTACGTTTTTATTGGTGCCGGCCCAGTCAACCGGCTGCGTTACCGTAAACTTTGCACTATCATTTGTATTGTTATTTGCCTGCAGGCTTACTGTTCTAGAAAAAGTAGCCGTATTCATCATTCCTGAAAAAATCTGTGTACCGGTTATAGTCTGAAAACCAAAATTACCGGCAAGGGTAGATGTAAATTCGTAGCGGACATTTAAACCGTTGTTGGCAGGATTGTCTTCTTTGCTGCAAGCTGAAAGCACAAGTAATACGGCACTACAGTATAACAGTATTTTTTTCATTGGTTCCCATTTTTTTGTTTTTCACTTAAACATACTACCATAATAGTACCAAAATTATATCTGTGGTAATTACCGCTCACAAGTGGCTAACTACTGTGGTATGATATTAATGCCGTACTATTCATTGCCCCTGTTCATTTCTGCCTGCCTCATCGGCATCGCATCAATTACGGCAAACAATGAGTCTGGTTGCAGTAATGATTCGGTGCGCAGTTTTACGCCTCCATCTTTACCAATCAGCAGCAATGTAAAATTTGCAGATTGGCTGACTTTATATTTTGTATATAAATCCTGATCGGCCTTTTCCACCAGGCGAATAACAATATCTCTTTCCTTTATACCTGCTTCCCTGTTCAATAATAGCTTTTGTTGCTGCTGCAGCATCTTGTTTCCTGAGTTTCCAAAAATATAAATGAGCCTGTTGTTATTGCAATTGCTGATGAATCCTGACATGCCAATGAAAATTATGAGTGAAAAATAAAATAGCTTCATGTCTATACAGTTTATTGTGTGCAGCAAAAAATGTGCTGTGAAACTAAAATTAAAAAGTCAACAGGTCAAACATCCCGGAGAGACTGCCCTTGCAATAATAACATTCATCCGTAAAATTTGTTATACTGGCACATGAAGCACACAATTACCATTAACGGGGAAGAATTTGGGCTTGAAAGCCTGGAACAGTATTGCTGGCAACTCCTGAGCAAAGGAGCCAGCCAGCGAAACGATGCTATGCAATATATGAGCTTCGCCACGGCAGGCGACGAAGGTGCGGCAGTAAGAACCGTTGTTTTAAGAGCCGCACAGCCAGCACAGCATTTACTTCTATTTTATACAGATAAACGAAGCCCTAAATGTGAAGCAATACAAACCGATGAAAGGGTGGCGGCTGTTTTTTACGATGATGCAAGCAAAGTGCAACTGGCCATTAAGGGATACGTTACCACCCACCAGCATGATGAAATTGCACAACTGGCCTGGCAGCAAACTTCGCCTGCATCCCGCAAGGCCTATATGACCAGCCAGGCTCCATCAAGTGTTCGGCCGGCATCGGGAAGCGGACTGCCGCAAACTTTGGAAAGAAATGACCAAGATGATTCTCACATTGAAAAAGCCAGGAATAATTTTCTGGTAATAGCCATACATGTAACAGCGCTTGATTTTTTATTACTTGCTGCAACAGGTAACAGCAGGGCAGGCTTTTACTACGACCGGCAGGGTCGACTGGAAAATACTGCATGGCTAACGCCATAAGATAGACGCAAACTTATATCAAGGTATTTTTTCGTAGACAAGAAAATGTTGAATCGGCAAAAAGTCTTTTCTGGAACTAAGCCTGAAACCATTAGCCGCCATTTCTTTATTTAGTTGCGCCACCGTGGTTTTGTGAAGCGGTTTAATGGGTACTGATGCATCTTCGCCTCTGTACTCTACCAGCTGCAGTTTTCCGGAAGGCTTCAATGCTTTGTGCAAAGCCTGTAGCATCTCCTGCGGATATGCTAATTCATGATACACATCTACCATAAATGCGAGATCAACAGAAGCCGAAGGTAAATAGGTATCCTGTTCAGTTCCTTTAACGATGGTAACCACGCTATCACCGAGCTCTAATTTGCGTGCGGCTAAAATCCGCAGCATTTCATCCTGTATGTCTACCGCAAACAATGTCCAACCAACAGGGAACCTTTACTTTATCCGTCTTTTTGTGTTATTGCTACCATTGGGTATGCTACAGGAATTTGAGAAATTAGGTAGCGAATTTATCTGGCTTGCAATTCCATTCAGTATGATCAGCGGCTGGATATTTACCAGCATGGAAAAAATAGGCGAAGCATCAGAAAGCCCGTTTGAAGGAAGTGCAAATGATATCCCCATTGCTTCCATCAGTCGTACCATTGAAATTGATATGCGGGAGATGCTGGATGAAAAAGATATTCCGCCTGTTATAGAACCTTCCCAACATATTTTGTCGTAGGCTACTATTCAATAAACTCTGGTACGGTTTTTTGGTATAGGTACATCAATGAATAATACTTCTAAAACCAACGTTCCGGCTTTACGATCTGTTGGCCATTTGGCTAAGCTGATGGATACCCAGTTCCGAATACCCGGAACAAATATCCGCTTTGGCCTTGATGCCATCATTGGACTGGTACCCGGCGTCGGGGATCTTTCTACTTTCGGTATTTCGGGTTATATGTTATGGGTGATGGCCCGCAACGGTGCCAGCGGTTATGTACTTGCCCGTATGTATCTGAATGTGATCATCGATACTGTTTTTGGCGCTATCCCCATTCTTGGCGACCTGTTTGATGTTGCTTTTAAATCCAACATCAGGAACCTGAGGCTGATGGAGCAGCATTACAAGGAGGGACGCCATAAAGGTTCGGCCTGGAAGCTGATTATTCCACTAATGATTGGCCTCTTGCTATTGATGGCGGCCATTCTCTATGGCTTATTCCTGCTAATTGAATGGGCATGGCAAGCACTATCTTAGTAAAGGGAGTACTATAGCTAAAACATTTCTTTCCCAACATGGGAATCATATCCCTGGTATTTTTTTTTGCTTACACCAATAAACACTAAATTCAGCGCTCATTGTGCAAAACCCGCTTGAAAAGCTTGCTCATTACCTGCTTGCGCTATGTGCTGTCTGTTGAAGCTGGTTTAAATAAAGTAAACACTATAGTTTGGCAAAGTTTTAGACTATCTTAAATAAAATATTATTTTGTGATCACTTATTTTACCAAAAAAACGTGCCTTTTATTGCTGCTTTCCGGGCTATGCCTTACATCCCAGGCTCAAAAAAAAGGCGCTTCAACAGATTCAACAAGGTTTAAAACAATTAGTGCAGGAGCACAGTATAAGCGTTCGGTCTTGTATCGTTTTTTCTTTGGAAGCAATTACCGCAGTGAGTGGACAACCCCTGTTACTATTCCGGTGATGTACCTCGACACTTTGAAAGGTGGTTTATTGTCAATTAAAGAAGGGGGAAGTAACCAATCAAAATCGCTTCACCTGCGCACAAAGGGTGACAAAGAATATGCTTTCAGGTCGGTAGATAAAACCCTGGACAAGGTAATTCCCAAACCATTTTACAACACATTTGTGGCAGACGTTGTGAACGATGAGATATCTATGTCGAACCCTTACGGCGCACTGGCTGTGCCCATTATGGCGCATGCTGCAGGCATTTACCACACCAATCCACAATACTTTTACCTGCCGGAGCAACCTGCGCTTGATACGCTTAAAAAAGATTATGCTAATGGCATTTATCTTTTTGAAAAAAGACCACAGGGAGACTGGAGTGATGCCGGTGACATGGGCAATTTCAAAAAAATTGAAGATACCGAAGATGTTATTCCGGATATAAGGAAGGATCATCGTTACAAAATAGACCAGTTATTATTTGCCAGGAATCGGCTGCTGGATATGATGATTGGAGATTTTGACCGACATGCCGACCAGTGGAAATGGGGTGTGAACAAAAAAGGCGATCAAACGATCTACGAGCCTATTCCAACAGATCGTGACCAGGCTTTCTCTACCAGGAATGGGCTGGCGCTAAACCTTATCATCGCCTTATCGGGTATGAAGTTCCTGCAAAGTTATGGTTATAAAATCAGCGATGTAAAAGCACTAGCTACCATTAACCGCCTGCTCGACCGGCGCTTCACCAACGAACTTATCTTAAGCCAGTGGCAGGATATTGCAAGAGATTTGCAGGTAAGACTAACCGATAGTGTAATAGAAGCATCGGTAAAAGCAATGCCACAAGAAATATTTGCCATTCGTGGTAAAACGCTTATTGCCAAACTGAAGGCCCGCCGTGGGGATCTTGTTTCCTACGCAACCACCTATTACGGCGTAATGGCTGAATCATCGGAAGTAGTTGGTACAGCAGAAGATGACTATTTCGAAATTAATAACGGCGCTAATAAAACCACGCAAGTAAACATCTATCATTTGAATAAAAACCGTATAAAAGCGGATACTCCATACTATTCCAGGCTGTTTGTTCAGAAAGAAACAGATGAGATCAATGTATACGGCATATCTGGCAACGATATTTACCAAATAAATGGCAAGTTGAATGATGAGATCGGGTTAAGAATCATTGGTGGTAACCAAAGGGATTCTGTATTGGACGCAACCACCCAGAGTGAGAAAAAGAAATACAAAGTGTATGATGATGCCGACAACTACTTTGAAAATAACAGGCGAATGAAATTGCATCTTTCTAACGATAGTGCAGTACACGAATACGATTACGAAGCTTTTTTACCAGATAAGAAAGGTTTCATTCCTCATTTTGGTTACAACGATCCAGACCGGATTTTCGTTGGACTGCGCTACAGTTACCTTAACAACAAATGGCGCAAGCGCCCATATGTTTACAAACAAAGTATTGATGTAAACTATTCTATTAACCAAATGGCTTTTAGCACCACTTACAATGGATTGTTTCCAACACTTTTCGGCAAATGGGATTTTATTACCCACGCATATTACGATGGGGTAAGATGGATGAATTTTTACGGGCTGGGAAATGAAACCAGTAACATAACCCGCAACAGGGATTTTTACCGGATGAGAACAGAAGAGGCCGCCGTTTCGCTGGGGGTTGGAAGAATAATGGGCAAAAACAAAGTAAAAATCTCAGGTTTTTATAACAGGGTAAAAATACTTGCAGATACTGCCAGGTTTGTTTACAAAAACATTACTGGCAGTCAACCTAATTTGTTGCAACCAGACCAGTTTGCGGGTTTACAACTTGATTATGCGTTTGCAGATGTTAATGATTCTATATTACCCACCAAGGGCTTCACTTTTGTAATGCAAGGAAAGCATACACAGAACCTAATTTCACCTGGTAAATCTTTCCAAACGGTTGCCGGAAATATACAATTATTTATACCACTATCATCCAGGTTTTCCATGGCATTTAAAACGGGCGGAGCCACCATTGCCGGCACGCCGGAGTTTTACCAATATCCCAAGCTGGGAGAAAGCTTT
>JBBSKH010000036.1:0-31005 GCA_038256495.1 Chitinophagales bacterium
GGGCCGTTACCCCGCCAACTACCTAATCAGGCGCACGCCCATCCAAAACCGCCGGAGCTATAATATAAAGATGATGCCATCTCTATATGTTACGGTGTATTAATCCTCCTTTCGGAGGGCTATTCACCAGTTTTGGGAAGGTTGCGTACGTGTTCCGCACCCGTTTGCCGGTCTCACAGCCGAGTATTGCTACCCAACTGATCCCCCTCGACTTGCATGTATTAAGCCTGCCGCTAGCGTTCATCCTGAGCCAGGATCAAACTCTCCATTGTAAATGAGTTGTTATGATCTGACTTGTAATTTCATTGAAATTAACGTCAAATTCTAAATTAATATTTGCGCTAACATTACCTTGATAATCATTAAATTATTTGCTGCTATTTCCAAACTTTCAAAGAACTTTAAGCTTTACTTTTTGCTTCCCTTTTTGATTGGGGTTGCAAATGTAAGAGCATTTATTTTATCACCCAAATTTTTCTTTTATTTTTTCAAAATATTTTTTGAAATTTTCAAAGCGTTTTAGGCGTAAATTTTATAAGAACTATTCCCGTTTTTTGATTGGGTTTGCAAAGGTAAGAGCCTTTACTTTATCAACCAAACTTTTCTAACTTTTTTTATTTCTTTTTCCTCTGAAAAAGCCCGTTTTTTCATTGGGAGTGCAAAGGTAAGTGCCGTTAGTTTATCATCCAAATTTATCTTGAAAGTTTTTTAACTTTTTCAGTAACTTTTTTGATGTGGGAACTTTAAGAACTACTGCCTTTTTTCAAAAGCGGACGGCGAAGATAAGGGGCTATTTTTTCTCACCAAAATTAATTTGAATAATACATGCAAAAACACGCCAATCAATTTAACGGCATCAGGCCAAAACCTATACTACTACAGGGTATGGCCTTAAAAAATATTTTTGATTTTAATTTGGAAATGCCCGGACAACCGTGGTGCAAACGGAGTGTGCTTCTAAATCAATAAGAGACTTCCAGTAAACACAACCCATGTGATGGTATAGCAAAATCGGCCCTGGTGGTATCTTTGGATGTCAATACATCTTTAATATGTAACAAAGGTTCACTTTTAGCTGCTGATCGAAGCATAGTTCCTACCATTGCCTTCACCATCCCCCTTAAAAATCGATTAGCTGTAACTGTGTATACCATTAAATCGTTTTGCTGCGACCATTCACTTGTATATATATGGCAATTAAAAGTATGCACCTGTGTATTTCGCTTACTGAAACTTTCGAAGTCGGTATGTTTCTGCAACTCTCCTGCCAGCAAATTGAGTATAGTTATATCTGCCTTGTAAGGATAATAGTATGCAAGTTCTTTTAAAAACGGGTCTTTAAACTGGTAAATGCTGTACTTATACGTACGGCTTTTAGCATCAAAACGACTGTGAGCAGCTTCTCCTACTGGTTTAATCGACTTAATAACGATATCGGCGGGCAGGATGGCATTTAAATGATAGGCCGGTTTAGCCAGATCAGCAGCCAGCAACTGGGGCAAATCTGCGTCAAAATGAAAAAAATTCTGCCGGGCGTGTACGCCAGCGTCTGTGCGGGAAGAGCCGGTAAGTTCAAATGGCTGCCGGAAATAAGTTACAAGCGCTTTCTCTACTTCTGATTGTATGGTGTTTGCATTATCCTGTTTTTGAAAACCTGCGTAATTGGTACCCTTATATGCTACTTCAATAAAAAAACGAGGCATGGCGGCTTATTTACGTATCATCGCTTTGAACCTTTTAATATAATATTCATCCTTAAGTTCTGACTGCAAGCGTGGAAAATTACCGCTATCATATATATAAGGGTATGCAGCATCAAAAAATTTATACTTTCCTTCATCGTTAAGAAAAAGCAAGCCAAGGTTCTTTATCTGCTCTGTACTGTAGCATTTTTGCCTAAACATCTTCCTGGCAGCATTTACCATATCATCGTCGGCCCTCTCCGCACTCATATTCTTTCTTAGTTTATAGAAATCTTCCTCATTAGCCAACTTTTTGCAATCTGAGTTGATCATGATAAGACCGGCAGCTTCCTCCTTGTCTTTATTGGAGGAAACGGGTTGAACCACCTCATTCTTTGTTGGTGATACTTTTTCGGTGGTATTTGCGGTTGTATTATTAGGATTAGGTAATTCTATCTCAAGAAACTTAGGATCACCGGGATTTTTAGCAGCCGGCTCTTTTGAAGCCGTTGCAGAAGCCGGTTTTTCTTCGGAAGCTATTGTGGCCTGAGGCGTAACTTGTATTGCAGATTTTGCTTCATCTACTTCTTTTTCGGCTTCAATGTCTGGTGTTTCTGCGGACAGCATTATACGTACCGTATCTTTCGAGAAAGGACCTTCCGCTACATATGTTACCACCGTTCCTTCGGCATCCTTAAGGGTACTGATCTTTTTTACAGTTGATTCGGGTGACTTTACAACTTCCTGGGCAGGTTTTTCGGCTGCAACCGGAATTTCCTTCGGTTTATTGGGTTCTATTTTTGGAGCCTCGGAAAATTCAGGCTTTTTTACTTCTGGAGCCGGGGTTTTTATAGACGGTGTATTTACCACATCTGCCAATACTTCGGAAAACATGTTGCCGGAACCAGCGGTGCTGGTTTCGTTAGCAGTCACTGCCGGTATAGTTGTTGCTTGCAGTACTTCCATTGTTTGAAGATTAAATAAACCCCATCCCTTGCTATCGAAATTCTTTAATACAAATCCAAGGTCCTTATCAGCAACCTTTACATTTATCTGTTGTGCCGGCCATTCATTTTTGGGGAACCCTATGGACATTGAATAATTGCCAGACTGTAATTTTGGCACGACAACATAGCCAGTAGTAGAAGAACTGTATAATTGCTCGTTCACTCTTATATAAAAAGGCTGCTTATTGTCTGTTTGCACATACACAAACTGGTATTGCTGGGCATTTGCATCTAAAGAAACCAGTACAACAGCAATAAAAAACGTTAGATACCTCATTAAAAACTACTTTCTACAAATCTAAACATTAATGGGTTATTTGCCATTTATAAAAAATTAACAGGTTAAGAACTTTTCAGGATTTACATTTACGAAAACGAAAAAGACAATTATGAAACGTATGTTACTTTGGCTTGCTATTGCAAGCTTCCCATTTATTACCCAGGCCCAGTTACAACCCCAGGAAGATCAGGATACTTCTTGGAAAACAGAATACCGCGGCAGCTATCCCCGCATAAACGACCTGGTACATACCAAGCTGGATGTTAGATTTGATTATGATAAATCTTACCTGTACGGAAAAGAGTGGCTGACCTTAAAGCCTCATTTCTACGATACTGATTCTGTGCTGCTTGATGCAAAAGGTATGGAGATAAAAGAACTGGCTATCATGAGAGGAACCACCAAGGTGCCGGTGAAGTACAGCTACGATGGAATGCAGCTCAATGTAAAGTTGGACAGAAGCTACTCCCGGAGTCAGCCTTACACCCTTTATATAGATTATACCAGCAAACCAAATGAATTAAAAGTAGCTGGAAGTGCTGCTATTACGGATGCAAAAGGACTTTACTTTATTAACCCTAAAGGAGAAGAAGCAGACAAACCTACCCAGATATGGACGCAAGGCGAAACGGAAGCTAATAGTGCCTGGATGGTAACCATTGATAAACCTAACCAAAAAACAACAGAAGAAATTTACATGACCGTTCCGGACAAATATGTAACCCTTAGTAATGGTTTACTAACAAGCCAGAAAAAGAATGCTGATGGCACCCGTACAGATTACTGGAAGATGGACCTCCCGCACGCTCCCTATCTATTCTTTATGGGTGTAGGTGATTATGCCATCATTAAAGACAGCCCCTATAAAGGCAAAGAGGTGAGCTACTATGTAGAAAAAAAATATGCCCCTTATGCAAAAGGCATATTTGGCAATACACCGGAGATGATCAAATTCTTTTCTGAAAAACTGAATTTTGATTTTCCCTGGGCAAAATATAGCCAGATTGTAGGAAGAGATTACGTGAGCGGAGCCATGGAGAATACTACTGCCACATTACACCAGGAAAGTGCCTACCAGAATAACAGGCAACTGGCCGATGGTAATGGTTGGGAAGAAACCATTGCCCACGAACTATTTCACCAATGGTTTGGCGACTTAGTGACAGCGGAAAGCTGGAGCAACCTTACTGTAAATGAAAGTTTTGCCAACTACAGCGAATACTTATGGGATGAGTATAAGTACGGCAAGGACAAGGCCGACGAACATAATTTTGAAGATATGCAGGGCTACCTTGCCAGCGGCAGCGACAAGAAAGACCTGGTTCGCTTTCATTACAGTAATAAAGAAGATATGTTTGATGCGGTTAGTTACAACAAAGGCGGAAGAATCCTGCACATGCTGCGCAATTACGTAGGCGATGATGCTTTCTACGCTTCGTTGAACAACTACCTTACAACCAATAAATTTAAAGCGGGAGAAGCCGGGCAACTGCGTCTTGCATTTGAAGAAGTGACCGGTAAGGACATGAACTGGTTCTGGAACCAGTGGTATTATGGAAGTGGCCACCCTAAGCTCAACATCAGCTATAATTACGACATACCTGGCATTCCTAATACTGCAGAAGTGATTGTAAAACAAACACAGAAAACGGGCAAACTTTTCAGCCTGCCTGTTGCTATAGATGTATACGTAAACGGAAAAAGAGAACGTTACAATGTTTGGTTGAATAATGCTGCAGACACTTTTTATTTTAAAGCACCTACCAAGCCTGAATTGATAAATGTGGATGCTGATAAAATATTGTTAGCAGAAAAAACAGACAATAAGAGCGAGGAAAATTACCAGGCTCAATGGAAATATGCTAAGAATTATTTAGACAAAAGAGAAGCGCTTGACTTCTTTGCAAAAAAAAATATGCCGGAAATTGCCAAGGGCCTTTACGATAAATTTGAAGGCCTGCGCAGTTATACCATTGCAAAAATTGCTGCTACACCTTACAAGACAGATAAGGTTGTATTAGAGCAAATGGAAAAGATTGCCAAAACAGATGCTGACAAAAAAACACGGGCCGCCGCCATTGCATTCCTTGCAAAGAATGGCGATGCTAAATACCTGCCTGTATTCGAGGCTGCTGTTAACGATTCGTCTTATAGTGTGGCAGGCGCAGGCCTTAAAGGGTTGGTGGCGCTTGATGAAGCCAATGCCTATATGCTTGCAAAAAAATACAGCGGCGATGCTAAAGGAAGTTTACAATCAGCTATAACGGATATTCTAGTAGAAAAGGGTACAGAGGCAGATTTTGACCTGATAGCAAATGCTTATAAAACTGCGCCGCCGTCTCAGGAAAAGATAATGGGTACTACAAAATTTGCAAGTTACCTGGCCAAATTAAATGACATGGCAAAAATTAAAAAAGGGATAGACTACATAATAGATTTCAGGAACCAGGTACCGGAAGCATACCACGCATATGTTGATCCTGCTTTTAAAGCAGCGTTCGACAAGCTCATAAAAGAAAAAGGTGCCGAGGTGGAAACCTATGTAAAGAGTGTGTTTAAATAATTGATTGGATAATAATTAAAAAAGCGGTTTCCTTGCAGAAGCCGCTTTTTTATTATCTAATATTTTTTTACCAACTTCCGCTTGCGCCACCGCCACCGAAGCCGCCACCACCAAACCCACCAAAGCCACCGCCGCCTCCACCACCAGAGCCGCCACCAAAGCCGCCACCACCACGGCCTCCCCCTAATACGGCGCCCCAAAATATAGTTTCAGCAATACCCCTGCTTCCCCTGCGGCTCATGAACGTACCGCCTTTACCACCGCCGCCTCTAGATGACATTATCAATATGACAATAATGGCCATTATTACAAATAAAAAATTACCCGATTTGCCGCCACTCTTTTGGCGGGGGCTATTATATTCGCCTCTCACGGCTGCAATAATTGCATCGGTACCTTCGTCAATTCCACGGTAATAATCGTTGCCTTTAAAATCAGGAACAATCACATCATCAATGATCGACTTTGCAGTAACATCCGGCAAGGCTCCTTCCAGCCCGTATCCAACGGTAATATCAAGTTTTCGATCTTCTTTGGCTATCAGCAATACTACTCCGTTATTGTTTTGCTTACCGCCCACGCCCCATGCACGGGCCAGCTGCACATTATAGTCGCTGATAGTATAGGGTTTTACCGTGGGAACTATTACAACAGTAACCTGGGTTGAAGTGCTGTCATCCAGCCGTACCAATTTTTGCTCTAAAGTTTGTTGTTGCTCGGCAGTTAAAACCCCGGCAAAATCATTTACTAATGTTTGCTTACCTGTGCGTGGTTTTAGCAGATCATCGGGGTTGAAATTCTGGCTAAACGCTACCGACCAGCAAAAAAAAGCCAGCCAAACGAAAAGTAGTTTCTTAAATATATGATTACTCATTCTTTTGTTGATCTTTTACTGGGCACTACATTTTGCCAAATACAATATCGTCTGGCAACTCATTTTTATCTTCCAAAGGCATATACGGAAAAGCATTGTGCAGCGCATCTCCGATATCTTTTACACACTGTTCCACTCCTCCGGCCAGATCATCCTTTGAAAAACGCTGGATCATCTGTCGAACTTCATCTTCCCAAAACGATTTGCCTGCCTTAGTGTAAATTCCTTCATCAGCAATTAGTGCCAGCTCGTGGTGTTTATGGGCCACATAGAGCAACACGCCGTTTCTATGGACTGTTTTCTGCATGTTCAGATCCAGGAATATCTCCATCGCCCTTTCCATCGGATTTACATAAGGATTTTTAGCCTCTATATACACCCTGATTTCACCGCTGGTTCTCATCTCATTGGCACGTATGGCCGCAACTATGCGATCGTTCTCCTCGTTAGTGAACAATGGTTTCTTTTTAAAAAATGGAAATAAGCCCATATTAAAATTTTATTTCTACTGCTTTATCAGCCCCTGCAACTGCCTGGAAACCTTCTTTTGGAGGAAAGCCAAGCATACCGGCTACAATTTTTGTTGGGAATGATTTTACCGCACTATTATAAACCGCTATCGATTCATTAAAATCCTGCCGGGCGATTTTGATGCGTAGCTCAGTTCGCTCTAATTGTGTTTGCAAACCTGTAAATGCTTTTGTGCCCTGCAGGTTTGGATATTTCTCTACAGTAACTATCAAGCGATTGGCTGCAGCCGCCAGTTCATCCTGTGCAGCTGACAGTTGGCTAAATTTTGCAGGATCAAGATTATTGGCATCTACATTCAACGAAGCGGCTTTGCTCCTTGCCTGTGTAACAGCCTCCAGGGTTGATTTCTCAAAGTCTGCACCGCCCTGCACCACATTTACCAAATTAGGAATCAGGTCTAACCTGCGCTGGTAGGCATTCTGCACTTCGTTCCATTGCAGGTTAACCTTTTCATCTTTTTTTACCAACCCGTTAAAGGAAGAAAACATCCATAGCGCTAGTAAAAGAATTACTGCCGCTATGATGTATCCTGCATATTTTTTATTATTCATTGGTAGCTTAGAATTTTACTTCGGGGGCTTTTTCCGCACCGGGATCTGCCTTAAAACCTTCTTTTGCATGGAAACCAAATATGCCACCCAGGATGTTCATTGGGAAAGAACGCACTTTGGTATTGTATTTATTGATCTCTTCGTTAAATATCTTTCTTGAATTCTTGATATTATTCTCAATGCTTTCCAGCTGACCCTGTAACTGAGTAAAGTTTTCTGTTGCCTTTAAAGTTGGATAAGCTTCTACTGTTGCCAACAAACGACTCAGCGCTCCGCTCAACTGACCCTGCGCTGCCTGGAATTCTGCAATTTTTTCTGGTGTAAGGTTATCAGCATTAATATTTACACTAGTTGCTTTAGCCCTCGCCTCTACTACTGCAGTTAGCGTACTTTTTTCAAAATCAGCGGCACCCTTTACCGTGTTAACCAGGTTTCCCACAAGATCACTCCTGTTTTGATATTCCGCTTCAACGTTATTCCATGCCTTCTTTACACTTTCATCTTGTTTTACAAGCCCGTTGTATCCGTTGCAGCCCATAAACAGGATGATGGCAAGGATACCTAAAATAACGATCGTAGTTACACTTTTCATTTTTAATTGTTTTAGTAGTTAAGTGGCTAAAATTAATGAATTAAAGTTAACCATGTATTAAGTAAGCCGGAATAATACGGCTGCAGTCTTTATAAAAAAGACTCCGACATTTTTGCCGGAGTTCTTTTATTATTCTTTTACGAATCAGCTTATTTTATTGCAGCTATGCCTGGCAATTCTTTACCCTCAAAATACTCCAGCAACGCCCCACCGCCGGTACTCACATAGCTTACCTTATCGGCCAGGTTAAATTTATTTACAGCGGCCACACTATCGCCGCCACCTACCAGGCTGAAAGCTCCGTTGGATGTACTTTCTGCCACGGCTAAAGCAATTGCTTTGGTTCCGTTCTGAAACTTTTCCATTTCAAAAACACCCATGGGACCATTCCATAAAATGGTCTTCGATTTTTTGATGATCTCGCTAAAGATACCAATGGCCTTACCTCCGATATCTAGTCCCATCCAGCCGTCGGGTATTTGGTCGCTGGGGCAATCTTTTGTATTGGCATCTGCCGCAAACTTATCTGCAATGATAGAAGTTTCAGGCAAATGGATACTTACTCCCTGCTTTTTTGCCTTCTCTAAAATTTCCAGTGCGGTATCCAGGCGATCGTCTTCACAAAGTGATGCTCCTATTTTTCCGCCACGGGCTTTTATGAAAGTATAAGCCATACCACCGCCAATAATGATATCCGTTGCACGATCGAGAAGATTTTCTATAATGATTATCTTATCAGAAACCTTGGCTCCGCCAATGATAGCGGTAAAAGGTTTGTCCGAAGCATGCATCACTTTTTCAGCATTTTTAACCTCGGCTTCCATTAATAACCCAAACATTTTTTGGCCGGGTTTAAAATTATCGGCAATTACTGCTGTAGAAGCATGCGCCCTGTGAGCTGTGCCAAAAGCATCATTTATGTACACATCGCCCAGCTTTGCCAGCTTAGCTGCAAATGCTGCATCACCCTTTTCTTCTTCTTTATAAAAACGAAGGTTTTCCAGCAATAATACTTCTCCCGGCATTAGGGCTTCGGCAATGTTTGCAGCAGCCTCTCCTACACAATCATCAGCAAAGAAAACCTCCACGTTACTGCCCAGCAATTCCTTTAAATGCGGCACCAGGTGTTTCAGTGAATATTTATCTGTAGGGCCATCTTTAGGTCTGCCCAGGTGACTCATCAAAATAGCACTACCGCCATCGGCCAGTATTTTTTTAATGGTGGGTATGGTGGACGTCATTCTTGTATCGTCTGTAATCTTAAATGCATCGTCTAAAGGCACATTAAAGTCTACACGAACCAAAGCTTTTTGGTCTGCAAAATTGTATTCAGAAAAGTTGCTCATGATTTTTTGTTTGTTTAAAAATAAAAAACCGCAGTGAAAAAGAGCTAGGAGTTTTCGCCGAGTATCTCTGCGGAAGCCCTTATTACTCGCCTTCACTGCGGTTTAACAAGATAGTTTACCCGATCAGTCCTGCAAAATATTGCACAGTACGAACGAGCTGGCTTACATAGCTGTTTTCGTTATCGTACCAGCTTACTGTTTTTACAAGTTGCTTATCGCCTGCTTTTTGCACTTTGGTTTGAGTTGCATCAAACAAAGATCCGAACTCAATACCTATTACATCAGAACTTACAATTTCATCTTCATTGTAGCCAAAGCTTTCATTGCTGGCGGCTTTCATTGCTGCATTCACTTCTTCTACCGTTACACTTTTCTCCAGGATGCTGTATAATTCTGTAACAGAACCTGTAATTACCGGTACACGCTGTGCACCACCATCCAGTTTGCCTTTCAGTTCCGGCAAAACCAACCCGATTGCTTTTGCAGCACCCGTACTGTTAGGAACGATATTGGCTGCAGCGGCTCTTGCCCTGCGCAGGTCACCTTTTGCATGAGGTGCATCAAGTGTGTTCTGGTCGTTGGTATAAGCATGAATAGTACTCATGATACCAGTTATTATTCCAAAATTATCATTTAGGGTTTTAGCCATTGGTGCCAGGCAGTTGGTTGTGCAACTTGCGCAGCTTATGATGGTTTCGCTGCCATCCAGTATCTTATGGTTAACGTTGAATACCACCGTTTTTAAATCACCTGTTGCAGGGGCAGAGATTACTACCCTTTTTGCACCTGCTTTCAAATGTGCTTCTGCCTTGGCTTTATCTGTAAAGAAACCGGTGCTTTCAATTACAACATCTACATCATGATCTCCCCATGGAATTTGTGATGGGTCTTTCTGAGCGTAAACTTTTATATCATCACCATTTACTACAATGGAGTTATCGGTATGGGTTACATCCTGACCAAACCGACCCTGTGCGCTATCGTACTTTAATAGGTGCGCCAACACTTCCGGACTGGTTAAATCGTTGATGGCAACTACATCAATACCTTTCATATTGTATATCTGGCGATAAACCAATCTGCCTATCCTGCCAAAGCCATTGATGGCAACTTTAACTGTACTCATAACTAACTGTTTAAAATTTTTTATTGTTAAGCAATGCAAAAGTACAATATGTAGATAGAAAAAGATTATTAAATTAATTTGTAAAGCAAATGCAACATATATCTAAAAAATAAGTGTAAAATGGTGGTAACATAATTATGGTATAGTAATAAAAAACCTAACAGTTATTAAAATAATTTGGGTTGCCTTAGTTGGTGGCAATGTTTAAATGACAGTTAATTTTTTTTATAGATGAAGTAATATATTTATTACCTTCAACAAATGAAGTCCAGCGAATTGGTGAGAATGCTTAAAAAAGACGGCTGGTATGTTGTAAGGCAACGGGTAGCCATTTAATTATGGAACATCCTGCAAAAAGTGGACAAATCGTCTGTCCTTTTCATGGTAGTCATGAAGTGGGCAAAGGATTAGAAAAGAAAATAAAAAAGGATGCCGGAATTAAGTAAAGGAGAGCACCCTTTTAAAAAACTAGCTTTTCATTCAGGAATTAAATAAAGGGGTGCAACCTTTTTAAAAACTAGCTTCTTTATCATGAAAATTGAAATGATTGTAGAAAAAACAAAAACAGGTTATTCTGCTTATGCAGCCAAATATCCTGTATATACCGTTGGTAAGACTTTGGACGAACTTAAATCTCAAATTATCGAAGCGCTAAAACTTTACTTTGAAGAAGACGGTAAAATAATATCTGAACAGGATTTAAAAATTTCGTTAGACTTGCCCCAGTTTTTTGAATTTTATAAGGTCATCAATGCAAAAGCTTTATCTGAAAGAATAGGGATGAACCAGAGCTTATTGGCACAGTATATTAAGGGAATCAAAAAGCCTTCGCCGGCACAAACCCAGCGCATTCTGAAAGGGGTGCAAACTATTGGAAGAGAGCTTGCAGAGGTAAGGTTTCTGTTGTGAAGCAAGTATATAGATTTATCGGTTATTAATTAAAGAAGTGCTAAATATGTTAGGATTGTAAAGCGGGAAAGCAATTATGTTTGCATTTTATGGTAGTGCTTTAAAATATTTTGGTGTCCAGTATCTACAAAATGCACTAATATTTTGACCACCTTATCGTACTGCAATTACAAACCCGTCAAAAATTAGGGCAAAAAAAGCTGCTGTATACAATACTTCCACTAACATTTAGACAGCAATGCCGTTGGCACTTCACATTCTGCTAATCATGCGAATTTAAAAAACATGTTTTTATTAATGGGACATGTATTGATCGCAACTAAAATAGATACCTCTACCTCTAGAGGGATATTGTTATTTACCTTATAATCTATTGTATTCCGAATTCGCATCACAGCGGCAAATTCATCGTCGTTATACACAGTATCTATTATTTTAAAGTTTAAATTAATAGGGCTCTACTAAAGAAACAGACACTTTTGTTACTGAGTTGTTATCCAAAAAATAAAAAAGCCTCTCATTGCTGAAAGGCTTTTTTATTTGAAGTACCACGTACGGGATTCGAACCCGTGATTCCTCCGTGAAAGGGAGGCGTCTTAACCCCTTGACCAACGCGGCGTTCCGTTTAAAGGACGGCAAAGATAATGACCCGTACTTTTGCAGCCAAATTTTTTACCAATACTTTCCAAAGAATTTTTTCTCAATCGTTTCCTTTGCCAATAAGCGCCAGCTTTTCATCGGGTTTTAAGAGATAATAACTATCTTTTGAACAGATCATTCGCTTTAAGAGAATGAAAAACACATTAAACTAATATCACACTTTATTATTACTAAAAGTATGGAATTAAACTGGAAGGGTATTTACCCTGCGCTTACTACAAAATTTACCCACAATAGTGGACTGGATCTTCCGCTCTTTGAAAAAAATCTTAACGCACAAATGGAAGCCGGCGTTAATGGTATTATTCTGGGTGGCACGCTTGGGGAAGCGAGTGTATTATCAACCGATGAAAAGGAAACACTTGTAAAGCTTGCCATTAAAAAAACGGCCCGCAAAATCCCTGTGATCCTGAATGTTGCCGAAGGTTCTACCAGGGATGCTATCTGGCAGGTATCGCTTGCAAAGCGCTGGGAAGCGCAGGGAGTGATGCTATTGCCACCTATGCGCTACAAACCGGACCACCGGGAACTGGTACAGTATTTTACGGATATTGCTGCAAGTACAGACCTGCCTATCATAATTTATAACAACCCAGTAGATTATAAAACCGAAGTAACCCTGGAGGTTTTTGAAGCTTTACTACCCTGCAAAAACATACAGGCGGTGAAAGAAAGTACGAGGGACATCACCAATATTACCCGGATGAAGAACCGCTTTGGCGAGCGCTATAAAATACTTTGCGGCGTTGATACCATCGCATTTGAATCTTTATGTGCAGGCGCAGATGGTTGGGTAGCAGGACTGGTTTGTGCCTTCCCACAAGAAACGGTGGCTATTTACAAACTGGTGCAGCAAGGCAGGTATGCAGAGGCATTAACGATCTATCGTTGGTTTATGCCTTTATTAGAACTGGATATTCATCCCAAACTTGTGCAATACATTAAATTGGCGGAAGCCGCTGTTGGGTTAGGTTCAGAAGATGTACGGCCACCACGCTTAACATTAACCGGTGAAGAACGTGTAGCTGTTGAAAAAATAATAAATGATGCAGTTAAAACTCGCCCTTCCTTACCGGCTATGAAGGACTAACAGCGTCGGGCAGGTGCAATTTAAAATGCTGCTCTTTAAAATCTTCGAAACTTTGAAGCACCGTTTTCTTTTCGGGCAAGTATAATTTTACCTGCCTGCCAGAAGTGTGGTAGATGATGGTATAGAGTGTTCCAAAACTCTTGATGTAATTGTAATTAAACAGCGGCGGGTGAAAGAATTTTTGCAATATGGATGCTTCCGTTTCCGCAGGATTAAAATGAATATTCTCCAGCACATTTTTCCTTACAAGCGTGCCTGTTAAGGCTGCATATTGTGGCCAGTCAATAATTTCCTGGTGATTGGAAGCGAGGGGCAGCACGGCTTCTACCGGCGTTTTACCGGGTGCAAGATAAATGGTTGCGCTGCCTCCTGCTGCGTCTGCAAGCGTAACATTGTATGCCATGTGTACTGGAACTTTATACAACACAGCAAGCGCTTCACCTACGGTTGAAGTTGTTTCCAAAACATATCTTATCAAAAGCGGGATACCAAATCCTTCGCCGGTAATATTGCTGCCGCCGAAAGCAAGTGAGGCTGCCAGTCCATCTCCATTCATGCCATCCAGCAACCCCCACAGGCAATCGCTCATACCAATTACTGGTTTCAGCCAGTTTGTGCTTAGCATATTTCCCTCAAACAAGTGAGGGTTATAATCGTAATTTCTTATAAGGAAATTTTGCTCGCCTGCGAGTGCCATCTGGGAACAACCCGCCAGGTATTTCGGCGGGCAGTACATACTCAGGAATCTTGCCTCGAGGTCGCCACCGCCAGCCAGTTCAGTTAGCTTTTCATAAACCGGTAAAAGCTCTGGCATATAATACTCCAGCATTTTTACCGAGGTGGTATAACCTTTTCTTTCTGCCAGCAAATCAGATAAGAACCAGGCCTTGTAATGAGGCCAGGCCTTGTTAAACAAGGCCTGCCATTTTTGCCCGGGACTATCTTCCTGCACGCAATCGATGTGTAATGTCATCCGGCTAAATTAAAGCATTTTAAAACCACCAATTTCAAGCGGTTGGTTGTGTGCGGGTAGGTCTTGCTGCAACGGTGCAGCTTTAAATTCATTCCTGATAGCATTGATCCATTTTTCTGCACGTTCCTTTAAATCAAAATCATCTGTCATCAACCTGCCACGCATTACCAGTATGCCAAGGTCGGCACCTTCGTACCGGTAATTATTTACATCGCTTATGCGAAGAAAAAATGCTTCCTGCTCAGACTCTACAGACCTTCGGTGCGTATCCATCCTGGAGAAAACTATGCTGCCGTCTTCATTCATTTTATAGATTCCGCTTTTTGGTGCCTGTATAATTTTATCGATAGTTTTATCTGTATGCTTAATTACCATTTGACCCCAACTATCAATATTCTCCTTTTTGGCCCATCTTGCATTTATCTGCTTTACGTTTAACTCAAATGGAACATCCATCCACTCCAATAAATGAAAAAGAAATAAAGGCATATCAGACAAAGCAAATACCGCATGATTGGTAATTGAACTGGCGCCTGTAATTCTTGGATTCAGTTCTCCGAGGTAAATTTCACCGTTATCCTGGTCTATTAAAAAGTCCAGCTCAAAATATCCTTTGTATCCTTCTTTGCGGAGCTGATCGCCAAATAGCTGGGTGTATTCCCTTGCTTTTTTTCGAGTGCTGCTGTTAAATGCACCTGGATATATTTCGTTGCCACACCAGCCACCTTTGTAAGGAGTAAGGTTTTTAAATCCAACAAGCTCCGTCATTAATGGGGCTACAATTGTTCCGTGGCGTGTTACGCATGCCTCGATGGCGGAGCCTTTGCAGTTGATGCGCTTCATCACTTTTACCTCTGCCTCTTTCTCAATTTCTTCAGCATGCTTATTGTATTCTTCTTCATTTTTAATAAAAAAAGTTGTGTGGCCTGAATCGCCAAAAGGTGTTTGTATCACCAGGTCGTTGCCAAGATGTTTGCTAATTTTACAAAGCTGTTCATACGATTCTACTTTAGACAAAACATTAGGCACACAAGGCACGCCGGCTTTCTCTGCAATGCGGTTTGTGTTCACTTTATTATCCATAAAGGTTCTCATCTTTGCAGATGGAAAACATATTTCTAATCCAAGTTTCTCGGCCAGCGCTTCTGTCTTTTCATCAAACATCAACAGCATTGCCTTACCACCTTTACCACGGCTCCTGATATAATCTACCACCTCTTTATGCTCCAACAAATAATTATTAATATCCTCTATGCTCTGGAACTCTTCGTGCGGCACTTCTTCTTTAGGTGTAAACACATTTGGGTGCTGGTGATTAAAACAATTGATGTAGGTGATAAACTTAAACCCCTTCACCCACTCATCGGCACCCAATAAATTAAAATTGGTAGCACTTATAAAATAGATAGGTTTATCGTTGGTATAAAAAAAACGCCTGATATCTGAAATACCTTTCAGCGGCTTTTCTTTCTTTATTAGTTTATTGGGCTTTGCCGAAATATGCGTTGCCGATATTGCTGTTGATTGCTTTTCTTTCAGTTCTGTATCCATCATAATTATTTTTTAGTGCGCTAATGCTTTTGTTGTTGTTGATGTTGTTTTGCTGTTCTGCCCATTGGTTGCCTTTGATTTATTTGAAGCGACATTGGTTAAAGCTTTATCGTCCTCAGAAGCAAGCGATGCTTCGGTAAACACCCGTAAACCAAGCTCCGGCCTGAAACCGTGAATTTCTTTTACATCCAGTGCCAGTAAAAAATCGAGAATTTCATCCGTCATTACCTGACCCGGCACCAATACCGGAAAGCCCGGCGGGTAAGGGATTACGAAAGATGCTGAAATGATTTTCCTACCCTTGTCCATTACATTATGGCAGTTCTCCAGTTTTATGTATTCACAGCTATCTTCTTTATAAGCCAGGAAATAAGCTTTCCTGAGATTGCCACCAGGAATTCCTTTTACCGGCCTGAAAAAATCGTGGTAATAACTAAAGTCAGGCAGCGGTGGTGTATCGTGTGTAAGAGAATGTGTGCGCTCTTGTAATATCCTTGTTTCTTCTTTATTCAATGCTTCAGCATACTTATCTAATTGATCAGAAATTTTAAGCAACACACTTATCAGGTAACTTACGGAGCTGCGGGTGGTACCAATATTGGTCATCAGCAAAACCGTATTGCGGGATGTTTTGTTTACCTGGATGCTGAACTGATCCATGAGGAATTTGTTCTTAAATGTATCTCCATCTACTCCTGTCTTTCCTATGTATAAATTAATTTTTGTGGGATCCAACACAAACTCATCCTGTTCCCAGGCATTTTCCAGCCGCTTCCAACCGGTTTCTGAATTGTAATATTCTTCCTGACCCGATTGCCGGTACTCATCTGGTATCAAATCCTTAATGGTTAACACTGAAAAGTATTTGCGCAGTTTGGGATGATCGGTGATCTTGGCCCTGATGAGCATAGCCATCTCAATACTTTTCTCTACTAACTCAAACCCTTCAAACATCACCTGGCGGCGGCCAACATCAAGTGATGCCAGAATCTGGTAATTTGCAGAAGTGGAAGTATGGGTCATGTAAGCTTCATGGAAATTTCCTTCAGTTTTGCGTTCAAATTCTTCATCATACACATGTATCATGGAACCCTGCCGGAAAGACGACAACGTTTTATGGGTAGACTGTGTAGAGTAAACCCTCACCTTTACTTTGTCCGGATCGGGCATGCCAGGAACAATCAATTCACCATCCTGCGTTTTACCCTTTGAAAGTTGAGCGTATTGTTTTTTATAATTGATTTTATATTCTTCGCTATCAAACCTATCGCACAGCCTTTTGGCAATGAACATTGCTGTACGCTGTTTGTAAGAATGCGTGAATGCAGCGAACGCAAACCATGCTTCGTCCCAAAGAAAAACAAGGTCGGGTTTTATTGCCAGTAATTCCATCATCACTTTTTCTACGTTGTATACCAGCCCATCAAAAGTGCAATTGGTTAGTATTACCATCTTCACTTTATCAAGCCGTCCGGCGTCTTTCAGTTGCAATATTTTTGCCTTGATAGTATTTAGTGGCACTGCTCCATACATAGAATACTTCTCTAGTGGGTACGAGTCGAGGTACACAACGTTTGCGCCGGCAAGCACCATGGCATAGTGGTGCGATTTATGACAATCTCTGTCAATGAGTACGAGGTCATCGGGCTCTATCAATGCCTGCAACACTATTTTGTTAGAAGTGGATGTGCCGTTGGTAGCAAAAAATGTATGCTTCGATCCAAAAGCTTTCGCCGCCATTTGCTGCGCCTTTTTTAAAGGACCGGTAGGTTGCAATAAGGAATCGAGTCCACCTGTAGTGGAAGATGTTTCTGCCAGAAATAAATTACGTCCATAAAATTCACCGAAATCATCTATCCAGTTAGATTTAAAAACCGAATTGCCCCTGGATACCGGCATTGCATGAAATACACCCGTGGGCTTCTTGCTATATTCCTTTAGTGCTGTATAAAATGGTGTTTCAAACCTTTCTTTGATACCCATCAAAATGCTCAGGTGTAATTCCTGCACATCTTCTTTGCGGTAAAATATTCTTGTAAAATTCTGCAGGGCGCTGTCAGATAAGCCGTTTATCGGTGTATCTGTTACATAATACAAATCAAGTTCCGGCCGCAACTGGCGTATCGCTTCACCCAATAACACGCTGATGGACCTTCCCGAATTTTCATCGTATTGATAATTCAACACCTGCGAAATAAAAGGCTTTATAACATTATTGATGTTATTTGATTTGAACATAACGCCATACCTGATTACACATGCCTGGATGTTAGGGTTGAACAACAAAGCTATCAGCGTATCCTGGAATGTTTTTGCAAAAATGGTATTGTACACAAACCCTTCCTTGTCTTCCCTTATATTGGCCATTTTATCCTTCATCTCCTGCTCTTCCTTGGCCGATAATTTATCAGTAAACAGTACTTCGAAATATTTCTTATTAGACTTCTTAACCTCGGCATTTTCATCTTTTTGCTGGCTGAAAAAGTCAAGGCGATGTGCGGCAGAGGGTCTGTGGCGGTAATCCTCACTCACCAACTGGCGATTGATATCAGCAACCGCTTTTGAAAGCAACAAGTATTCATGTTGTTTTACCAAAGTGCTTAAACTGTTTAATGCGTTGATGCCGGGGAACGCATAGTATTGTTCAATTGACTTCAATATTTTAATATTCGATTCCACAACATCCTTCAATTCCTGGTCATCATTTTTACCCAGCGCCAACTCCTGTGAGTCCACTTTCAACAGCGACCATACTTTCATCCGGAACTGGTTCACATTATAAAACTCATTGCTGCTAACATTTATTTTTTGTTTACCTGCCTTCATAATTCATTTGTTGATTCTTTAGTTATAGCTGAAAATATTTTCAGCCATTGGCCCCTGTTATTCTTCCGGGTCCAGCACGGATGCCTGCAGTACTTTATTGATCTGCTGCATGTTCATCTTTGTTGGTTTAATGAGCGAGCCAAGTGAATTAAGATAGGGCGATGAAGCGCCTTCCCTGTAAATACTGAAATTGATATTCCTGTCCCTAAAACTCTTTAACGGCTGACCCAAACGCAGTATACCATTCTCCCGGCTACGCTGTACCCGTTCCATATCGATTTCTATAGGTATCATTTCTTCGCCGGTACTGGCCTGGTAAAGCACCCGGCCATCGGGCCCGCAAACGATAGAGCGACCGGTGCCGCCATCACCCAGACCGTTTATATCAAAAACATAACATTGGTTAATTGCAGCCGTGGCCTGTACAATTGCCAATTCAATATCCCTGTCGATGGTGCCGGTTAGCGTTGGATGAATGATAACTTCCACCCCTTGTACTGCAAGGGTGCGGGATGTTTCCGGGAACCACATATCATAACAAATAGATAAGCCGAAACGTCCTACTTCCGGCACGTCAAATACCAGGAACTCATCGCCACCGGTAACCCCGGTTTCATATGGGTAAAAGGGAAACATTTTATTATAACGTGCCACAATTTCTCCATCGGGATTTATAACAGTTGCTGTATTGTAAATTTTATCTTCGCTACGCTGAAACATCGTTCCTGGAACCAGCCAGATGCCATGACGCTTTGCGATGGCGCAAAATTCATCCTCAACAGTATTTGGAAACTCCAATGCATGCACCGTTAACGGGCCATAAGCACAAAGCTCACTAAAGACGATCATCTGTACCCATGGGTAAACGGAAGTAAGGACTTCTATTTTATGTTTCATCATTTCTACATTGCTCCTTGCAGCGGAAACATGCATTTGTACTCCTGCTATGGAAAATGGTGTCATATATTTATTGGTTTATTTTGTGTAATTCTTCTTCTATAATATCGAGCCCTTTGTGCAACAGCTCATCGGTAATAACCAGCGGACTAAGTATCCTGATAATATTTTTATTGGTGCCGGCGTTTAATAACAGAAGCCCTCTATGCAGGCAGTTCTTTATAAGCCGGGTAACAGTTTCTGCATCGGGTTGCAAGGGATCGTTATTATGTACAAACTCTATAGCCTGCATAGCACCAAGACCCCGCACATCGCCAATACCGTAAAATTTACTTTGCATAACAGCAAACCTGTCTGCCACAATTTTGCACACTTGATTTGCACGCTCATTCAGGTTTTCTTTTTCCATCACCTTAAGCGTTGCAAGCGCTGCTGCACAACAAACGGGATTACCCAGGTAAGTGCCACCGATAGTGCCTGGTGCTGCCGCATCCATTATTTCCTGCTTCCCCATTACCGCACCTATCGGCATACCTGAACCCAGAGATTTTGCCCATGTAGATATATCGGGTGTAACATTATAATGCTGGTAAGCACCCCATTTTCCTGTTCGGCAAAAACCACTCTGCACTTCATCAAAAATCAATACGATTCCATATTGATCGCAGAATTTTCGGAGGCCCTCAACATAACGTTGCGGCGCTACATTAAAGCCGCCTTCACCTTGAACCAATTCAATTATTATTGCAGCAACATTTTCTGGCGCAACAATAGAATGCGTGGCATCCTCCAGTCTTCTTAATTCCTGATCTATGAATTCATCTTCTGTAAGTCCTTTTCCAAAATGATAATGATCAGGAAAGGGCAATCGATACACTTCAGGTGCAAAAGGGCCGCAATTTGTTTTGTAATTTATTTTAGATGTAAGCGACATGGCCATCATACTGCGGCCATGAAAAGCCTCGGTGTAGCAAATAATGGCAGAACGTTTCGTTGATTGCCTGGCAATTTTAATGGCATTTTCAACCGCTTCGGCACCTGTATTGGTAAGCATTACTTTTGTATGCTGGCCATGAGGCAAGATCTCCGCCAGTTTCTCACAAAGGGAAATATAACCGTCATAGGTGGAGACGTGAAAGCAGGTGTGAATTAGTTTCGCCGCCTGTTCCTGTATGGCTTTAACGACTTCTTCCGGGCAATGCCCGGCATTTAATACACCAATGCCCCCTCCAAAATCAATCAACTGGTTATTATCGGCATCAGTAATTACAGCGCCAACCGCCCTTACGGCAGTTGATGGACAAAAAATTCCGATGCCATCGGGAACAATATTTTTTCTTCTTTGTAACGTAGCATCGGTGTGCTGAAAAGTCAACGCTTTTTTTTCTACAGATGGTGCTGTCTGTTCATTCATAAATTGTAAATGCTTAGTTTATAGAGGTGATGAAAATTACGCAGTAGACGCAAAACTTACAGATGGAGTAGATTACGCCAACAAACATAATATACTAAAAATAACGGATGTAAAAAAATCTCATTTGTTCAAGCTACAACCGGATAACGCTGTAACGCCCTACAGGAGCTACTTTCACAACTTCCCCACATCTTAAACGAAAGTACCCGCAACATGAATTGCTTTAATAATTGCCGTGTAAGATTTTAAAATCGTATATTTTTGATCTCTTACATTTTAATAACAATTGAACATTTATGAATTATACAGATGCAACAACTGAAGAAATAAATACAGCACTCGAAAATGCCTGGACTGCTTTTCATGTGTACCGTAAATTGAGTTTGAAGCAGCGTGCAGATTTTATGCGTGCCATTGCTACAGAAATAGAACTTTGTGGTGATGATCTGATACATACTTCAATGCGGGAATCGAACCTGCCGGAAGCAAGGATGCGTGGCGAAAAGGCCCGTACCATTTTTCAATTAACCAGCTATGCAGCAGCATGTGAAAAAGGAAGCTGGCTGGAAGCCAGAATTGACACAGCCGATAATGATAAAACTCCACCCAAACCCGACTTACGAAAAATGCTGGTACCGCTCGGCCCAGTAGTAGTTTTCGGGGCTAGTAATTTTCCATTTGCCTATTCAACCGCAGGAGGAGATACTGCCTGTGCGTTTGCAGCCGGTTGCCCGGTAATTGTAAAAGCCCACCCTGCACATGCTGATACATCTGAGATGGTGGCAGGTGCCATTTTAAAAGCAGCCAATAAAACCGGGATGCCTAAAGGAATCTTTGCACATATTCATGGCAGCGGTCACGAAACAGGCAAAGCGCTGGTAATGCATCCGCATACAAAAGCGGTTGGTTTTACTGGATCATACGCCGGTGGTAAACAATTATTCGATTGGGGTAATCAACGAAAAGAGCCCATCCCTGTTTTTTCTGAAATGGGAAGTGTGAACCCTGTATTCCTATTACCAGAAAGATTGAAAAATGATGCTGTTGAAATTGCTAAACAATATTCGGCCTCTATCACACTTGGCGTAGGACAGTTTTGCACAAACCCTGGAATTATAATTGGAATTGAAGGAGCACCGCTGGACACTTTTATGGAGAGCCTTGCTGAAGCCATTAAAGAAACAGCGCCGGCTAAAATGCTGCACGAGGGAATTATGAAAGCATTCAATGAAAAAAGAGAGAAAGCGCTGGCACAGGAAGATGTTTCAGTATTGGCTGCAGTAGATAATGAGGATAATAGTGATGGCGCTGCTGTAATTGCGACTACAACCGGAAAGGAATTTTTAAAAAATACGGTGTTACACCAGGAAGTTTTTGGCCCCTACTCTATCGTCATTCGTTGCAAGGATATGAATGAGATGACGGAAGTGGCCAGAAACCTGGAAGGCCAATTAACCTCAACCTTTATGGCTACCGAAAATGATATCAACGCAAATGATGAGTTGGTAGAAGCAGTAAAAAATATCTGCGGCCGATTTATTATGAATGGTGTACCTACCGGTGTAGAGGTTTGTTTGAGCCAACATCACGGCGGGCCGTTTCCTGCTACAACTGACAGCCGTTTTACAGCAGTAGGCGCAGATGGCATTAAAAGATTTGCAAGGCCTATCGCCTTTCAGAACTGGAGTAATGCATTGTTGCCGGATGAATTGAAAAATGAAAACCCATTGGGGATATGGAGAACAGTAAATGACGAACTTAACAATAGAACAATTTAGAAAGCAAACCTATACTGGCTGGTAGTTGCTATGCTCCTTTTGCACCTGTACATGTTGATGGGTTATCCAAACAGAAGCCAGCATGGAGAGTATAAAGTACGATGCCAGTATCCATTGGATGAATGTAACATGCCCTGAAACTCCAAACCAGTCGCCGGTATAGAGCAAAATGCCTATACCATAAGCAGCTTTCAAAGCCTCCCATACAAATGCAAAACGATGGCCATCCATCATCTCTGTGAGGGCGTACACAAATAAAAATATGAATGCGCCATAGTAAAACATGTCGGGAGAACCAATTCCAGCAATATTTCCAAAAAGATAACTTACGAAAAGGAGGAGCATAACCAGTTGTATCCAGGTATACACAAGTAGTGGCTGGCTGACTGCCGTATCATACTTTTCAAAATTGTAAATATCTTCAATTTTATGCACCGGGTATTTTTCATTTACGTCGGCGGGCCTCCAGCCGGTAGGCATAAACCATATGCGCAATTTGTCTTTCCAATGCTTTGTTCTCCACGCATCTTTTATTAATAACCACATGTGTTGAAAATTGATCTTAACCGGGTTCCAGGTACGTACCGGACGGGTTACACCATACACAGCAGGTATATCGTTTCTTTCCTCCTGGAAAGTGCCAAAGATCTTATCCCATACAATAAAGATCTGGCCATAATTTTTATCCATGTATTCCGGGTTAATAGCATGATGCACCCGGTGATGAGAAGGCGTTACGATAACTTTTTCCAGCCAACCCATTTTACCGATATGCCTGGTATGGTACCAGAACTGGGCAAACAAATGAATAGGCGCAACCACGGCTATTACCTGTGCCGGCACACCCAGCAGCGCTGCAGGCAACAGCAGCACCACAAATAATTTTACAAATACCGAAATACTCTGGCGTAAGGCACAGGCAAGGTTGAACTCCTCGCTGCTGTGGTGCACGATATGAGCATTCCAAAAAAAGTTAACCCTATGGTTCAATGCATGAACGGCATACCCGGCAAAATCTAGTACAATAAAGGTAATAAGGTAAGTGGCCCAGGTGCCTTTAATCTGCGTAATAGCAATGTGTGATACCAGCCATTGGTAACTGATTAATGCTATGCTAAGGCCCAGCACATCTTTCAAAACATTTGTTACACCACTACTAAGGCTGCTGATCATATCCATACTGCGAACAGTATCGAAACCTTTGCGCCAGCCATACCATTTTTCAAACAGCACCAGCAATAAAAACACCGGCATCGCAATCAATAATATCTTACCGTAAGCCTCCATACCATAAATTTACAACAAGGTTTACAACTTTGCCAAAGTTTTAGAAATATGAAACACATTTTTACTTGTATAGATGCCCACACCTGCGGCAACCCCGTTCGTTTGGTAAAAGAAGGCGGGCCTGCTCTTGCCGGCACAAACATGAGCGAAAAGCGCCAGCACTTCCTGCAGGAATACGACTGGATAAGAAAGGGACTCATGTTTGAACCCCGCGGTCATGATATGATGAGCGGCAGTATTTTATACCCGCCGCATGATGAAGCAAATGATGTGGCCGTGTTGTTTATTGAAACCAGCGGCTGCCTGCCTATGTGCGGACATGGCACTATTGGTACCATCACTATTGCTATTGAAGAAGGATTGATAGTTCCCAAAACAAAGGGTGTTGTAAAAATGGAAACACCGGCCGGGCTTATCCATGTTAGTTACAAAGAAGAAAACGGCAAAGTGAGATCAGTTAAACTCATCAATGTAGCCTCCTATTTAGCTGCCGAAGCTTTGGAAATTACCAGCCCTCATTTGGGAAATATAGTTTTTGATGTGGCATATGGCGGCAATTTCTACGCCATCATCGATCCTCAAAAAAATTTTCCAGGGCTTGAGCATTATACCGCTTCTGCATTGGTGGGCTTTAGTGGCATCATTCGCCAGCTCATCAATGAACAATATGAATTTATACATCCGCAGAATCCAACGATCCGTGGTTGCAGTCATGTACTGTGGACCGGCAAAACAATTGACAAAACCTCTACAGCAAGAAATGCTGTTTTTTATGGCGACAAAGCCATAGATCGCAGCCCATGTGGCACGGGTACTAGTGCCCGTATGGCGCAATGGTATGCCAAAGGTTTATTAAAAAAAGGCAACCTGTTTATTCATGAAAGTTTCATTGGCAGCAAATTCACAGGCACAATAGAAGAAGAAGTAACGGTGGGCGACAAAGCCGGTATAAAGCCCGGCATAGAAGGGTGGGCAAGAATTTACGGGCATAACATCATATCAATAGACAAAGATGACGACCCCTTTGCCCACGGGTTCCAGGTCATTTGATCTCAGCAAAATGAAACAAGTAAGCTGTAACAATTACAAAATAAACCAATCAATTTATATGGCGGAAATGAAAACGGCAGCCTTCAGCATGCAGCGTTTTAAGTAGCGCATGTATATAAAAAAATACCCCTGGTAAAGGGGCATTGTAACAATTTCATTTGTTGCTGAATGTTTTTTTCTGCCAAAGGCAAATCCTATACTGCCAGGTTTATCCGGCCCATTACTTCGCTCTTTAGCACTTTACTGATGGGTATATGATCATTCCCTATCATTAGTGTATTATCCTCGATATTTTTTATTTTTTTCAGGTTAACAATATAGGATCGATGCACTTTCATAAAATCTCCTTTGCCCAGCTTTTCTTCTACTGCTTTTAAAGTACTATGCGTAATGTACTTTTTTTCCATAGTACAATATTTTACATAGTCGCCTACACTTTCTATATAAAGGATATCATCATAATTAAGCCTGATAAACTTTCCATCAGATTTAATAAAGATGTCTTCTTTTTCATGTTCTAAAGCCTTTTCTACATTTACTTCGTTGGCTTTGTTTACCGCCTCCTGGAACCTTACATAGGAAAATGGCTTTTTCAGGTAATCGGTTACATTGTACTGGAATGCATCATATGCATAATCAGTTTTGGAGGTGGTGAGTATCACCTTGGGCATAAACGGCAACTTATCCAGAAGCTGAAATCCCGTATCGCCGGGCATTTCCACATCCAGGAAGAGAATATCCACCTCGTTGTTCTGTAAAAAATACAATGCAGAAGCAGATTCCGGGAAGGAACCCGATACATTGATTTTTCCGCTTTTAGAACAGTACTGTTCTAAAAACTGTCTTGAAATAGGCTCGTCGTCTACAATAATGGCTCTTAGTTTCATATAGAAGGTTTATAGATTCCTGATTTTTGCTAGTTCATTTTCTATTACCGGTATCATCTCGTTCAACTCCATTGAAAATGATGAATACAGTCCTGATACATCCTGTATGCTTCCCACTTGTTTGCATTGACTTTCTAATGCAGCGGCTTTACCTGTAAGTGCCGTAAGCCCAACATAACTCAACACAGGCTTTATCTTATGCACGTTCTTCCTGAAATTTTCAATATCGCTGCTTTGGTAATAATCGTTTATCTCATTTAACTGGCCGGGTATTGTTCGCAAAAACTGGTCAAAAACCATTGCTGCATGTTCTATATCTCCCTCATACACACTCTCTAAAAAAGCGCCATCTAAACGGCCATCAAAAACAAAAACGCCCTGGCTCATACTATTAAATATTAATTTATCTGCTGATTCAATTAAGATAACGCAGAAACTGTCTAAATATTTTTTAAGAAAATAAAAAAAGTATTTAGCCGTTTACACTTTGTTGTAGCATTTAATATTTAACTCACTATGAAAAACAAGGAAAACCGGGCCTCCGTGTTTGGGAAATTCTCATTGTTTCAAAAGAAAGAAACTAAAAAAGATAGGCTCCAGATATGTAATGCTGATTTGTTGAATCTTTATCCCGATGCCTGCGTGGTACTTAACAGGGGCAGTAACGAAATAGTTTGTGCTAATGACCTGTTCCTGGCTTTTTTTGAATTGCCGGCCGACACCCAGTTGGTAAATACCAACTTTATCCGAATCCTGATGAAGCATCTTGCTTCTGACAGCAACAACAAAGATCTAATCATGAATGGGATTCCGCCTACATGGGAAGGCGAAGGCGGTTTTACCACCCCAAACAATCAAAAAATTTATGCAAGTATAAAGAGTAAGGTTTTTGTAAAAGATGATATTGAACACCAACTGCTTTTCTTTCGTGATATTACCGTGCATAAACAAGCAGAAAGCGAATTAAAAATTCACAAACAACAGGTGTTGAAAGCTGCCAAAGCCAAAGCCCGCTTCCTCAGCAGCATGAGCCACGAACTGAGAACGCCATTGAATGGTATCATCGGAACTTCTCATTTAATATTAACCGACGAAGAGTTACCTGAAAAAATTAAAAACAACGTAGAGGTACTTAAATACTCTTCTGAACACATGTTGGGCATCATTAACGACATTCTTGATTTTAGTAAGATAGATGCCGGTAAGCTGGAATTAAAAAAACAAAAATTCAACCTGAAACATTGCGTAGACAATATTGTCCGCTCTTTTGAAAGTCAGTTTAAGGCTAAGGAAATATCGATAGACCTTATGTGCAAGGAATCTTTTGAAGACATTAATATCTTCAGCGATGAAATAAAACTAAGCCAGGTATTTAAAAACCTGATCTCGAATGCGCTGAAATTTACTTACGAAGGATCAGTTAGTTTAAAACTTTCCATCCTTAAACGAGATGTAAATAGTACTACCATCTCCTTTGCAGTAAAAGATACCGGTATTGGTATACCGGAAGATAAACTGGCTGAAATTTTCCAGGGTTTTGTTCAGGTGCATGATGATGAATTGAGTCGCCGGCATGGTGGCACCGGACTGGGCTTAACCATCAGCGAACGACTGGTAGCAAAGTTTGGCGGCAACCTGCAGGTAGAAAGCACCATGGGAACAGGTTCTAGGTTCTTTTTTACACTAACTTTTGAGAATGCACTAGCGACAGTAGTTCCGGTCGTTGATGCAGCACAATTACCAAATATAATAGAAGATACCCGTGGCCTTCGGGTGCTGGTAGTAGAAGATAACGAGATCAATGCCAGCATCCTTATTAACTTCCTGCAAAAATGGGGTATACAAATAAAAGAAGCCTCCAATGGTATACAAGCATTGGAACTATTTAAATACCACAAATTTGATATGGTATTAATGGACCTGGAGATGCCTGAGATGGACGGCTATTCTGCCATTAAGATTATCAGGGAAACAGACCTTACCACACCAGTGCTGGCATTTACAGCTACGCTGCTGGAAAATATGGATACGCTGATTTCAGAGACCGGCTTCAATGATTATATTTTAAAGCCTTATCGCCCTGCGGAACTAAAAAAGAAAATTCTGCAATATGCACCGCACCGCAAAATTGATTATGCTGCTTAGCGTTTAGCCGAGCCCGACTTCGCTGTGGCGTTCAGGAATTTCAACATCAAGAAAACCTTTTCGTAAAAGGCGCTGTTTAAAATCCTGCTGCACGTTATATTCACCATGCACCAGGAATAATTTCTTCACCTGCCTGGGATCCTGGCAGGCAAGAAACTGCATCAGGTCTTCGTAATCGCCATGGGCACTCATGCTACGCATCTCTCCTATTTCTGCATTTACTTCATGTGGCTGGCCAAAAATACCTACTTCCTTGGGTTTGCGCAACAAACGGGCTCCAAGAGAACTAGGCTCACAATAGCCGGTAAGCACAATACTGTTCTTGCTGTTTTCTACATTGTTGCTGATGTGGTGTTTCACCCTTCCTGCATCAGCCATTCCGCTGGCACTAATAATTACGCAAGGGCCTTTGTAATAGTTCAGCATCTTCGATTCATCCACCGTTTTAATAAATTTTAATCCTTTAAAAGCAAATGGATCATCATCATGCTCCAGCACTTTTTGAATACGTTTATTAAAATACTGCGGATAGCTCTTAATGATCATCGTGGCTTTCAGGCTCAACGGGCTATCTACAAAATATGCCAGGTCGGGCAGCCTGTTTTCTAATTCAAGTTGATTTAGTGCGTATAATATCTCCTGTGTACGTCCTACGCTGAATGCAGGCAGAATCAATTTTCCTTTTTTACGAATACAGGTTTTTTCAATCCACTCCAGTAAGGTATCGGCCGTGGGATGAAACTCGTCATGCAGGCTATTGCCATAGGTAGACTCCAGCAGGATAAAATCAGACTGAGAAAATGTTGCCGGCGATTTTAAAATAATATCCCGATACCTGCCAACATCCCCACTAAAAGTGATTTGCCTGGTACTTCCATTTTCAGTTATTCGCAAATGAACCACAGCACTGCCGATTATGTGACCTGCTTCGGTGTAACAGAATTCAACACCAGGTTCCAGTTCAAACCACCGGCCATATTCTACACTAACAAAACGATTAGTAGCATTAACGGCATCCTGGGTATTATACAATGGTTGCAAGTATGGCAGCCCCTGCATTGACCGGCGCTTATTGGCATATTTTACATCTGATTCCTGTATACCTGCGGAATCTACCATTAAGATGGATGCAAGGTCTTTGGTGGCAGGCGTGGCATATACATTGCCTTCATAGCCATCCTTTACTAATTTAGGAATCAAACCGCAATGATCAATATGAGCGTGAGAAAGTACGAGGTAATCTACTGTTGCAGGATCAAATCCCCAGTCTTTATTCATTTCATCCGTCTCTTCACCCATACCCTGGAACAAACCACAATCCAGCAGTATCCTCCTGCCATTGGTTAAGGTTACCAAATGCTTACTGCCGGTAACTGTTCTTGCTGCGCCGTGGAATGCTATTTTCATAAGCCCCTGTCCCCTGTTTATCCCGATTGCTATCGGGAGGGGATTTCAATTCGAAAATGTATAAGGCATAGGTTACACAATTTCAAATCGAAATTTAATTTTTAAAAAAGATTTCTATGCAAATCAGTATACTATTTCAAATCTAAGTTATTCTTACTAATTGCCACGGGCGATTTTTCTTACACACACTATATCGTGACAATTCTCAAAAAATCTTTCCTAATAAGTTCCCCTTTCCCGACTAAGCCGGGACAAGTAGGGGTCAGGGGTTCCTAAGTTGTCTTCGCACTTACTGCCAGCCAGGCCATCACACCCATACCATGTTCAATGGCGTTTTCATCAATATTAAAATTGGGGGTGTGCACACCACTAGTTATACCTTTCGCTTTATTTCCTGCTCCCAACCTGAAAAAACATGCGGGGATTTTATGGGAATAATATGCAAAATCTTCAGCGCCCATGCGTAGTTCCGTTTCACTTACATTTTCTTTCCCTGCAAATTTTTCTGCCTGTTCACGGGCTGAAATACTGAGGGCTTCATTATTAAATACGAAAGGATAACCCACGTCAATATGAATATCGGCTTCGGCACCCATGGCTGCCACCAATTGTTTAGTTTGCTTTGTTATCAATTCGTGGGCTTTAAAACGCCACGCTTCGTTCATAGCCCTGAAAGTGCCCATCAGCTTCACTTCCGAAGGAATTACATTGGTAGTGTTACCTCCCTGGAAAGAGCTTATTGATAATACTGACGGATTGAAGGGGTTATTATTCCTGCTAACAATCTGCTGCAGGCTGATGATAAGATGAGATGCAATCAGGATTGTATCAGCCGTATTTTGTGGTGCCGCAGCATGCCCGCCTTTACCCCTGATGGTAATATACAATTCATCTGCACTTGCCATTACCATACCGCCTCTGAAACTAAACTCACCCGCCTCTAAACCCGGGTGCACATGCAATGCAAATATTTGCTGCGGCGCAGGATTTTCCAACACACCCTCTGCTATCATATAACTGGCGCCACCGGGGTTCTTCTCCTCTCCTGGTTGAAAAATAAGTTTTACGGTACCTTCCCATTCCTCTTTTGTATCGTTTAAAATGCGGGCTGCACCCAGCAGGCAGGTGGTATGCACATCGTGGCCACAGGCATGCATTACACCTTCATTCTGCGATTTGTAAGGCACTTCGTTCACTTCCTTTATCGGCAGTGCATCCATGTCGCCTCTTAAAGCAATAATTTTAGATGAAGGGTTTTTCCCTTCTATCAAGCCCACAACACCGGTAGTGGCCATCACCTCGTAGGGTATATTCCAACCGGCCAGTTTTTCCTGGATAAATTTTGAAGTCTCAAACTCCTGGTAACTTAACTCAGGATGCGCATGTAAATGTTGCCGGATGGCTATAAACTCAGGTGCCAGTTGGCTGGCCATATCTCTAATTCTTTGAAGCATGCTGTTAATTTGTTTGGTGAAGTTAACTTACCACAAATAAAAAAGAGTTCCAAACGAGGAACTCTTTTTTATAAAATTTTATAAGCGTTGTTCTTGCTCGGCCAGCGGGTCTGGCTTTAATTCAA
>JBBSKH010000037.1:0-30060 GCA_038256495.1 Chitinophagales bacterium
AAAAGGGTTTAATGAAGTGTGTATTTATTTATCGTTGACCGTAAATGCTTGTGCAGCATGAACTGCCCGCTTCCAGTCTTTTCGCAACAGCTCAACTTCTTCTGTTGGCCTTGCCGGCTCAAAAGCCCTATCCTGCTGCCAGTATTGCTGCACTTCATCTAAGCTTTCCCAGAAACCAACAGCAAGTCCGGCCAGGTAAGCGGCACCAAGAGCGGTAGTTTCTGTTATACTGGGTCTTATTACTCTAGTACCCAAAATGTCGCTTTGAAACTGCATTAACTGGTTGTTTACAGTGGCTCCTCCATCTACCCTCACTTCTTTTATATGCAGGCCTGCATCTGCCTGCATAGATTGTAACAGGTCCATAGACTGAAAGGCGATACTTTCGATAGCAGCCCTGGCAATATGCCCGCTGCTGGTACCCCTTGTAATACCCACAATGGTGCCCCGGGCATCGGGATTCCAGTATGGTGCACCAAGCCCTGTAAAGGCAGGTACCATATAAACCCCACCGTTATCTTCAACTGTTTTTGCCAGAGCCTCCACATCAGATGAATGTTGAATGATTTTTAAGCCATCTCTTAACCACTGCACCACAGCACCGCCAATAAATACGCTGCCTTCTAAAGCATATTGAACTTTTCCGTTCAATTTCCATGCTATTGTTGTCAATAAGTTGTTTTCAGAAATGACGGGTTTGTCGCCGGTGTTCATTAACATAAAGCACCCGGTGCCATAGGTATTTTTTACCATGCCGGGTTGGGTGCACATTTGCCCAAATAAGGCTGATTGCTGATCGCCGGCGATGCCACTAACGGGAACGGGCACCGAAGTAAGGATATTTTCGGTATAACCATACACTTCGCTGCTGGAACGTACTTCCGGCAACATACTGGCGGGAATGCCCATCAAGTCCAGCAGTTCCTCATCCCACTTCATTTCATGAATATTGAAGAGCATGGTCCTGGATGCATTGGACACATCCGTGGCATGTACTTTTCCGTTGGTGAGTTTCCAAAGCAGCCAGCTATCGATGGTGCCGAAACACAATTCGCCCCGCTGCGCCTTATCCCTTGCCCCTTCTATATTATTCAGTATCCAGTTTATTTTGGTTCCTGAAAAATAGGAATCGGTGACAAGGCCGGTCTTCTGTTTTATTTTTTCGGCATGGCCATCTTTTTTCAATTGTTCGCAGTAAGGCGCCGTTCGGCGATCCTGCCAAACGATAGCATTGCAAATGGGCAGGTGGGTGTCCCGGTCCCAAACCACGGTAGTTTCCCGCTGGTTGGTAATACCAATTGCTGCTACATCCTGGATGGTCAGTTCGGCTTTAAGCACCGCTTCTGTGGCTACGCCTAGTTGCGAACTCCATATCTCGCTGGCATCATGTTCTACCCAGCCGGGTTTAGGAAAAATTTGCGTAAACTCTTTTTGAGCAACAGAAACAATGTTTCCTTTTTTGTCGAAAATAATCGCACGGGAACTTGTTGTGCCCTGGTCCAGGGAAAGAATGTAATTAGCCATAGCAAGCATTTAGCAGTTTATCTTTATAAAAATAATGCCTTCCGCAAAAGCAGTAAGCAAATAAGCAAAATTTAATTGACGCCTTCTTCACTCAGCGATATATGGCTGCAGCACTACAACCCATTTCCTGTAACCTTCAATTGTAGGATGCAAGCCATCATAAGTAAATTTCCGATCGAGCCTCCCCTCCTTATCCAGCAAATGCGGATGAACGTTAATAAAATTAGCGCCTTCCTTCATACAAATTTTTTCTAACCCTGCATTTACAAAAGATATATGTTCATCTTTATTAAAATGATTCCTGGCGGGGAAACTATTATTAACAGGAAATATACTATTGATGTAAATTTTTGTTGCTGGTGACGCCGCTTTTATCTGATGAATCATCCGCACAAAATTATTTAAAATAACTTCGTCGGGAATGTTCCTTGCAATATCGTTTATGCCTGCCAGTATAAATATTTTGGCTGGCTTGCCTTCGGTTACTTCATCGAGCCTTTGCAACAAGCCGAATGTAATATCGCCTGAAATGCCGCGGTTGCGTGCCTCATTTAGTTGGAGCAATTCATTCCAGTCGGTGTAATCGGTTATGCTGTTGCCAAAAAAGATAATATCGGTAGCTGCGTTCGGATAACTTCTGAACTGCGCCAGTTTTAATTCGTAATTGTTTGGCCTGAAAGTACTATCCCATTTTGCAGACTGCGCTGTAACTGATACAACGATCATGCAAGACAATATAAGCATGCAAATTTTTTTCATGCCTTAGATACTTTGATTGTTTGTAAAAATTTTTCCAAAACGATCGGTAACAGTAACCTGGATGTTTTTTGCAGTAACTGGCACTAACGCCTTGAACATATGATTGGTTTTCCTTGGTTCTGCAAATCCTCTTATTGCCGGCAATGCTGGCCCGAGTAAGGTTTTATAGGCTAACGGATCGAAACCTTCAAATTGTTCTAAGGCGCCCATTGGTTTTCCATCAATGGCAAAAGCAGTTTTCCAGGCATCGTCGTAATTCCAGATGTTTACAAGTATTTGCTTCTGCTCTGCATTATAATCACTGGCAGCTATGGACATCTGGTGTTCAGGATCCTTGCCTGTTGATTTGTAATGCCAGCTCAGTTCGCTTCCTTTTACCGTGTACACTCCATAACCATTTGGCGTTCCATCCCCGCAGATTGGCCCCGTCCACCATGCCCCACAAACCGTTCCGTGGTTATGCTCATAAATATTGTTCTCTATAATATTTTCATTGTAATGCGTGTGGCCACTCATTACATGTACATTTCTGCCTTTTATAAGATCGTACAACATATCCCGGTTTTTGGTACCGCTGTGCAAGGGAATGTGCATGCAAATTATTACTAAATTATCTGCAGGCACATAAGCAAGGTCCTTAGCAAGCCAGTCTAATTGATGCTGCTGAATGTAGCCATCGTAATTTTTATCTTTACCCAGGTAGCGAACATTATCAAGCACTACATAGTGTGCCTTTCCCCGGTTGAAGGAATAATAAGTTGGCCCATAGCTGTTAACAAAACTTACATCTGAGTGTGCATCATCACCACTATTAAGATCCATATCATGATTGCCCAGGCATTGAAAAAAAGGAATGCCCATTTGTGCAACGGCCTTGTCATATTCAGGAAAGTAATCTAATTTATCCCAAACAATATCTCCTACTGTAATACCATGTAACAGTGCATCCGGTCCCGCATCAGCCACAACCTTTTGCACATCAGGTACGGAATGTTTAAACATTTTTTTCAGATCTTTTTCATTCTTTACCTGCGGATCTGCCCAGATTATAAACTGGTGTTCATTGTCATTTTTATCAAGTGGTTTTAGTTCAAATTTTATTTCTTTCTTAAAATTCAGGCTGTTTACTTGTTTATACTGCCGGGCTATCTTTTTTTCGTGGAGAAATTCATACCCTGCCGGCGTACTTATAAACAAGGTAACTGCATCGGGATGCGGTTGAAATTCAAACCTTCCTTTTTTATCGGTGGCCAGCACTTTGTATCCATCACTTATCACAACGCCTGCTAATCCTTTGCCTTTGGCAATAATGCGACCTTTTAGTTTTTTATCAGCATTAGTAAATGCAGACAAAGGTGTTTGAGCTGCAAATATTAATCCCCCGGTTAATAAAGAAACCTGTTGTAAAAATTTTCTCCTGTTCATCGTTCTTATTGTTCTAAAGTGGTAGCCCCTTCAATTTCTGTAACTGTTGATGCTGTTGTAAGCTGTATTCCGTTTAAAGTTCTGGCCGATGTCCATCTGCCAGTGGTGGTATTATATGTTCCACCCAAACTTGTAAAATAGGTAGCTGCCGGAAAGGCCAATTTACCGGTATTGGATCCCATTGCAAAATAAGGTTGAATAACTAAGGTAGATGGATTAGTGATATCATAATAGTCTGTGTTGGTGATCTTATATCCTTTTGTAGGTGGACCTGCAGAATACAACGATCCATTACCTCCGTAAAACATTACATCTACCGGAATTGTATCTGCCGTAACATTGGTCAAATCAAAAATAGCGATACCACCAGCATTGCCACTGTTTGCAAGCAGGTTATTAGTAGGATTGCCAAAATCGTCGCCTGCAACCGTTGAATACATTTTACTTATCCAAAAGGAAGAGCTGATATCTGTTGATGCCGACCCCCATATTTTTTTATTAGCCCCCACATAGATGTATTGTCCACGGGTAACTGAACCTGCAGCAATATTTATTTTATAAGTTCTGAGGCCACCCGTTGCCCAGCCATTCTCCGGAAAACCACTCGGTGCAGCGGACCCAGCGTTATTGGTAGTAACCATTGCAAAGCTGTTAGTTGAAAAATTGATATCCTTTGTAGCCATTAACTGAACATATTCATGATTAGCATCTGAACCTGACGGATCAACCAGATAACCGGTGATAACAAGCGGAGCAATTTTAGGTGCTGTAGCAGCAAGTATGGTGATATCAGCTTGTGTTCTTGGCCACAACTGCGGCACAGTATCGGTATCAATATTTAAAACAATGCCGGTAAAATTTGCTAAAAACGGAATACGATTATTTGCATAAGGAGCTGTTGGTTCTGTATGCAATAACATATTTCCAAAACCATCATTAATAATTTTATTACCAAGATAAGTCGTACCTGCCGGATATGATGCATCGAAACCAACTCTGGTAATAGTTATCAAGGTACTTTCGTAAAAATCTGGTGAAGCAATGACTGCATTTGATTTTACTATGGGAATATAAATAGTATTACCAGCACTTACTTTTTTAACATCGGTTGCATCAACACCAGTTAATTGCAATATTCCGTTCTGTTTTGTAAGCATGGCTCCTTTCACATTAATAATAACAGAATCGCCGGGAACATAATCAGCAGCCGATGGCAACTGAACGGAGATACCACGAAGCTGGTTCAATCTCCTGTTATCCTGAAGCATCAGCAGGCCAGCGGGCAGGTTGCCGCCAGAATGGTCGGATACAACAATACCGGTAATGTTTTCAGCACCAGACATGTTTTGTATGGACAATGCAACATCATTTCCTTTATAAATATTTCTTACATCAAAAATGGAAATGTATGAACTTACAACCCCACCCGGATATTTGTCTTTTTCGCATCCACCCAAAATTGCAAGGGTAGAAAGGCAGTATAAAAAGATGATAATTTTTTTCATTACTATGTTTTTTAAATCAATAGTTGGAGTTTGTTTATTAAGGTTTTTGCCACCACACTTTTGTTGAAATTACATCCGGCCCCTGCGATGCCACTACCAGTTGATAATTGGTAGGATTGGTAGATTGAACATACACAGGATACACCATCCTGGATGGCATTACCCCACCGTTATCTACACCAGGACCAATTGGCAATACAGGATGGCCAGTGCGGCGATATTCAAACCACTGTTGAAAGTCTGTTAAGAATAAGGCATAATATTTTTGCAAATGCAATTGTTCCATTTTTTTATCCTGGGTTCCTGCAGGGTCCCATGCAATATCAGCCGAGGCTAAATAAGTATCAACAGGCACCGCCCAGGTTGGCATCCAAAGTGTAATGCTATTACGTACTCCGCTTTTATAATAGTTTTCAGCGGAACCTGTTATCCATCCCTTCACCGCTGCTTCGCATAAAATAAACTGCAATTCTGCATAGTTCATAATCATACCAGTCATAGGTTCTGTTTGCAAACTTCTGGCAGAAGTATTTGAATAGAAATATGCTTTTTTAATGGGCTCTGCTCCCGGCAAATAACCACTCTGCACACCTGTAAAGGCACCCTGGTACGGTGCAATGGCCCATCTATTAATATTATTGGTTCCCTGTGCAATATCAATTCTTGGATCGTTCCATATCACTAAATTATCTATAAAAAAACTACCGATGCTTGGTGCCCTGAAATCTTGTTCTCTTACACCGTTTGAATAAGGAGAAGTATAGGGGCCAACACCTGTCCATCTTAAAATTGCGGCACCATCATTGTTGCTCATGATTGGATAATCAGCAGCATTGGTTTCTACGATGTCTTTTATTTTTGCAGCAACTAAAGCCGTTACTTCTGACTTTCCTGAAACCCTTAACAATAACCGCAGGTATAAGCTGTTTCCAAATCTGCGCCAGTTGGCAACATTGCCATTAAATACCGGATCACTGGATGCAGCTATTGACCTGTTTGAATCAAGCAACATATTTGCCTGTTCTAATTGTTTAAAAATATCAAGATAAATATCTTGCTGTTTGTCAAACTTTGGTTCAAAAATAGCGCTGTCTCTTGCCAGGTTCGATTGACTGTACGGAATATCACCGTAAGTATCTGTGAGGATAGAATATATCCAGCTTTGGCATATTAAAGAGATGCCCCTGTAAGATGAATTGTAGCCTAAAGGTTCATTGGCTGATTTATAAATGTCTTTAAAATTGGTGAGTTCGCTATACAAACCATTGTATAAATAATCAGAAAGATTAGGGCGATAATCGTAGCGAAAAACCCTACCGTCTGCATCACTCTGATCTACCGTTACCTGCATCAACTCGTTATTTACATTACGGTTCCGTATCATATTATACCTCATGGTACTTACCAATGCCGGTGCCAGCAATTGTTGCGGCAAAGCGGTAGGTGCATTATTGGGGTCTGTATTTATCTCCTCAAAATCTTTGGAACAGGAAGCAAATAATAATCCCACCAACCCAATTGCAATTAAATTTTTATTGAATAGCATTTTCATGTTAATATTTTTTATAGTCCTACAACTAAATTAAAACCTATTGACCTTGTAGATGGGAACTGACCTATTTCAAAGCCTTGAACAATATCGTCGCCGGCCAGCGTACCAAACTCAGGATCAAAAGCCGGCCAATCGCTCCATATAAATAGGTTACGACCATATATACCAAATACTACTTTTTGTAAGCCCAGCTTTGTTGTCAGCTTTTTGTTAACGGTATAATCCAATCTGGCTTCCCTGAATTTTATAAAATCAGTGCTGAACGTGCTGCCTTCAGCATTATCAATACCCCAGTGTGAGCGATAGTACTGATCAATATTAGTTGCAATGATAGTGTTAGGAATATACTTCCCTGTTCCGTCATCCACCACACCGTTACCAATAATGCCATTGTAGCGCCCCGGTAAAGTTTTACTAATCTTACCCTGCTCTGCCAGCTTATAATGTGTTAATGAATGAGCTACTCCACCCCACTGTGCATCAAACAACACATTTAAATGAAATCCTTTAAAATAAAAATCGTTTGAGAAACCTAATTTACCTTTCGGTAGTACATTACCCAGGTAAACTACATCTTCCGTAATTTTTGCATTGCCCGTTACCGCATCGTACACCACCTGCCCATCTGGGGCCCTCACATACCCTCTTCCATACAAATCCCCCATACTCCCTCCCACTTTAGCTACAACTTGTCCGCCACCAACCGGCCCATTTCTTAAAACAATTGAACTATCCGGTAATGATTCTATCCTGTTTCTGTTGGAAGAATATACCAATGATGTTGTCCATTTAAAACTAGATTTGGTAGTAACCGGTGTTCCGCTGATAGCCAACTCAATACCTTTATTGGAAACCTTTCCGGCATTTATTACTGTTCTGGTATAACCACTAGCTCTATCAATTATTCTTTCTAATATCTGATCTTTAGTATTGCCTGTGTAAAATGCTGCATCTACATTCAACCTGTTTTTAAACATTCTCACATTGAATCCGGTTTCGTATGTAGTGGTTCTCAAAGGCTTCAGGTTTGGATTTGCCAGCAAGGATGGATTTTGCAATCCCCCACTATACAAACTTCCTGCTGTAGAATAATTATATGCAGTTCTATAAGGTGTCGTAGTCCCTCCACCTACACTCGCTACAGAGAGCCTGATTTTTGCAAAATCTACAGATTTTGGCATTGTAAACACTTCTGATGCAATAAAACTTGAACTTACCGAACTATAGATAAAGCCAGCATTATCTTTTCTTTCCGGCGTTGCCAAAGTGCTGTTCCAATCCTTGCGTGCTGTAACATCCATGAACAAATAATTTTTAAAGCCGCCTGTTAGTAACGCATAAAAACTATTAATGGCATATTCGCTATTGTACGGAATGGTTTCCAACGGCCTTGCGCTGTTGCTCATTGAATAGATACCTGGTGTAATTAATGAATCTGCTCTAACCTCATCTCTGTTGTAAGTATTTTTTAATGCGCTTCCGCCAAAAGTGGCAGAAAGATCAAAATCCTTTACTTTTTTAGCATACTTCAATAAAAAATCCCCACTTACTTCCTGCGAAAAAATATTTTGTGTGCGGAAGCTTCCGGCCTGGAATTTAGAGCCTGCATCAAAAGGTCTTTGCTGGGCTCTGCTATCATACCCCATATCCATAGACGCTCTCACCTGCAAGCTTAATTCTTTAGTAATATTATATGCGGCCTGTACATTGCCTGTTATGTTGTGCCTGTTGCTACGATTGATAAATTCATACGCAATGGCATATGGATTTTCCGGAAATGTGCTGAAAGGATAAAATATTTTTCTTTCCTCCTGTCCAGGTACCCAATATCTTTTCAGCCAGTTCATGTCTGCATTGGGTTGCCAGAAAATATACCAGTACATGATAGATTGATTACCATAACCTGCACCCGGCAAATTGTCGCTCACCCTGTTGGTATAATTTACTTTAGAAGATATGGTTAGTTTATCTGTAACCTTTGTATTAACAGATAGTGCCAATGTATTTCTTGTAAACCCTGTATTGGGTAATATCCATTTATTTTTTACATTGGTAAAAGAAAAACGTGCAGTGGTTTTATCTGTACCACCATCAATACTGATGGTATTGGTGAGATTGGTTCCTGTTTTAAAGTAATCTCTTGTTTGATCAGGATAGGCTCTCCATAAAGTCCTTTCAGTACCCTGCGCACCAGTAACAGGATCATATTGGTAAAACATTTGTCCGTCAAATCGTGGACCGTACGCCGAGCTGGTAGCACTTGTGCTAACGCCATCCGGGCCTGCACCAAAAGAATAATACGGAACCCCATTTGTACCCTGTCCGAATTCATATTGCATATCGGGCCAGCGGTTTACATCTTCTACATTTACATTGGAATTGAAGGTGATGCCCAATCCTTTTTTACGGCTACTGCCAGATTTTGTTGTTATCATGATAGCTCCACCCGCACCTCTTTCTCCATATAATGCCGCAGCGGCCGGGCCTTTTAAAACTGTTACGCTCTCAATATCTTCCGGGTTAATATCATTCATGCTTCCACCATAATCTGCAGGCTGATTGTCACTACTGGTACCGTAAGCGCTTTCTCCACCAATACCTGTGCGGCGGTTACTACCATTGCTTATTACTACCCCGTCTACAACTATGAGCGCTTCGTTATTTCCTGTTAAATTACTTTCGCCCCGTAAAATAATTTTATTAGAACCGCTTGGGCCACTATTTGAACGAACAAGGTTAAGCCCTGCAACTTTACCAGATAAGGCATCGGTCCAGTTAGAGGAAATAGCATTGGTTAATTCCTCTCCTTTTACTACCGTAGTGGCATAGCCGAGCGCCTTTTCTTCTCTTCGTATACCGAGCGCCGTTACTATCACATTTTCCAGCTCTGTATCTGCGGGCTGCAGGTTAACGACAAAGCTATTTTTTTCGTTTATAACCATTTCCCTGGATGCAAATCCGACAGCACTTACTACAAGTATTTGTCCCTGAGAAGCCACAAGTGACCATGCACCAGCAGCATTAGTAGAAGTGCCCGTTTTAGTATTTTTCACCTGCACTGATGCATTAGGGATGTTAGCACCCGAACTGCTGTTTTTTACAACGCCTGTTATATTCTTTTGCTGGGCGAATGTAGCTGCTGATGCAACTAAAAGGAAACAGGAAAGCAGTAAGCGTGCAAGCAACTGTTTTCTTTCCGCATTTTTTTTAGGCTGTCTCATAATGTAAAAGTGATTTGGATGATGAAGTTTTATGATAACTTATTTGGTTAAAATTTGTTTAGCTTCCTGTTTTTTAAACTGACCGCAAATAAATAATTGTTTTTTAATTCCTGGTAATTTGAATATTACTTAGCTGTTAACGATCTGCCTGGCTTCCTCACTTCTCGCTTTTCCTTAAGTATGTATTGTGCAGCCAGCTCACTGAAATCAGCCACCTGCCTATCTTTCCACGTTTGACTTTTATTAAGTTTAGCAGCCATTATATCTGCAACTGCTGGCGCCATTCTAACACTTTCTCTTGCATCAAGGAACAAAGCCCTGGTTCGCCGTGCCAATACATCTTCTACAGTACGGGCCATTTCGTTGCTTACGGCCCAATCAACCTGGGCTGCATGTATCTTTAATTTTTCACTAATCCATCCGTCGCTATTGTTATCAATGTTTACCTGCAGTGCAGCTTGGTCTGCACCATAAAAATATAATGGATGTTGCCAGTTTACCGTCTTTGTATAACCATGTATAGGTAGCGAAGCTGTAGCTGACCGCATGGTTTTCCACCAAAGTTCCTTTTCTACCCTGTCAATCATTTCTTCTCCCATGCGCCGGTAGGTAGTCCACTTACCACCAATGATGGTGAAAAGCCTTGACTCCGAAACCATTATTTTATGGCTCCTGGAAATTTCTTTTGTTTTCTGTTGCCCTTTTTTTGGTGCTGCTAATGGTCTTAAACCGGCAAACATGCTTAGCACATCAGTCCTTTCAGGTTGCTTGTTAAGATAACTGCCCGCCGTTTTTAAAATAAAATCTATTTCCTGCTCTAATGCTTTGGGCTCAAGACTGGGCTCACTCACTGGCGTATCTGTAGTACCTAACACTACTTTATCATGCCAGGGTACTGCAAACAACACCCTGCCATCACTGGTTTTAGGAATCATCAATGCATCGTCAGATGGGTAAAAAGATCTGTCTACCACCAGGTGAACACCCTGGCTAACACAAATGCTGTTTTCGCTGCCAGGCTTATCCATCAGCAGGATATCATCAACAAAAACACCAGTTGCATTTATAACTGCTTTTGTTTTTAGCAAAAAAGTTTCACCTGTTTCTGTATCGGCAGCAACAACGCCGGAAATAAACTGACGCTCATTTTTTTCAAGATTAACAACCTTTACATAATTAAGGGCATCGCCCCCGTTTTCTAAAATTGTTTGGGCAAGGTTTATGGCCAACCTGGAATCATCGAACTGTCCATCATGATACAATACTCCCCCTCTTAAATTTCGTTTGCTTATTCCCGGTATACGCTCAATTGTTTTGTTCCTTGAAATAAAAACAGAATCTCCCAGCCCCAGTTTGCCGGCTATCCAATCGTAAAGTTTTAGCCCGACAGTATATTTCAGCGCATCCCAAAAAGTATAAACAGGAACAATAAAAGTTTGATCTCTTACAAGGTGAGGGGCATTCTGATGCAACAAGCCTCTTTCAACACTGGCTTCTCTAACCAGTTTTACATCTCCCTGCGCAAGGTAACGCACGCCGCCATGCACAAGCTTGGTACTCCGGCTGGATGTGCCTTTTGCAAAATCAGCCTGCTCAAGCACCAGGGTTTTATAACCACGGGTAACAGCATCTAATGCAATTCCCAATCCACTAGCCCCACCTCCTATTACAATAAGATCCCAGGTTATATCTGCGTCTTTAATAGACTGAAGATATAATTCACGGTTACCCTTCTTTTCTGCTACTGTTAGTTTCGCCATGAAAGCCAGTTTCGTTATCTTTCGTTATATTTGAATAACGAAAGCATTTAAAAGTTTTATGAAAGTAAACAAAATATATTCGTAACAAGAATAAAATAGTTAAGAAGTTTTCCACAATTATCTTTTAAAAAAAGTTATTAACTGAAACCCTTATACGTTACCCAAAAAAAGGTATATGTTTACGGGAGAGAACTAATCAAAGCTTTATGCCTAAAACCAAAAACAGCAATTTCACATTGGCTGAGCGCCATCAATTTATTCTTACTAAACTAAAAGAAGAAGGAAAAGTAAATGTGCTGGACTTATGCGATGAAATAAATATTTCGTCTGTTACCATAAGGAAAGATTTGAAATTACTGGAAGACAAACAACTACTTTTTCGCACCCATGGGGGGGCTACAGTTGCAGACCCGTATGCTTCGGACAGGCATGTGAGTGAGAAAGTAAAAATAAAGGCTGCTGAAAAAATGACGATAGGAGAAGCTGCAGCGTCTCTTATTGTTCCCAACGATTGTATCATCATTGCCTCGGGCACAACAGTGTTATCTCTTGCCAAAAGTATTCGCCCCAAGGGCAACCTTACTGTAATAACTGCTGCGCTGAATGTAGCTACAGAACTGAATCATTTTTCGGAAATCGAGATACTGTTGTTGGGTGGGATGCTTCGAAAAAGTTCTGCATCTGGTACCGGCATTTATGCAGAAATGATCCTGGATGATTTTTCCTGTAGCAAATTATTTCTTGGCGTTGATGGAATTGATATTGAATTTGGTCTTACTACCACCCATGTAATGGAAGCACAACTTAACCGCAAAATGATAAAGGCTTCGCAGAAAACGATTGTGCTTGCAGACTCAAGTAAGTTTGGCAAAAGAGGTTTTGGGAAGATCTGTGGGCTGGAAGATATTGAACAAATTATTACAGATCAAGGTATATCAGGCCATATGCATGAAACGCTTACCGGTATGGGAATAGAAGTTACTATTGTATAAATCCTGCAAATGCAAAGCTTACAAAAAGCAAACTCAACCTGCAAATAAGTCCCCTTATTGCTCCTTTATTAATGGGGGTTTATAAAGTGCCTCGTACCTATCAACGAATAAGTGTAACTACTCCTTTTAAAATTCCAGGTTGTTTACCACCCCCTAAACGAATATAATAAACATAGGAGCCGCCACTAAGCGGTGTACCATTCAACGTACCATCCCAGTTTACTGCTACTGCATTTGCAACATATACCCGTTGGCCAAGGCGATTGAAAACCTGCACCAACGTTTCTTTAGTAGGAATGAGGTGGGGAATGCGCCAACGATCGTTTAATCCATCATTGTTTGGGGTAAAGGCGGAGGGTACATACAATTGGGGCATCACTTTTACAAATACTGCATCCCTGCCTATACATCCTTCAGCATTTGTTACTTCTAATAAATAGGTAATATCAGCAGTGGGCGAACAAAGAGGGTTGGATAGCTTGTTGTTGTCTAAAAAATCTGGCGGCAACCATTGAAAAGTGTTGTCCGTTCCGGTAGATGTACCTGTAAGCTGTAAGCTATTCCCCTTCACTACTAATTGATCGGGCCCTGCATTTACTACAGGAGCTGTTGCTACCCTTACTGACACTTCTGGTGTAACTACCCTGCAATGTGGCAAGTCAAAAATGCTTTGCTCTCTTACCGAAAACCTGTACTGATACTGCCCTGCAGCTGTGTTGTTACGCAGGTAGAAAAGTTGTTGAGCACCTCCTATATCCTGCCAGGTACTGCCATCGTCAGGGCTTTCCTGCCATTGGTAAACCGGGTTTTGAAAGCCACCACCATAGCTTGCATTAAATCTTAGCGTGGTATCAATCTGTTCGCATAGCTTTATTATCTGACCGCCTGCATCAAAAGTTGCAGTAACGGGGGTAGCATTGCATGGCCTGAAAACAATATCGTCTAATGCAATATCATTTCCGCCACCGCCCGGGGCATTATTCGTCATTCTCAACACTATCTCAGGGTTGTTGGGCGGTGTAGTAAAAACAAATCCATATTGCTTCCACTCAGGCAAAATGGTAGCAACTATATTTCCCGTGCTATACTGCTGTAAAATATTTCCATTTAAATCCTCTACTGTAAAAGTTATGTTTGGTTCAATGCCGACGACGGTTACCAGGTTCATCACCCATGATGAGAATTCATAACTTGTACTAGGGCAAAGATCTTTTACGGAAGTGCGGATAAAATCGCCGGGAGCATAGGAAGCATTGATGATCATAAATGCGCCATTGCCCGTATGATCATTGTTTACAGTATGCCAGGTATTACTAAAGCAATTGCTGGTGCTGTTGGTTATAGTGTAATATCCATCATCTGGGCAGGGATCATTTATATACGTATATGCATTGGTAGGCGTGTAGCCGGTATTTGTTCCACCGGTTCCAAAATCAATATTCACTACCGGGTTACCAAGGGTACCTGTACATAACTGTGCCCAAGCACCTGTGGTAATTAATACACAAAATGTAGTAATAAAACATACAGGTGCAAACTTATACAAGTACTTGGAAAATAGATATAGCATCTTAATTAATATTAGCAACCCGCAGAAGCTGGTAGAAACAAGGTACAAAAGGATTTTTGTTTGTTGGTTATAATTTTAACACATGTTATCAATAGCAAAATCAAGCCACAAATAATTTCGTAGCACAAGATATTGCCTTTAATTGTAAATATTGTTCATGTTTATATTTTTTAGACCATATGTGGCTATCAGGCTAAATAGTTCAACAATCATTATTTTGATAAAGAACCGGATTCATCTAATATTCTTGTGAAGAAATGTTTGGCATTATGGTTTGATTTTTGATAAAATTAAAAATTGTAATTTTCCAGCTTAAACTTTAAACAATTAAAACGACCGGCATCAAACAAGTCAATCCTAATTTATTTAATCACCCATTTCTTACCGGTGGAGGAGAGATGGGGCAACTTATTCGCAATACTGATTGGACCAACACAGCATTAGGAGACCCGGACCAATGGCCCCAAAGCCTGCGAACAATGGTATCTGTTATGCTAGACAACCCATTTGGAATGTATATAGCATGGGGCGATGACTACACACAATTATATAATGACGGTTACAGACCTATATTAGGTACCAGCAAACATCCCGACGCATTAGGAAATACCACCCGTAATACTTTTTCAGAGATATGGGATATTATCGGGCCCATGTTTGATGGCGTGATGGAGGGAAAGGCAGTGCGCTTTCCAGACTTTATGTTACCGCTGCACCGTAACGGCTATACCGAAGAATGTTATTTTGATTTTTCCTACAGCCCCATAAGAAAAGAAGACGGTGAAGTTGGAGGCGTACTGGTAACGGTAATAGAAACGACCGGGCGAAAAAAAATAGAAGATGATTTGCGGGAGAGCAATAATCAACTGGCATTTGCTATAGATGCCACAGAATTGGGCACTTTCGATTTAAACCCGCTTACCGGTAAATTTGCAGGAAACAATCGCCTTAAAGAATGGTTTGGATTGCCCGATGAAACCGAGCTGGAACTGAAGCATGCGCTGGATGCAATAGCAGACAAAGACAGACCCGCCGTTGTAAAAGCAATAAACAAAGCGCTTGAACATTCCTCCGGTGGCCATTACGATATCATTTACAGCATCGTTCACCCGGTAACAAAAAAAGAAACAATCGTAAGAGCTAAAGGCAGGGCATGGTTCAATGAGAAAAAAATTGCCTGGCGATTTAATGGCACCCTGCAAGATGTAACTCAGCAGCAGGTAAATTTAGCTGCAGCAGAAACAGCCCGTAAAATAACCCATGAAAAGGAAAGAGACCTGCGGCTGATGATTACACAGGCGCCCATTGCCATTAGTATTGCCAGGGGCCCCAACCATGTAATTGAAGTGGCCAATACAAAAGCATTGGAAATGTGGGGACGAAAAGAGGAAGATGTATTGAACAAACCTGCACTGGAAGCCATGCCCGAATTTGCAGAGCAGGGCTTCAAAACTATATTGGACCAGGTTTACAATACCGGCAAACACTTTTCCGCATCGGAACTGCCTGTAAAAGTGGTAAGGCCACATGGCTTTGAAACAATTTATATAAATTTTTCTTTCGACCCGTTGTTCGATATCAATGGAAACATCAATGGGATAATGGCCATTGGTTTAGACGTAACAGAACAGGCAACTGCCCGCCATGAGATTGTAGAAAGTAAACAGCGCTTTCAGGCTGCCGTTAGTGCAATTGATGGTATAGTGTGGACAAACACTGCCAGTGGAAAAATGACTGGTGCACAACCAGGCTGGAGCACACTAACGGGCCAGGATGAGTGCCATTATAAAAACTATGGATGGGCTGATGCAGTTCATCCTGAAGACGCTGCAGGTACAATTGAAGCCTGGGAGAATGCTGTGAAAAACAAAACCAGTTTCGTCTATCAGCACCGGGTAAAAAAGAAAGATGGGCACTACGGACATTTTTCTGTGCGTGCCATCCCTATGTTTGATGCGGAAGGTAATATTACTGAATGGGTTGGCGTGCATACTGATATCACAAAAGATAGGCTGGCGGAGGAAGAAAAGCTATCCATCTTTAAAAAGATGGAAGAAAGCGAGGAACGATTCCGCAATTCTGTAAAACAGGCTCCATTAGGCATCGCAGTATTCAGGTTACCTGATTATACAACAGAACTTGCCAATGAAACCTACCTGCACTTAATTGAACAACCAGAAGATAAGATAATTGGACGGCCACTTTTTGATACTCTCCCTGATGCCCGTGAAACCGTAGAGCCCTTGTTCAGGCAAGTGGCGGAAACAGGAAAGTCTTTTCAGGCCACAGAACTGCCGGTTATTGTAAACAAATACGGCATAAAAGAGCCATCCTATTTCAATATTGTTTATCACCCCCTTAAAGAAAATGATGGCAGCATATCGGCTATTATGATAGTGGCCACCGAAGTAACAGAATCAGTAAAAGCTAAACAACTGCTCGAAAAAAGAGAACTCCACTTCCGCAACATGGTTATGGAATCACCTGTGCCCATGACAATTTTAAGGGGAAAGGATCTTGTTATAGAAATGGCCAACAGCATGATGCTGGATTCTATCTGGCAGAAAACAGAAGTGGAGGTAACCGGGAGAAAACTTATGGACGTTTTCCCGGAGCTGGAAAACCAGAAGTATCCTGAATTGCTACGGCAGGTAATTGTTACAGGCAAAAAATATAAGGAAGCCGAATCTGCAACGTATGTGAAGCACGGAGATACCCTGACCAAATTTTATTTAGACCTGGAGTATGCACCGTTAAGGGAAGGAAACGAATCAATATCTGGTGTAATCATCACCATTAATGATGTTACCAGTAAAGTTGCAGCACGTAAAAAAGTGGAGGAAGCTGAAGAAAGAATACGTTTAGCAACAGAAGCTGCCGAACTTGCCACCTGGGAATTAGACCTGCGTACCAAAGACATTATTTATTCGCCATCGCTTGCCACTATTTTTGGGCATGAGGAAGATAAAAAGATAACGCTTGCCGAAATGCGTAACCAATTACACCCCGATGACAGCGCTTTGCTAGTAAAAAAAGCATATCAGGATGCCTTGAAAACCGGTTTATATAAGTACGAAGCAAAGGTAGTAAAAACCGATGGCAGCGTTTGTTGGATCCGCACCCAGGGCAAGGTTTATTTTGATGAAAAAAATAACCCCTATCGCATGATAGGAACCCTTAGGGATATTAGCGACGAAAAACAATACCAGCTTGTATTGGAAGAAAGCGAACATAAATTCAGGTTGTTGGCCAACTCCATGCCGCAAATTGTGTGGACTACCGATGCATCGGGGGCTACCACCTACCTTAATGAAGCTATGCAGCGTTTTTCTGGTAAAACGCTTGATGAGTTGATGGAGACTAGTTGGCTTGAGATCATTCACCCCGACGATAAGGAGCGAAATCTTGAAGTTTGGCAAGAATCTATTGCCAAGGGGGAAGATTATTTTTTTGAGCACCGTTTTAAGAAAAGCACCGGAGAATATCATTGGCATCTGAGCCGGGCCGTACCACAAAAAGATGCTGCGGGTAATATCCAGATGTGGGTGGGTGCCAGTACCGATATACAGGAGATGAAGGAATTAGATCAGCAGAAAGATTTCTTCATCGGCATGGCCAGTCACGAGCTGAAAACCCCTATCACTTCTATAAAGGGTTATGTGCAGATATTGCAAATGATGTATAGCGATAATGAGGATTCATTCCTTCAGAAATCGCTAAAGACGGTAGAAAAGCAGGTGGCTACCTTAACCAACCTCATCACCGATCTGCTCGATCTTTCAAAAATTAAATCAGGAACATTGTTACTTGATAAGAAATCTTTTGTATTAAATGAAGTTGTGGAAGAAGTAGTTTCTGAAATGGCAATAGTAAGCCCTGTTTGTAAAATAGTTTATGAGATAAGTCACCCCATAATTGTCCAAGCCGACCGGGACAGGATCGCTCAGGTGTTGATCAATTTCCTTACCAATGCTATTAAGTACTCGCCAGATGCATGCGAGATAATTGTTAGATGCGAACATCGGGATAACGAAGTGCTGGTGTGGGTTAGAGATTTTGGCATTGGCATTAGTGCAAGGAATCAACAAAAGATATTCGAACGTTTTTACCGGGTAGAAGGAAAAGATGAAAAGACTTATCCGGGTTTTGGCATTGGTCTTTTTATCGCTTCGGAGATCATTCAGCGACATAATGGTAAAATTGGTGTAGATAGTGAGCCGGGAAAAGGCGCTGAATTCTTCTTTTCGTTGCCGGCAAACAGTTAGCTTTTACCCAACTACAGCCAGTATTATAATAATGCAGATAAACATAAAAAGAACCAGCAGTGCCAATACCGATTTTCAGGCATTGATAAGGCAATTGGACCACGAACTCTGGAATGAACTTGGAGAAGACCAGGCAACTTATGACCAGTTCAATAATGTAACACACATTTCTACAGCGCTGGTTGTATATGGCGACGAAATTGCATTGGCATGTGGTTGTTTAAAAAAGCTTGATGATAATACCGGCGAGATCAAACGAATGTATGTGCAGAAAAGCGCCCGTGGCCTGGGTTTATCTAAAAAAATATTAGTGGAACTGGAGCACTGGGCAACGGAGCTGAACATACATACGCTTGTATTGGAAACAAGTGTACATTTTAAAGTAGCAAAGGCATTGTATACCGGCTTCGGTTTTTCCATCATACAAAATTATGGCCCATACGTGGGCCTGCCAGAGAGTGTTTGTATGCAAAAGATCATTAGCTGATGCTGTAAAGAGGTATCGGCTCATTATTCTCCTCTACATAAACAGGGAAGATAACCTGCAATTTGCAACCTTGCCCCAGGGCTGATTGCAACTGAACACTACCACCAAAAGCTTTGGCCCTGCTTTCAATATTATTTAAACCAATGCCTTTACGATTAAGCGATGTGTCGAAACCTTTACCATTATCTGTAACGGTCAGGCATAGTGTATCTTCTTTTTCGGAAATTGATACCATTACATCTGTTGCAGCTGCATGCTTTAGAATATTATTTACCTGCTCCTGAAGGATTCGGTATACTGCCAGTTTCATATCAATATCAGGCTCATGGTTAATAGCTGATGACTTAAAATGCACATGAAGGGCACTGGATTCTTGTACGCTTTGCAGCAGATCCCTGATGGCTTCTACCAAACTGCGATCTCCAAATGCCGGTGAGATCATTTTATGAGATATGACCCTTATCTCGTCAATGGACTTATCTAATAACTCAAGAGACCGGGGCAACAGGTTGTTATTTGCATCTCCCTGTTTTTCAATCATGCCAAGAAAAAGTTTTACAGTAGATAATAACTGGCAAACATTATCATGCAGCTCTCCTCCGATAGATTCACGCTCTTGTTCCTGTGCAAGTATCACCTGCCGATTTATGAGTTGTTGGCGGCTTCTTTTTTCGTGTATCAGCTTACGTTGCAACTCCCTCCTTTCTGTAAAATCCCGGATAACGGCAATAAACATATTCTTGCTGTTGTATCCAGAATAAGAAGACACAAGCAATTCCCCCAGGAATGAAGATCCATCACTGCGAAAAAACCGGTGTTCGCCATTTAAGGATTGAATTGAAGCGCTAAAATCCGGTAATGCTGACACATGTGCGCTTTCAGGGTATAATAGTGCTGCAATATTCAGGGAGCCGGTATCTGCCGCAGCAGCGTTGATCTTAAAGATATTTGCAGCAGCAGGATTCATGGCTTTTATCTCCCCTGCTGCCTCAAACAAAAATATAGCCTCTTTACTATTTTCAAACATAAGCCTGTAGCGGGCTTCGCTTGCACTTAACACATGCAGGTATCGTTTTCTTCTCACAAGGCCAATACACAGGATGCTAATAAATACAAGGATGAGAAAGCTTATAACGGTGGTGGTTACCAGCTCTCTTTTTTCCCTCAACTTGTATAAGGCCAGCAGATCATGCTCTGCTTTGCCTATCGTGGCAATGATGGGATAATTTTTCAGCTTCCGATAGCTGAAGTAGGTTGCAATTCCCTTTATGGCATCCTTTGCATAATAATGACCCACAGGATCTGCTGCCACATGTTTAAAGAGCGGGCTCTTACTGATGTCTTCACCGTAACCGGGCACATCGCCCGTGCGCCTTACATAAGTTATACCATCAGTTGCAATTAATGAAACGATATCATCTTTCTTAACAGTGGCACCCTCATAAAACCTGGTAAAGGAAAAAGGAATGATTTGAATTGCAACAATACCGCCAAAACTTCCATCAGCGTTATTGATCCTGCGGCTAAGTGAAATAACCGGTTTATTGAGTGTTCTTGAAAAGAGAGGCTTACTGAAATAGAGTTTATCTTCTTTATTGGCCTGGTGAAATTTGAAGTAAAGCCTGTCGCTGAAATTAAGGACGGGGTTGTTTGCGAAACTGAAATTAGAAGAAATAATTCGTCCCTCCTTGTCTAATATTGAAATACCATTAATAAGTCCCGGGTCAATGGATGGCTTGTTCAGCAATTTTGTGTAATCGGGAAACGATTTACTTGCAACGTAGTCGTTACGAATATCATCTAGTAAAATATCCGCATTTTGAATAGTTCTGATGCTGTAGTTCTCCAATGCCAATACCAGGTTGTCATTCTGTTGCACGCCTTGGCTGATCGTGGTCTGGCGATCTGTTCGTAACTGCTCCAACTGTTGTCGCCAAATCAGCAAAATGATAAAAACACCAAAAATGATAATGATGCCAATTGTAACGGCGGTATTGGAAAAAAATTTTTTCATAGATAATCCTGGATTTGAAAATATAAAACAACTTGCCTGACTTGATTAATCACCTGCACTTATCATCAGTTGTAAAGTAAACTTATTAATTTTTACCAAGTTTCTTCTCAAAGTCAACAGATATAAATACAATTATTTTTTTGAAGAAAGATTCTTTACTCAAGCCAACAATGACTGCATTTTAGATTGCATTTCAATTTACTATGTTAACCATTAAGGAACATAGTCATAGGCCACATTCGATGACTTACAGCCATTGAGCAATTTTTCATCGCTCACTTAATTGCTGATTTGGTATCCCCAATTTTTTTTTGAAAACATTTGTTGATTCAGGTTTGGGAGTGCTGAAGCATCATTTTAAGATTTGTCTTTGAAATGCTAATTAAGATAAGCTATGCTGTTTTTTTGATCCGGGGAACATCCATGCTGTGCACATAATGAAACATAGTACAACAAGCATGAGGCCGATATAATGATACATTGAACTAATAGCACCATTAAAGTCGCCTTTAATCCTGGCTACATAAGTAATGGCCATTACCATTCCCACGTAATAAAAATAAGCAAGGTGAACAGCACGCTTCTTCCCCAGCCTGCCAATTACGAAGGGGTACACCAGGATCATCAGGTAAGCCAGGAAACCACCAGCTAACTTTACAGGCACCAAAGGAATATCATTTAAATAAATGTTGAGTGCCAGGAAACCCAGGTGAATGAAATGCATGAAACAGAAAACAGTTACAAGTTTACGGGTGCCTTGTAATGGCAGGCTGGCCTGCTGGTAGCCGTTGGCAAAATAGTAGAAACTGAACAGGTAAATCAGTAAGGATAACCGGCCAGAGAAACGGGCCGCATGCCGAAACACTTCTCCAGTCTCGGCAAACTCTTCATAACAATACAGCAGGATCAACGCTTCCACCGCAATACCAATAAGTATCCACAGCTTTAATGATAACCCGGCCAGCGGATCTGCCTTTTCACGGGTAACCTGCATGTAACGTGCAATTAAAAGATGATTTATTTGTGAAACATTTCCTTAGGTCCCTACTGAAACAAAAAGATCTACTGTTGCATCATTCCAGTCTTTGCTTCGTTGGTCGTATAACTCTATATCATAACCATAAGCCCTGTTGATATCAGATTGCCAAACCTGTTGCCATGCATCTGCTATGCAGCCCGGCATTTTACCACGGGCCTCAATCAACTTGTAGTTACCACCGGGGATAATCAGTTCATCCAACCCAACAGGAACAGATGTGCCGGCTTTTACTTTGCCGCCAATAAAGTAAGAAAGGGGTTGCTGGTAATCTCCATCGTAATTGTAGTACACGGCGTAAACGGCATCGGTTATTTTACCGGGTATGGTTTCCCTGTAATTCCCTTGTTCAAATTGCTGCCATAAATGGCCGCAATCTTTGCCCGATTGCCCGTTAGCATTCGTTGTTTTATGAGCGAGTGATAATCCTATCAACCTGAAAGGTGGAAGTAAAATGGAATCCATTGGTAAGTGTTAGATGGAATTGTTTTATGCAATCGTACCAATTCCAAATTGTTTATACATATTTCAACAACCACTAAATAACATCAACTAAGGGAGGATTCCTATGATTCTATAGTTTATTTATTTTGATCTATCCTTTAATTTTTATTCCTACAAAATAACTGCGAGGTAAGGCCGGTCCATAAATGTAATTGCTGTCACGGTATTTTCCCATGTCGAAATCTGACTGGTAGGCATTGAATATATTTTTTACACCAGTATAAATTTCTATGCTGTTGCGCAACTTTGGTAACGGTATGGTATACCCTGCCCTGATGTTCAGTTCAGAAAAAGACGGAGACGTTATGATCTCGTCATTTAACTGGTTTGGTGCGCCAGCAAAATGCGCCACTTTCATCTTACCTGTGTACACATAACCAAGGCTGGCATTGATCCTTTTACCTGCACTGGCAGTTAAACTTGCATAACCATATTGGTTCGGCGTTCTTAAAAACTGCCGGGTACCATCTATACCATTTACATACTTTACCGGTGACGCATACCTGCTGGTCTGTATCGTAAACCCTGACTCTAATTGAATACGCTTTTTATAATTAGTTCTTAATTCAACCGTAAAGCCCCTTACTCTTGCGGCCTGTCCATTCTGTTTCTCAAATATCTGCCCGAAACTATCCTGCCCGATGTTTGCCAGGATAAAAGCATCTTTTAACCTGGTATCGAATGCTTCGAGCGTATATCCGTAAATAATATCTTCGGTGGCTTTATCATAATTCAGCGACAAGCTGTAGCTTTCTGAACGCTCTTCTTGCAGGCCTGGCGACAATTGCACCCTGGAAACACCACCACCTGCAAATGCAATGTGCAGGTCGGTATCAAATGCCTGTGGCGCACGGAAACCAGTACCATAACTTGCCCTTAGCTGGTACAGTTCCTTTATTTTATACATTAGGGCTACTCTTGGGCTGGCAACTATGTTGTCTATAAGATTGTGTCGGTCAATCCTGGTGCCTGCAAGCAGGTTAAGGTTTGCTAATATTTTCCAATCGCTTTGCAGGATGATGCCAAGGTCTTTTGTATGCTGATCAACCTTATACCGGTATGCTGGAATTTCATCAAGTGTTTTATCGCTGATAAATTCTGCGCCTACGGTTAGGGTATTACTGCCACCCAAAAACCGATCTAACCGGTGGTTGAGCTGAAAACCACCCTGCAGTGTGCTGGTTACAGAATTGCCGTATGGCGGGTTCAACAGGTGTTGTTCTAAAGCAACACTATCATCAGGTAGTGTGCCGGTATAATGACTCCGGCTTGTATATTGTGCTGCAGCATAAACAATAAGAGAGCTGTTGCTATTTAAGTTGAGTTGGTAATCTACATTTCCCATCAATACTCTTTGTGTGCGTTCTTCGCATTGCTGATTAAGGAATGCAGGTTTGTCAACCATTTCGCCACCAAAACGGTATTCATATAACCGGCTGATGCTAAGTTCCAGTTTTTGATTCTTTGCAGGCTTGTAAAAAAAATTAGCTCCTGCAGATATGTTATTTAATTCAGGAGCTTCAGAGAAGTTATCTCCATTTGCATCATAAAGGCCACGCTTGCGATGCGACACAAATAAAGACATCCCCGCATCTTTCTTTTTATTTACCCGGGAAATATTACCATTCAGCATTACATCATTTGTGGATCCGTCAATTTGCTGAAAGCTGCTGTTTACCTCGTAGCTGTTGGTGGTTGGCAATTTTGTAATAACATTTACGGTACCACCAATAGCGCTGGAACCATACAACGATGAACCACCACCACGAATCACTTCTATGCGATCTATCATATTCACAGGTAATTGTTCCATGCCATACAAACCCATCAATGGGCTGAAGATTGGCCGCCCGTTTATTAATATCTGGGAATAACCTCCTGCCAGCCCATTCATACGTAACTGGCTGTAATTACAGGTCTGGCAATCAGTTTCTGTGCGTAGGCCGGGCTGAAACTTTAACCCTTCAGACAAGTTACAAGCCTGCAGGTTACCTAGCATTTTACTGTTGATAACATTTACCAAAACCGGCGAAGAAGTCTGGCGCTGGGGCGTACGGGTTCCGGTTATTACCACTTCCCCTAAAGCAGCATTGCTTGAATTTAAGTGCACCTGATAAACAGATTGCTTGCTATTCAACTCAATGCTGTCTGGCTGGTAATTGAGCCTAGAAACCACCAGCAGAGCGCCATTAGTACCTGCCGGTATCAGCAGTTTAAAATTTCCCCGGCTATCTGTACTGGTGCCTGTTGACGTATGCGGCAACAGCACAGTGCAATGAGCCAGCCTTTCATCCGTCTCACGATCCATTACTGTTCCACTAATCATACGCTCCTGCGCCTGGGTGATACCAACACTACAACACATTAAAAACAAGATGCTAAACTTAGCCATTTCGGTGAATTATTGTTATACATGCAAAAGTAATAAGTTAGACTCACCTAACAAAATAAATAAATGATGTTTTGTATTATTTGACAATGATGAGACCACAGGGGTGTAATAGCAATTGTCAGATCATTTACAAACCATAGCTTAAGCAACCAATGTTTCGTTTCAGCATTTACAACCGCTGGGGACAACGTTTATTTTACTCAACAAACCCTGCTGCATGTTGGGATGGTAATTTTAGAGGAAAGAAGCAGATACCTGGCACCTATGTTTACCTGATAAATGCAACCGGCATTTGTGGCCCGGTGCAACGCAAAGGAACGGTGATCCTCATCCGGCAGTAACAAGAAGCAATGGTTTTTTTCTAAGGCATGTTTAAAAAAAATTTAAAATTTTAATGAGGTTTTTTGCGGGCATTTGTTTAGGATGCATTAGACGGCAAAAACAGTCGCTGCCAGCTATTCGTCTTATTAGCTCATTTCAAAGATTGCAGGTATTTGCGGCCACCCTGCTCTTATTTGCTGTTTAAACACACAATATCTTCCACTAATTGTAATAAATTTAAAGCCTGATCGGTAAATACCCGATCTGCTTGCAACCATCTAATTTTTATTTTTATGAGAAGATTATTACGCTTCCCGGCATTGCTTATCATGCTTTGCTCTATTTTATTACCAGAATTTCTTTCTGCCCAACAACAAACAGGCTTTAAATCTGATGCAGAACTGATTGCCCTGGCTAACAAATTCCTCCAAAGTCAAATTACAAAAACTGTTCGTTCAAATGGGGATGTTTACCTGCAAAGGGATATGACTGCCTACCTGCAAACGAACCTTGTACCGGCACCGCCAGTTGACCCTGTGGACGAAGACCATGGCCACGACCATAAGGATGCCATGTTGCGCACTTTTTTAAACAGGCCGCATCCCGACGTAGCTACTATGGAAAAATATTTTAATGCTGCCGCAGTCGAATTTAACGTGCCTGTTGGCATTCTTAAAGCAACGGCACAAGTGCAGAGCAACTGGGCGCAGGTAAGCGAAAGCATGTATGGCTCCTGGGGAGTAATGGGTTTAATAGAAAACCCATTTACCCAACAGCTTTCAAAAGCCGCCAGCCTGCTACATACTGGAATGGACGCAATAAAAAATGATGCAAAAACTAATATTCGTGCGGCAGCTGCTCTGCTGGCGTACTACCAGCAACGTTACCCAACCGCAACTAGTGAGGCTGGCTGGTTTAAAGCAGTAAAGGATCTTACAGGGCTTACTGATGAGCAATTAAGAACCGATCTTGCTGCACGCATTTACCAGGTGCTACAACAAGGAAGCAAGACGGTAACATTATGGAGAGAAATTATTTACCTGGCTCCTGCCAATGTTATATTACCGCCTTCTGCTACCAACCTGGAAAAGATGGATCTTCCCAATACCTCTTCTTCTGTGCAGGCGACAGACTATCCTAATGCTATTCCAAATTTTACCACCTGTAATTATAACAGCCGCCCCGCCGGCAGCGGTATCAACTATTATTTTGTACACTATGTTGCCACCGGTACTTACCAGGGTGCTATCAACTGGTTTAAGGATTGCAGTAGTAGTGTAAGCGCACATTATGTAATTCGCAACAGCGATGGTCAGATTAGCCAGGTGGTAGCAGAAGCAGACCGTGCATGGAGCCAGGGTGTAACCGCCTATAACGACCAGGGTATTGGGGTTGAGCACGAAGTACTGGCTACCAACCTAAGCATGTGGGACAGCGAGCCAATGCTGAACGCCGGCGCCAGCCTTGCTGCAGATGCATGCAATCGCTGGGGCATACCAAAAACCCGGAGAGTAACAAATGGCGACCGTGGTATATACGGCCATAGTGATGTTAGAGCAACCGATTGCCCAAACCTTACGCAACCCCGCTGGGACATCCTGCTGGCAAAAATTGCTACTGCCACAGCTAGTGTTGGAACCCCCACTTTATATAGTATTGCAAACAGCGGCAGCGGCACGCAGGTAATGGCCACCTGGAAAGCTAATACAGAACCAACCTTGTTAGGATACCGTTTATATTATGCCAACAATGATTCACTCAACAGCTGGTCGCTGGTTGCAAATGAAACAACCCTTACACCAGCCATCACTACCGTTACCTTAACTGCAAACCAATTCCTGGTGCCACCAGCGGGTGATGTGCACCATTTTAAATTGACAGCAGTGGTGAGTGACGGTCCAAATCCAAATGTAGAAAGTGCTGGTAGTGATATCTATTCACGAAGCAGTAATGTAACCGGACCAAAAGTATTGATAGTTGATGCCTTCGACAGGATAAATGGGTCTTATACTGCTGCCACGCACCCCTTTGTTACCAGCTATTTTAAAGCCATGCGCAACAAAGGGCTCTTACAGATCAGCAGTGTTGCAAATGAAAAAATAGAAGATGGCAGTTTCCTGCTGAATAATTATGACATCGTTGTATGGTTTATGGGCGACGAGAGTAGTTTAAATGTTGTGTTCTCTGCAGCAGAAAAAACGGCCATCAGCAACTATCTTTCCAACGGCGGTAAACTGTTGCTATCTGGTTCAGAAACGGCATACAATATTGGCCGTTCTGGGGCCGGAGCCTACGACCTTTCTTTTATGAATAATTACCTTAAATCGAATTACGTAGCAGACGGTTCCATTACCTACACCCCTGCCACAGGCATTGCAGGCACTCCTTTTGAAGGGCTTACCATTCCGTTCGGCGTTGTGTACACCGAAGATTTTCCTGATGCCATTAACGCAGTTACCGGAGCAACCAATATTTTAAATTACTCTGATGCCACTAAAAAAGCAGGTGTGGTATATAAAGGAATTTTCGGATCAGGCACAGTAGATGGCGCTTTAATATTTTTATCATTTACGCTGGAAACTGCAGTAGATGCTGACATTACTACCTTTATGCAAAAAGCGCTGCCATACTTTGATGTAGCGCCGCTTGCAACCCCTCCTACAGCAGTTGCCGACAACGCTGTTACACAATCGGGTCTTACCAAGCGCATCAATGTATTAATGAATGATATTGACAATGGTACTCCTCTCAATCCTGCTACGGTTTCAATATTTAGTACTCCTGCAAACGGAACCGTTAGTATTGATGCAAGCGGCAATATAAGTTATACAAGTACAGCCGGGTTTACCGGTAGCAACCAGTTTCAATACCAGGTACAAAATACAAGTGGACAGTTTTCGAATGCAGCCACCGTAACAGTAACGGTACAGGCTGCCAGTAGTTGTGATCCGGATGCACCCGAAACGGATGACCTGCACCCAAAGAGAGACCTGCGTGGTGCATGGGTATCTACCGTTTCAAATATTGACTGGCCATCGAGCAGAAGCCTTAGCAGCAGCCAGCAACAGGCTGAGCTATTAAAAATTCTGGATACCCTTTCACGTACTGGTATCAATACCATCTTCCTGCAGGTGAGGCCGGAGAGTGATGCATTGTATGCTTCCGCTATAGACCCCTGGTCGTACTGGCTTACCAATGCGCAGGGTACTGCACCAAGCCCGTTATGGGATCCGCTGGCATTTGCCATTGATGCGGCACATGCCCGTGGTATGGAACTGCATGCATGGATAAATCCATACAGGGCTAAACAGAGTACACCAGTGCTGGCACCCAACCATGTGGCTAACCTGCACCCCGACTGGACTTTTATTTCCGGTTCTGCCACATTACTTAATCCCGGCTTGCCAGATGTAAGGAATTACCTCACCACCGTAATTGCGGATATTGCTACCCGTTATAATGTAGATGGTATTCATTTTGATGATTATTTTTATCCTTATGCAGGCATGACCGGGCAGGATAATGCTACTTATACCAATTATAATCCAACCGGTATTGCAACAATAGAAGACTGGCGAAGGAATAATGTGAATACACTTATCGCAATGGTATATGATACCATCAACTTTATAAATACAGCCGGCAACAGGAATATTCTTTTTGGTGTGAGTCCGTTTGGTATCTGGAAAAGTGGCGTGCCAGCAGGCATTTCGGGCACTTCGTCTTACAGCCAGGTATATTGCGATCCTATTGCATGGTTACAGGCGGGTAAAGTGGATTATGTTGCCCCCCAACTGTATTGGAAAATAACCGGCGCACAGGATTATAATGCGCTGAGCAAATGGTGGAACGACCAGGGTGCATTGTATGGCAGGCATATTTATCCCGGACTGGCATTGTACAAAATGGCAGACGCCAATAACTGGGCTGCAAGTGAAATTGAAAATCAAATCAGTATTAACCGTGGTATGAGTCACCAACAGGTGAAAGGACAGGTGATGTTTAGTACCAAACAGATCATGACAAATGTAAAGGGTATTAAAACAGCGCTGCAGAACAACCAATACAGTGCCCGGTCATTTTCGCCGGCTATGCCCTGGAAAGATGCTATTTGTCCTAATCCGCCGGTGAATTTCCGGCAGGATGCTGATACCCTGCGTTGGGATGCACCGGCAGCAGCCGCTGATGGTGACCTCGCTAAAAAATATGTGGTTTACCGCTTCAACAGCCAGGCCGAAGCAGCTACAAACATGAACGACGGCAAGAAAGTGTATGCAATAACTTATACAAATAAAATAGGGGTTCCACTGCCGGAAGCCATCAATAGTTACTTCACGGTTACAGCGCTTGATGACAATAATAACGAGAGCATACAGGCGCTTGGTACGGTATTGCCGGTTACAGGCTTGCAATTGGAAGTTGAACTATCTGGAAACACAGCGCAGTTGCATTGGCGAACACTTACAGAAACGAAGATTAAGCATTTTGAAATTGAAAGAAGTATTGATGGACGCAGTTTCTACCTTATTGGTACGGCAACTGCAGCAGGTAATAGCAATGGTATGCGCAAATACCAGAGAACAGATTTCCTAACCACCGCTGGCGCTTACTATTACCGCATTCGTTCTGTAGACTTTGATGGCAATAGTAATTACTCCAACATCAGGCGGATTAATTACCAGTCTGCTGAGACTTATGTTGTAGGTCCAAACCCGTTTAGCCATATCCTTAAT
>JBBSKH010000038.1:0-29696 GCA_038256495.1 Chitinophagales bacterium
TATTTTTATTATTGAATTTTAGAAAAACCGTTTTTTCCCCTTTGCATTCTTTTATCATGTGATAAAAGTCAACTTGAGAAACTGATTTGTCTAAAATCCAGGTACCAGTTTTGTCAGGTGGCGCAGTATTATCCTGTGCATATAAAAATCCGCACAGGAATAAGAATGTAATCATTAACAAGCTTGTTTGTTTCATAAAAAATAATTTAAATGTTTAAAAATGCTGGTTAGTGTAGGATGATAATTTATGTGAGAACTTTCGGTAAGCCAGTGACTCATACACAAGCCTTTACCGTCGTCTTTTAAAAAAGCGAAGAAAAGCACTTATAGTATTTCGTAAGTCTTCAGTCTTTTTTTTTCTGGGTAAATGAAGAGAGGTTATAGCTAATGTGTCGATATAAAATTTTTCGAAACGGATAATAGGAGGAGCATAATTACAAACTAAATTTAATAATTCAAAGCTTTTTTAAATATTATTTTGAAATATTTATTCAGTGATTTACATCCAGGTTTCTGGAATTGAAAAAATTAGTATTAATCCATTGATCTCAGAAGACTTTTCCTTTTCTCCATACTACCAGGTTCAAGTTTTGTTTTTTGCTGTTTGCTGTACCAATGAAAGAAGATGATAAGTTCTATTCAATGCTGTGTAAAAGATGCTAGAAGGCCTGTTGGATGCGCTTTATAAAGAAGAGTATGTAAGCCGCCTGACGCAGATCCTACAATAAGATGAGGTGTCAACCGAATAACACCCTTAGCAGCGCCTTTTTTATTTTATGAAATTTCGAAGTCCCTATAAAAATAGCTTATTATCTCCTCAGGTTTATGCCATGCTCCATCCATGCTTTCAGGCAGGCAAGAAAGTGTGCCCAACCTTCGGTATTGCTTTTTAACCATTTAATTCCTGTAGCATTATTGGGTTTGCTTTTTTCTGCGGCCATAACAGAAGTCTTGTTATCATCACCCCGCTTCAATGTAATTTCAACAAGCGTTTGCTCCCCATCCATAACAGGATCCCAGTAAAAAGAAATATATTTATCGTTGATTATTTTACCGACCGTAAGGGGAAACTCAAGGTCCATCTCCGGGAATTTCCAGGTAAGGCTGGCACCATCTTTCATGTACCCGGTGCTGCTGCTTATAAAATACCTGGTCATGTTTGCAGGATCAACAATGGCCTCAAAAACCTCTTGCGGCGATTTGTGAATTTTAATGCTGGTTTTAATTTCAAGTCTGTCCATGTTGTTAAGTTTTAGATTTTTTACGGGATGGTTTCACTAATAAATTATAATCGAGTGCCAGCTATATCCAATATTGCGATTGTTTTTTAGTATGCAGGGTAGTTTCAAATACAAATACAAACTCCTGCATTACCCTGCCAATAAAGTCCATGGGCTTAACGCCATCTTTTTACTGAAAGGGTTCGTATATGCCGGGGTTCAGCCGCAGCATCATCCGATCTTGCGTAATGCCTGCGCACATTTTATCATGTACCATAAAACAAAGCCCGCCGAACGTACTTTTTTCTTCTATACCTCTGCCAGTTGCTGTAATAATCTCCCTCGTTTTGTTGGATAATTTTTAGATATATAGCAATCAGCAGCCATGCCAATCGGTTGGCACCATTAACATGAATGGTGGCTATTTTGCTTTCATACAAAATACCAATTTTGCAACGGGAATTATAATTAAAATGGATGAACGGGGAAGGCGGGCTAAGGGCTGTTATAATCGAAAGAAATGCCTATTGCACACTGATATAGTCGATCGACAATTTAAAATCTTCTTCTTTTTTATTGCCGATCAGGAAGCCGATTTCTTCCAGGGAATCACCGGGAAAGTTGGCCATATCAAGGGTTCTGCCCCTGAAAGCTGGATACATATTGCTGAAGGGGATCTCGATTGTTTGCCTGTTGCCTGTGGTTGTGAAGGTGAATATGTAGGAATAATACTGGCTGCTTTTTGTCTTTACCCTGAACTGGTAGGCTTTGCCATCACCCTTTAGTGCTATTACAAATTTGCTATAGCCTTGCAGCTTAGTCTTGCCGGCATTATACCTTATGGAAGAAAAGCCACCATTGTTATCCAGCGATACATGTCCCTGGAAGAGGCCATGACCTTCGTTATCTACGCCCATCTTTCCTGCGGATACGCCACCCATTACGGTGTCATCCACCACATACCAGTTTTGTGTGCCGGCATCTTTTGTAAAGTCAAATATCATCAGCGTATTTATCATCACATAAAATATTGTTGAAAAAATTGTCGTCATCATCACTCAAAGTGTTTATGCAGCATTCGGCTTTGCGACCAAATGATACTCTTTAAACAACTACAGACGGCAAATGTTTGCAGCGCTAAGCAGGCGGCTGTTTTTGAATAGTAACCCTTACCTCTTTTGATGTAGGCGTATTGCTTTTTAGTGCAACGCTGCTGATGGGAACCAGCACATTAGTTTCAGGATAATAAGTGGCGCAGCAGCCTGCCGGAATAGGATATGCAACCACTAAAAAGCGATGGGCTGCTCTTTCTATACCATCATCGTGGTTAAAGATATTCACTACGTCTTTCTCTTTTAGATTTCTAGCATTCATATCAGCCTGGTTCATAAAGATGACCCTGCGCTCGTTATATATGCCGCGGTAGCGATCATTAAGGCCATAGAGAGTGGTGTTGAACTGATCGTGCGAACGAATGGTCATCATCATCAGTTCATCTTTTTGCAATGGTTCGTATAGCACCGTTCCAATATTGAAAAGCGCCTTTTTTATGTCAGTATCAAATTGCCCTTCCCTGTTTGCATTGGGCAGGTAGAAGCCACCGGGGAATCTTACCCTTTCATTGTAATTAATAAAGATATGCGGCAATACTTTTTCTATGGCATTGCGAATGGCATCATAATCCTGCTCATAGCTGTCCCATGGCACTTTCGATTGTTGGCCAAGTGTGGCTTTTGCCAATTCGCAAACAATGGCTGTTTCGCTCATCAGCTTTTCTGAAATGGGCTTCAATACACCCTTCGACATTTGCACTACGCCGGTAGTGTTTTCGCAACTTACAAATTGTTCTTTACCGCCGGTATCATCCACATCACTACGGCTATAACAAGGAAGTATAAACGCTTCATCGCCATGCACCAGGTGGCTGCGGTTAAGTTTGGTTGATACATGAACCGTCATCTGGCAATTGCGCATGGCCTGCGCTGTATATGTAGTGTCTGGAGTGGCGGATAAAAAATTACCGCCCATTCCAAAAAATACGGAAGCTTTTCCTTCGTGCATGGCATGAATACTATTCACCGTATCATAACCTTTGGCCGAAGGCGGTGTAAAATGATAAAACTTTTCAATGCCCTCCAGCAGGGCTTTACTGGGTTTTTCAAAAATGCCTACCGTTCTGTCGCCTTGCACATTGCTGTGGCCACGCACCGGGCAGGTACCTGCACCGGGTTTGCCGATGCTTCCCTTCATCAATAAAAGGTTCACAATTTCTTTAATGGTATCTACAGAATTTTTTTGTTGGGTAAGGCCCATTGCCCAGCAGATAATGATGCGCTGGTTGTTCTTTAAAACGGTCGCCACCTCTTTCAATTGGGCAATATCAATACCGCAGATCATGCTAAGCTGTTTGATGTCCTGCGTTAGCAAGTGTTCCCTCAACGAATCAAAGCCACTTGTTTTTTCAGCAATAAAATTATTGTCTAATGCACTTCCCGGTTGCAGTTGCTCTTCCTGCAACAACAATATTTCCAGCGCCTGCAGCAAAGCCATATCACCATTAATTTTTACCTGCATAAAAATATCGGTAAGCGCCGAATCAATGCCTAAAATACCTTTTACTGTTTGCGGATTGTTGAAACCCATTAAACCGGTTTCGGGCAAAGGATTTACTGCGATGAGTGTGGCGCCGTTTCTTTTTGCTTTCTGCAATGCCGTTAGCATGCGTGGGTGATTGGTGCCGGGGTTTTGCCCCATAATTATAATCACTTCTGCTTTTTCAAAATCATCCAGTTTTATAGATGCCTTGCCCACGCCCAATGATTCGCCAAGCGCTGTTGAAGTACTCTCGTGGCACATATTGCTGCAGTCGGGCATGTTGTTGGTGCCGAATTCCTTTGCAAACAACTGGTATAAAAAAGCGGCTTCGTTGCTGGTTCTGCCAGAGGTATAAAAGATGGCTTCGTTGGGAGATGAAAGGCTGTTTAATTTTTGACCAATCCGTTTAAATGCATCCTTCCAGGAAACCGGCTGGTAATGGGTAGCGCCTTTTGCCAGGTACATGGGTTGTGCAATTCTTCCTTTGCTGCCGATTTCATAATCTGATAATTGACCAAGCGCTTCCACCGAATTTTTTGCAAAGAATGCTGCGGTTAATTTTTTGGTTGTCGCTTCTTCGGCCACAGCTCTTGCACCATTCTCACAATATTCTGCAATGGCAGAGCGATCATCATCAGGGTCGGGCCATGCGCAGCTCGGGCAATCAAAGCCGCCTTTTTTGTTTAAATTGAAAAGTGCTTTCCATCCCCGCAGTACACCAGCTTCGCCAAAGGTTTGTTTAAAACTGGAAACAACAGCGGGGATACCTGCAGCTTCTTTTTTTATTTCGCCCTTTTCTAAACCGGTAAATGTTTCCGGGTTTTCTGCTGCGTTATGTTTTTGATCTTCGTTCATTATTGATACATTGATTCATTTAATGGTTAATATCTTCAACAACCTATTCCTTTAATGGTTGCTGTCTTCACAAAACTTTTTCTTGCTGGTTTCGGGATGTTTGGACACCAATCGATAAGCCAAACAGAAGCGGTAAAGTATTGTGGCCACTCTGTTGGAAAAGGGAAAATCATTAACCAATGTAGGAATAATTTAGTTAGTTTGCAATTGTTGCAATACAGGTGAAAACACCTGCATTGGCATGTGCGGATGGAGGTTTGAGGTTGTAAAGAATGAAAGACCTGCAGCGGAACAAACACCTGCATTGGCGTGGGTGGATGGAGCTTAGATATTGTAAGAAATGGAAGACCTGCAGCGGAAGAAATGCGCTACAATATTAATAGCGATGTTACTGGTCGCACTATTTTTTTTCGCTTAAACTCCATCGTAAAATTACCAATAAATAAAATATTATTTTAAAATAATGTTGCCTGAAACCCTTATCATCATTGCGTAGTAGAAATATAACGACAATTTTTTGTGACAAATATTTACAGACCCTTTTAGCAAATTGAAAGACAGTTTTTATGTTTATGCAAGAAACCGGAACCGTTCAATTTGTGCCAAATTTTTATGATCCGCTAACTAACTGTTTTATTTTTTTACACCATTTTTTTCGCTGGCAAGGACTTTGTTTGTCAGCTATAATACATCTAAATGTTATAAAATGAAACCACAATTATTTGCAACTCTATTTTTATTAATAAGTTATTCCTCATTTGGACAAAAAGAGAAAGCCTTGATTGAGATTAACCCATATTTACAGTGGGATAACTATCCTTCATTTACTTTTCCATTTAACTCTACAAGAAATAATACTATAAAAATAAATGCTATTAGTTGGGGAGTTGCGGCAAATTATAAATTTTCCTTAAAGAAAAATTGGTTAGCAAAGATTGGTACCGGTTATTATAAGTACTCATTTAATAATATTAAAAATTATGACCCCCTTTTTGGAAACAATACTAGACGAGGTATAAATTATCCAGGCGGATCTGCTACTTTTTATTATGTATGTGATAAATATTGGTATAACACTATTACTGTAAATTTAGGATTTGAAAAATTATTTGACCTTAAAAAGGATGTAGATTTTATTGGAGGTTTTGATGTTATCAATTATTATACTTTTTCACAACAATATAATATTCCCGGTTCCAATTTTGACCGTAAATATAAAACAGCAAATAACCGATATTTTGGTCTCTCTCTTAACTTGAACGCAGGCCTGCAAAAGAGATTTGGGAATATTATCATAGGTCCAACGATCATATTGCCCGTTTTTAGAATGTGGAAGCAGGACATGGTCTTTCCACAGGAAGAAAATAATGGAAGTAGAAGTAAATGGTTAAGAGGAATTGGAGTTGGTTTTACTTGCTCATATAACTTAACTAAACACCTAAAACTATGAACACTTTTAAAAGATTTCTTGCAGCATCATTTTTTGTATTAATCTCCTTGAATATTAATGCCCAAGTAAAAACAAAGACTTTTGAACATGGTATTCCTAAACATTTTCTTCCAGTAAAAGATTTAATCGGAAAGAGTATGGTAATAGAACCTCCTGCGGAATTTTATAAATTAAAACAGGAAGCGGATCGTATAGAAAGTGCAAAAAGCAAGAATCAACTTGCTAAATTTGCATTACCTTATTTAGTTAATATAGACTTATTAAAAGAAGCTATTCTTACAGAAAGCAATGGCATATCTACATATGCTTTAACAATCAAAGCTCCATTAGCATTAAATCTCTCTCTTCACTTTAATCAATTTATTTTGTCTGAAAATTCAATATTAAGTATTTACAATGATTCTGAATTGACAGACAGCATTACTGCAAAAGAAAACAATGAAGACAAATTATGGGTAACAAGGGTTTATGAAGGCAATATCTCGAATATCGTTTTAAAGTTGCCCTCGAAAGAAATTGGCCAATCCTTTATAAGAATAGGATCTGTTTACTTAGGCTATAAACAGTTTGGTGGCCGCTTTGGCAGTCCTGGTGCATCAGAATCATGTAATAGAAATGTGGCATGTCCTCTCGGAGTAGGCTGGGAGGCTGAAAGAAATTCTATTGCAATAATTAATGGAGGCAATGGCTTTGGATCAGGGGTATTAGTAATGAATTCATGCGGCACAAATATCCCTTACGTTCTAACAGCAAAACATGTTTTAGATCAGTCAAACCCTGTCGCAACTTGGGTATTTCAATTTTTTTATTTCAGTACAGTCTGCGCAATAAATACAGGCTTCAGAGAAGACATTCAATTTAATGGCGCTACAGTAAAAGCAAGTTCTAGTGCTTCGGATTTTGCGCTGATACAATTAAATCAAGTACCACCATCTAATTCAGGTATTAACTATGCCGGCTGGAACAGGGGTAATATTTTTTCTGGCAGTTTCACAGGACTGCATCATCCAAATGGAGATGTAATGAAAATTTCAAGAAGCTTCAGTGCCTTAACAAGAAATGCCGGAGGTCACCCTTTTTATGACCCGACGCAATTTTGGCAGGTTACTTGGAATGAAGGTATAACTGCTCAGGGTTCTTCCGGCTCACCACTTTTTGATCAAAATCATAGAATAATTGGGGCGTTGACTGATGGCTTATCTTTTTGTTCTACTCCTAATTCACCCGACTGGTATGGCAGTTTCGACAGATCATGGACGGGAGGGGGAATAAATACTACAAGATTAAGCATTTGGCTTGACCCTACTAATAGTGGTGCAATTACTACCAATACAACCAATATTTCTAACTTAATTCCTTTTGAGGCAGCAGGTTTAGTGATTTCCGGTAGCAATGTTTTTTGTACAGGCACTTCACAATATACACTCAATGTGCCTGCTGGTACAAATATTACATGGCAGTCATCCAATCCTAATATAGCAACCGTTTCTCCAACCGGCAATCCGGCAACTGTTACTGGAATAATTGATGGTACAGTTACCATCACTGCAACTATCACGGTTTGCGGCACTCTTCCTATATTAGCAACTAAGGAAATCAATATTGGAATTCCTTATATTGATTTAGTCACTTTTTCCAACGGGGCTAACGAAGGCCAGTACTTTTGTACCAGTCATTACGGTAATCAGTTTCAGCCGTTCTTTTCATTTGCGCCAGATAATAGTTCTGTTGAATATAGAGTTCTAAGCTGGCCGAGTTTAAACCTCGTTTACACTGACCCAAATGCATATCCACTGGGCTCCCCAATTCCCATGAATTACATGTTCACTCCAGGATCCTATGTTGTCGTAGAAATTAAATTAACCACCCCATGCGGTTCCACTGCATGGATGGGATTTGAAGTTGAATACGTGGATTGTTCTCAAATGGGAGGCCGACAGTATTTTAGCATTCAGACATCCCCTAATCCGGTGTCTTCCGATTTATATGTTACTATAGATAAAGAAAAGAATGAAGTCAAGGCATTGAAAACTTCGGAAAAAGTCAGATTTGTTTTGTATGACTTTAATAGCGCACAGCTTGTTAAGCAATGGTCACTTGACAATGACCTAATGCAATATAAGCTTAGTGTTGCTGGAATTAGACACGGACAGTATATTCTTGCAGTAACGAAAGGTAAATACCGAGAGTCAACACAAATAATAATAAAGTAGCGACAGAAGGGTATGCTTACAACTGAAGTCTTTATGCAATATGGGCTGAAGAATAAAATCTCAGCCCATATTTTAAATCATCACTTGGCCGGCTGATCGAACACAGTCCAACTATGAGCTTATCCTCATCTATATTCCTTAATTTTCCAACATCGTCTCTCGCAGGTGACGTTGCTTTCTGCCGATGCAGGTGTTCCAATTATTGCAAAGCCATCGCCGCCGCCCTCAGACGCCAATGCAGGTGTTTTTCGGGCCATGCGCAGCTTGGGCAATCAAAGCCGCCTTTTTTATTCAGGTTGAAGAGTGCTTTCCATCCCCGCAGTACCCCAGCTTTGCCAAAAGTTTGCTCAATACTGGAAATAACAGCGGGGATACCTGCTGCTACTTTTTTTATGGAGCCTTTTTTTAAGCCTGTAAAAGTTTCGGGGTTTTCTGCGGCATCATGTTTTTGCTGTTCGTCCATTACTGCTTCATTAATTTGGGGTTGGCAAAATTGTCTGATTGGTCTTCTTCGGTATCATCAAGGCATTTAAAATCTTTTTCAATTAATATAAAAATTTCAGTGCCGTCTGCTGTTGTGTGAAGAGCGCTTGTACCCACTACATTATTGCCAGGCCAGTCGTTTGTAAAATTTGTTGGTATACAAACCGTGATGGTATTATCGGTATAACTGATGACAGGTTTTTCTATTTCTTTTATTGCCAGTAAACGATAGCAGAGTGCTACATCTATAGCAAAGCTGATCTGCTCTTCTATCAATCCTTCTTTTGCAAGTCTCACAACATCCGTTTGCGAAAGCCTAAGCCGGATGGCATTTCCTTTTAATCTAAGCTTCATATTTTATTTTTTACCTTGGAAAAATTATACGTTCCGGATGGGAATAGATATTGCAACTGTTGCTGCGCAAAAACCCCACCAGGGTTATGCCGGACTCTTGCGCCAGTTGCACGGCGAGGCTGGAAGGCGCACCTACTGCGGCCACAATGGCAATGCCCGCCATCGTTGCTTTTTGTATCAATTCGAAACTAGCCCTGCCGCTCAGCAGTAAAATATCTGCGGACAGCGGAAGCATCTCTTTCATCAGCGCCGTTCCAATTAATTTATCCAGGGCATTGTGCCGGCCAACATCTTCCTGTAAAATTTTAATAGCAGCTTCAGGGCTGAATAGTGCCGCCGCATGCAGCCCACCTGTTTGATCAAATGTTTGTTGTCGCTTCCTCAATAACTGCGGTAAACTGTATAATGTATTGGCCGAAATTGTTGCGCTACTTTGCAAATGTTTAAATGCTGAAACTGTCTTAATTGCATCTATGCTGGCTTTGCCACATACACCGCAACTTGAACTGGTATAAAAATTCCGTTCAGTTTGTTGAAGGTTGGGTGCAGCATCATCCTGTAAGCTTACCAAAATCTTATTGGCGTTTAATGCGGATGCAGAAATGTCTTTTATCTCTGTTGCATTTTTAATGATAGCTTCCGTAAAAAGAAATCCGGCTGCCAGTGCTGCATCATTGCCGGGCGTACGCATCGTTACAGAAATATTTTTATTAACTGTTTGGCCATCCTGCTGCCAGGCCATTATAATTTCCAGTGGCTCTTCTGTTGCCACCAGGTCTTCTGCCAGCACCGAACCGGATGCCACAGATCTTGTAATAGTAATAGCAGTAATTGAAGGGTCTTCTATAGCGCTGTTCATTATTTTATAAATTGTTTATGTGCTGCTTCCATTTCTTCTACCGTATCTATACTCTTTATTTCTGCTGGTTGAAAATCGATGAATTTACACGCCTGTTGTTGCCGTAAAAAATATTGTAAAGAATAATTACCATCGGCATAGATCTTTTTTAAACCTGCCATATCTGCTGCTGTATAAAACGCCAGCAGTGGTTCATACAAGTCTACTGTATCATTGTAAAAAGCAACCGGCTTTGTGTTATTTACAATATCGTTAATAAAAATGTTCATGGTTGCATGGGAAAGAAAAGGATAGTCACATCCAACAACCACAAAATTTTTTTCGGGAAAAGCCTTGTATGCGGTTAGCAATGCGCCCATGGGGCCGATATCGTTATATAGTTCATGGTCTGTCAGGTAAAGGTAGCGAGCGTCAATGCTGGTGCCTTGTATGTTGTTGCAGCAAAGCAGCACCTTCTTAAAAAAAGTTTGCAGCATTTCGTATACATGATAGCGTTGTTCTTTTTGATGGTAGATGATCTGGCTTTTATCAATGCCCATTCGGCTGCTTTTTCCACCGCATATTACAAGGCCATATGTATCATCAGCTGCCATGGGTATTCCTCATTTTACAACTATACTAAATTACAATATTTAAAGCAGCATGTAAAGAAGTTATATGTTCAACGGGGGTAAAACACATTTTACTTGAAACTCTTGTGGACGGTGGACACCGCCCACGGTTGCCATCGCCGATTGGTGTCCACCAACCGGCGACACTTTGAAATGCACCGAGAAGTTATATGGTCAAACGGGTTAAAAAGTAATTTACTGGACACGCTTTCTAAAAAGGCAGTTGTAATGCTGTAAAGAATTGAAGCCCAACATTATTTTGTTTATTTTTAAATAAAAATCAACGGTATGAGGTACAAAAATGCTTTGTTTATTTTAACAAATGGCCGGGTGGCAGCTATAGATAGAAAGAATGGTGAAATCATCTGGGAAGTAAAACTTAAAACACATCTTGGCCATAGTGTGGGTTACAACGTTGGGCAAATAATGGTTGCCGATGATAAACTCTATGTAGGTATATCAGGATACCTTGTTTGTATGCGGGCAAAAGACGGCTCGCTGGTTTGGAAAAATGAATTGAAGGGCTGGGGGCTACAATTCATCAGTATGGCCAATGCAGGCAATGAGGCTGCAGCTTCGGCTATTCAGCAGGCCGCAGCGGCATCAGCAGCGGTTAGTTCTGGTAGTTCAGGCGGGTACTAAACATTGTATGAAAGCCTGAAACCTTAGCGGAGCCTAACTATTTTTTGTAGCCCGCAAAAGCCGGTCGTTGATAGATCTTCCGAGGCCTTCGTTTGGCAAAGCTTCAGTAACTATCATATCAAGCGCTAATTCGTCCATGCGATGTAGTGCGGCATACAAACGGCTGGCTGCTTCTTCCATGTTGCCATCAGGCGATAGTATTTCCTGCGCCACAACATTGTTGCCGGTTACCGGTTGCTTAAATGATATGATACCAATTTTTTTTTCGGGGAATGCTTTGATAAAATCGGCAGGATCATTTTGCAGGTAGGTGCTGGTGCGTGGCGCATAGTGACGGCTCAGCATACCCGGTGCATCAGGGGCTTCTTCTTTGTTATTTTTTATGGGCAATGGCCCCGTTACCTTTTCGATGGCTTCTATGCTGATGGCGCCCAGCCGGTAAACAACCGGGTTGTTATTTTCAAAACCAATGATGGTAGATTCTATGCCGCTGCTGCATTCGCCACCATCAAGCACCATATTAAGATCCTGTGGAAAATAATTGGCCACATGCTTTGCGGTTGTTGGGCTGATGGAACCAAAAGGATTGGCACTTGGCGCCGCTAACGGGAAACCGGTAGCCTTCAACAATTGCAGCGTAACGGGATGGTTGGGCATACGCACTGCTACCGTTTCTTTGCCTGCCGTAATGATACCCGGAACTGCGGGCTGCTTTTTTAATACCATTGTTAGTCCGCCCGGCCAGAATGCAGCAGCCAGTTGCATTGCCATGGGTGGTACAACTTCAACCAACTCATTCAACTGGTCAAGATGATGGATATGTACGATTAAAGGGTTAAATAGCGGACGTTGCTTCAAAACAAATATCTTTTTTACAGCATCCTCGCTGTAGATATTGGCAGCCAGCCCGTACACGGTCTCTGTAGGGATAGCTACCAGCTCATTGTTTTTTAAAATGGCAGCCGCCTGCTGTATGTTGGTAGAAATGATGCTCATGTAATAAAAGTTCTGGCTGCAATATTCGTTAAAATTCCGCATTACTGTTTCTGAAAAAGAAATGCTCACAGCTTCATTCGGGCCAATGACGAAAATTATAGAACAATGATTTTTTGCCTAACTTACAACAACTAAAAAAAATTGTATGAAAATTCTGTCTTCAAAAGCACATGGCATATTGGATTATCTTTTAGTCCTTTTTTTATTAGCCTCACCTACCCTTTTTCAGATGGAGGGCAATCTATCCATTATAACGTATGCTTTAGGCATAACTCATTTAGCCATAACTGTACTCACTGATTTTGAATTGGGGTTACTAAAAATGATCCCGTTCAGAATTCATGGCCTGATTGAAGTGGTTGTTTCTTTGGGGCTTGCAGGCCTGGCCTTATGGTTTTATAATGATACAGGGAATGAATTTGGTTTTTATTATTATATAATTCTTGCAGCAGTTATTATGATCGTGTTTATTTTAACTGATTTCAAAAGTGCTGTAAGGAGTAAGTAATTGTTCAGGAAAAAATAAGCAGGGTAAAAAATCAGCCTGGTAAAAAAAGGGCCCTCATAGTGATCGATGCCGTTTCATAAAATAATGCTGAAGAAAAATGTTAATCCCTAAAGTATTCGGGACAAGGGCTGAAAAATGAAATTTATTTTTGGGTACAGGGGTTTTAAACACGCTGAAGTTCCCTGTGTTTCCTGCTTTAACATTCAAACGTTTTGTAAATGCAACTATTTGTGCTGGCTGAACAACCATGGCAGTAAGCCTGGTTCGGCAAAGGCACTATCCCAACTGTTATGATTGGCATTGGGGTATAAAGTGAATTGCACATTGGCGCCTGCTTTTTTAAGTGCAGCCACCATCCTTTCAGAATGGAAGGGAGGTACCACATCATCTTTGCCGCCGTGGAATATCCACCAGTTTACTTTTTTAATTGCTTTGGCCGTGGCCGGGTTAGCACCTCCGCAAATAGCAAATGCTGCAGCAAAAGTTTTTGGCATCCTGCGCACCAGCTCAAAGGTTCCCATGCCGCCCATTGATAAACCGCCAACATATACCTGGTCTTTTTTTACAGGGTATTCGTTTAATACATAGCACACCAGTTCCTGCAGCATCAGCATGTGTTTACCGGGAGGGCCGTCTTCCAAAAAGTAAAAACTTCTCTTATCACCGTCGCCGTGCATGCGCAGCAGGTTACCCCAATAATCGTCATTGGGGCATTGCGGAAAAACTACAATGGCAGGAAACTGTTGCCGGATACTGTCCTTCAGAAAAAGTTTGCCGCCGTGCACCAGTTGTTTCTGATTGTCGCTGCCACGTTCTCCCGCACCATGTAAAAAGAAAACAACGGGATAGGTTTTACTGGCATCATAATTTAATGGCAACATCAGCCGATAGGGCATGGTATCTCCTCCCTGCACCATGTACTTTTTTTGGTAGGGGCTATAATCCTGTGCAAAGCTGCTAAAAGGAAACAGGCAAATTAAAAGCAAGAAAAACAGGTATTTCATAATTGTAAATTTATTCAGTAATGTTATGCTATCCGTCAACGAATGTTTGTTTTTCGATCAATAAGTTCCCCTATACAGGTGATCTATCTTTCTTCCTTGTGCTTTCTTTAGCGGAATTTGCAAACCATTGGTACGCTCCAGCCAGTTGTATAAACTGTCCCTTAGCGCCAGGCCCACTTTATCATATTTTTTATTCCGGATAAGGTTGTTCATTTCATAAGGGTCTGCTTCTATATCGTACAATTCATTTACATCCCAGATGCCATTGTAGGCAATGTATTTATATTGATCTGTTCTTACTGCATAGGTGGTGGGTGTTTGCGGAAAAGCCTGCTCCCAATAATATTCGTAAAATACCTGGTTGCGCCAGTCAGGCGTTTGTCCTTTTAGAATGGGAAGAAATGACTGACCCTGCATTTGCGCAGGCCGGGCTATGCCGGCAACATCGAGAAAGGTGGGAGCCAGGTCGATATTTAATATCATCTGCTGAAATACAGATCCTGCTTTTACCATACCCGGTGCCCAAACCAGCATAGGTACCCGCATGCTCTCCTCATAAGCGTTGCGTTTGTCTATCAGCCCATGTTCGCCAAACAGGAAACCATTATCGCCCATGTACACTACCATGGTATTATTCTGCAAATTGTTTTTCGTTACCCAGTTCAGGACTTCAACAATGCTTTCATCTACAGACTGCAGGGTTTCCAGGTATAAATGATAGAATTCATCAAAAGGTATCTGCCCGTCGTACATATGATCTACGCCATGCCAGCTATATCGTTGCGCCCGCACCCATTTGGGAATGTCAACATAATTTACCGGCGTTTTTGGTGGTTGCACAATGCCAAACTGTTTGCTGCTATCGGTTACCGTTAGGTACATAGATGGCGGACTCATAATGGGCAATTTGCTATACAAGCCCTGGTGCCTTGGGGCAGGCATAAACTCGGCATGCACACCTTTGTGAGAAAGGTACATGGCAAAGGGTTTTTCTTTTACGCCATCCATCCATTGTATGGCCTCTTTTGTAAGCTGGTCTGTAATGTAATTATCAGCAGGCATCTGCTCCCTTTTGCCATCCCGGTTCAGCAGGTTGCCAAAATATTTTCCCTGGTCAGCAAAACTCACCCAATGGTCAAATCCTTTTTGTGGTGCATCGCCATTGTTACCCATATGCCATTTGCCCATATAGGCAGTAGTGTACCCTTTTTTTTGAAGGTACTGTGGATAAAACTGTAAATCACCAGACATAGGTGCTGAGTTGTCAACTACGGTATGCGTGTGTGCATACTGGCCTGTTAAAATGGATGCACGGCTTGGAGAACACAATGAAGTAGTTACAAATGCATTTTTCATATGCGCACCTTCCTTTGCCATCTGGTCCATACCGGGGGTTTGCAGGCCGGGTACGGTATTCATGAAGCCCATAAAATCGTACCGGTGATCATCACTTAAAATAAAGATAATGTTTATAGGTGGCTGCTTTGTTTTTTGTGCATGCAGCCAGGTGAATGACAATAGCGCCAGTAAAACAACAAGTAATTGTTTCATACTGTTTGGTTTATAATTTCTGAATGCTGATACCATTCATAATTGTTTTTCCTTTGATGCCGTTAAATTGAATATTGATTCCTTTGTTATCCGTTACCTCCACAATTTTATCAATTAGTACGGCTGTTTGCGCACCAAATTGTTTTTCAATATCCAGTTGCTGCATCCACAAACTGCCATTCACATCAATATCAAATATGCGCTGTTGCCCTTTTCTTTGTGAAAGCGTAAACGGTTCGCACAGTAGCAATGACACCCGGTATTTGCCGGCCGGCACAGTTGCCCTCCATGCGGTTAACCCTTCAACGAAAGTTTGAAACAGGGGCTCGTTTTCCGTTAGCGCTATTGGTTTATGAATGCCTTCTCTAATACCATTCCATGCTGCCGAGGGCCAGGTATTCCAAATTGTTCCATCCACATAGCCCCAGGTGCCGTTTGTGTATGGTTTGTCTGGTGCCCATAATTGCCCGCTTTTGGTATCAGTGAAAAAGGAACGGCTCTGCCCGGTATTAAAATTTAACTGCCGCCAGTTTTTGATGGAAGCAAAAGCGGTTGTATCAATAAAATTGAAATGGATCTTCATTGCATCACTAAGCTTGCCATCCGGGGTAGTGCACAAGAAATAATTATTGCCTTGGGAAACATTTACCGTCCATTCAAATTTTCCATTAGCAGCAGTTTGAGAACCGATATTTTTTCCACCATGGGTTAATTGTAAAACGGGTTGATTGGAATAGACAACCAACGGGATCTGAATATTTTTCCCCGGGCCGGTAAAAGCAATCCGCTCCGTCCAATGCTTGCCGTTAATGTAAACAAAGGGTTCTTTGCTCCATTGCGATTTGTAAAAATAGAAAACGTCTTTAGGCTTGCGGTCGGTAGTAACCATTCCTTTTTTGTTGATGTTAGGTACCACATCTTCTCGTCCATCTCTTTGAAAATCTATAAAGTTCCAGATAGCAAATCCAATCATCCATGGTTTGGTATTGCCTGCTTTTACATAGGATTCATGATAAGCACGCTGGTATTCTTCGCTAAAATCAAACAGCGTTGGCTGGTAGCTGTGGATGTTAGTGATGCTGCCGGCACCATACTCACTTAGCATGATGGGTTTTGCCGGGTTATATGCATACAAGGTATCCAGGAAATCACCGATATCATTATGCCTGCCACGGTACCAGCCCTGGTAAACATTGTAGCCATTGATGTCAGCCACATTTAAAATATCTTTCAGCAACGGGTTTGTAGTAAAATACGGCGCATCAATATTACTCTCAAAAGCCATGGCAGTAAGGCGTTGCTTATCCATTTCTTTTGCAAGGCTGTTTAGTTCTTTTGCATTGGCAACTGTAATGCTATCCAGGTTTCTTACTTCGTTATGGTAACCCCAGATGGCAATACAAGGGTGATTGTATTGCTGCCAGATCATCTCCTGCATCATCAACTTGCTGCTGGTACTAAAAGTTTTATTGTTTACATACCGGTCCACTACGGGTATTTCACTCCAGGCAATTAAACCCAGCCGGTCGCAGGCTTCATAAATGGCCGGGTCCTGCGGGTAATGTGCAATGCGGATGAAATTGCAGCCCATTGCTTTCATTAGTTCAATATCCTGTACATGCATCGCATTGGTTAATGCATTGCCTATGTTCTTAAAATCCTGGTGGCGGCTTGCACCTTTTAGTTTGTATGGTTTGCCATTCAACATGAATTCTTTGTTGGCGCTGATGGCTACCCATTTAAAACCTACGGGTTGAGAAATTTCATCCAGCAGGTTACCGGCCTTGTCTGTAAGTTGCACCAGCAGGTCGTATAAGTTTGGTTGCTCCGGGCTCCACAATAAAGGGTTTTTTAATTCGCCTTTAATGTCAACCTGCAAAGCATCTTTATTATTGATAACTTTTTTTCCCGTGGCGGCTTGTTTTCCGCCGTGCGATAATGCGTACTTCAGCACCGCACCTGCAGGTAATTGCTGGCCAACAAAAAATGCACGGATATCAAAACTGGCTTTATCATCGCTCACTTCCGGCGTGCTGAATAAAATACCTTCATTACCAATACGATTATTGAAATGGGTTTTGTTTGTTACAATCAACCAAACATCCCGGTAAATTCCTCCCATCAAATTAAAGTCGCCGCTAAAGGGAGGAATGCTATCCTGCAAATATTTTCCGTTATCAACCTTAACCAATATTTCATTTGGTTTTCCAAATGCAAGTTTTCCATCCAGGTTTACTTTGAAACCCGTAAATCCGCCGCTATGTTCTTCAATTTTTTCGCCATTAACATACACAGTTGCCTTGTTACAGGCACCTTCAAAAAATAGTTCAAGGTGTTTGTTGCTGTACTGTTTCGGAATTAATAATTCTCTTTTATACCAGCCTATTCCCTGATGATAACCTAGTGTGTCGTCCACAATATCCAGGGCATTCCAGGTGTGCGGCAGGTTAACTTTTTGCCATAGCGCTGCTGCAGCAGTTGGCATTTGTGCGTTATCGTTCAGCACAAATTGCCAGCCGCTGTTAATGCTTTGTTTTTCCCGTACCTGTGCAGTACTGCACAGGTAGCAAAAGCTACAATAGAGGATGAGGAATAGTTGCTTCATTCGGTTGTTATTTTATAACAGGTCTGGCACCCCGGCCTATTTGGTAAGCGTAAAAGAAGTTTCTTTTACATCCCGGCTGTTGCCGCCAATGAATAATTTAAATGTTCCCGGCTCGGCAGCGTACACCAGGTTACTATTATAAAATTTAAGATCAATATTGCTGAGGGTAAATGTTACGTCCCTGCTTTCGCCTTTCTTAAGCATGATCTTCTGGAATCCTTTCAATTCTTGTACAGGACGGGAGATGCTACCCACTACATCCCTGGTATATAACTGCACCACTTCTTCCCCGTCGTAATTGCCGGTATTGGTTACCGTTACGGTGGCTTTAATGTTGCCTTTGGAGGAAAGAATCGTATCGCTCAGTTTAATATTGCTGTAACTAAAATTGGTATAGCTCAACCCGTAACCAAAAGGCAGTAACGGGCTGTTGGGCACATCCAAATAATTGCTTTTAAATTTCGTAAACTCATCACCGGGGTTTGGTCTGCCGGTCATAAGATGATTGTAATAAACAGGAACCTGGCCCACATTGCGGGGGAAACTGTTGGTAAGTTTTCCTGATGGATTGTATTTGCCAAAGAGCACATCGGCCATAGCATTTCCTGCCTCGTGGCCGGCATGGTAAACGTATAACACCGCAGTTGCTTTATCCAATTCTTCTCCAATGGCAAGTGGCCTGCCTGCCATCAAGACCAAAACAACGGGCTTTCCTGTTTTGTATAATGCATCCAGTAATTTTTTCTGGCTGGCAGGAATGGTAAGTTCTGAGCGACTCGCAGATTCACCACTCATTTCAGAAGCTTCTCCAACTACGGCCACCACCACATCGCTTTGGTTAGCCAGTTGCAATGCCTCGTTCAGCATTTCATCAGCAGAACGTTTATCAACATCTATACGGGTGCCAAACACATTTACTTTTTTTGCAAAAGCAGTATCATCAGAAATGTTTGCGCCCTTGGCATAAGTAACAGTAATATTGCTGCCGGCGTTTTTCATTCCTTCCAACACAGGAATGGCAAGGTCTTTATTGCCAGAAACAGCCCAGGTGCCCAGCATATTATTTTTATCATTTGCCAGGGGACCTATTAATGCAATTTTTGCAGTAGTTGACAGCGGCAATGCCTGCGAAGCATTCTTCAGCAACACAACACTATGTGTGGCAAATTCCCTTGCAGCCTGCCTGTTGGCTTCCGACAGCACTTCTTTTTTAGAGCGCTCTTCGCTGCAATAACGATAGGGATCTTCAAACAGGCCCAGTTTATATTTTGCTTCCAGTATACGTCGGCAGGCATCATCAATATTCTTTTGTGTTGTTTTGCCCTGCTGTAAAGATTGTTTCAGCGTTAATAAAAATCCTTCACCAACCATATCCATATCAAGCCCTGCATTTAATGCCAATGCAGATACTGCCTGCAAATCGCCAAGGCCATGGTCTATCATTTCATTTACAGAAGTGTAGTCGCTTACCACAAAACCCTTAAAACCCCATTGCTGGCGCAGCAGGTAAGTAAGCAACCACTTGTTACCACTAGCGGGAATATTATCTACGGTATTAAATGATGTCATCACCGAACCAACGCCGGCATCAACGGCGGCTTTGTAAGGTGGCAGGTAATCGTTGTACATTTTCAGGCGGCTCATGTCTACGGTATTATAATCCCGGCCACCATCTGCAGCGCCGTATAAAGCAAAATGTTTTACACAAGCCATTAAAGTATTGTTGGCTGCAAGACTGCTACCCTGGTAACCGTACACCATTGCTTTTGCAACCTGGGATCCGAGGTATGGGTCTTCACCGGAACCTTCGGCTATGCGTCCCCAGCGGGGATCCCGGGCAATATCAACCATGGGTGAGAACGCCCAGTTCAGCCCATCTGCTGTTGCTTCCGTGGCAGCAATGCGTGCGCTGCGTTGTATCATAGGCATATCCCAGCTACTGGCAAGACCTAGTGGAATAGGGAAGGTGGTTTTATAACCATGTATCACATCAGAACCAAACAGCAACGGAATTTTTAACCGGCTTTTTGTTACAGCCAGTTCCTGCGCCTGCCTGATTTTTGCCTCGCCAATTACGCCGAACAAACCACCTACCTGCCCCGAAGAAATCTTTTCTTCTACTCCTTTACTCACTACAGCACCGGTGGCTACACCGCCGCCAGGGGTTAATAAATTCAATTGACCAATCTTTTCATCCAGCGTCATTTTTTTCATGAGGTCAGTTACAAAACTGTTCATTTTTGCCTGCTCCGCCGGTGTCATACGGGCAGTTTGCGCCATAACCTGTAGCGTGCAAAAACATATTACACCTATAAAAAGCCGTTGCATTATTTTCATGTTGGTTGTTTTATTTCAATAAATAAGGTTCAATAATTTTTTGCCAGATGGCATAACCATTGGCATTCATATGCAGGTTGTCTTCAATAAAAATAGCCTGCATGGGTTTGCCATCTGTACCAAGCATTGCATTCCATATATTTATATAAGCGGCGTTGGACTGCTTCTTTAAAAAAGTTTTTATCAATTGGTTGCCCTCCATCAATCTTTCTTTCATATGCCAGCGGCTGGGGCTGGGTTTCATAGATATAAAGGCAATATGTGTGCCCGGCAACTGCCGGCGTATGTCTTGAAATAATTGAATAAACCGCTCGGCCACCATTTTACCTGTTACCGAGTCGCTGCCGGCAATGTCGTTTTCTCCACAATAAATAACTACCTGTTTAGGCTGGTAGGGAATAATAATATCATTCTCATATTGAATTAGGTGGGTAAGGGATGAGCCTCCAAAGCCACGATTGATGATGGGGAAATTCGGAAAGTACTCCTGCACATCCTGCCAGTTGGTAAATGAAGAACTGCCGGTAAAAAGTATCGCATTTTTTTGCGGAAACGAAACCGCATCCTGTTTTTTAAATGCGGCGATTTCACCAGCAAAGTTTTGACCCCGGGCTACTACGGCCAAAACCGTAATAAAACACAATAAGAAAATGCGGAAGATTATTTTTTTCATGTTAAGTTATTTTAGACCACAGCCTCACCCCCGTCCGACCGGTCATCCGGGCGGGCTCTTATCCCTCTCCCGGGGAGAGGGACGGTGCTTCAGTACGAAGCCAAACATTGGAACTTCCCCATCAGCATTTGAACAACTATCAGCTTTCCAAACTTTGGCAACTTCGGTATCAGCATTGCCAGCTATTATTCTGATTTTAATGTTTTAAACTTTTCGCTTACTCCATTTTCGTTGATAGCCTCAATGTTAAAATAATATGGCTTTTGGTTATCCATTGATTTAAACCAAAACTCGTTATTGTCATGCACCATTATGCAGCTATACAATTTATCTGCTGATGTGCCGTAATAAATATTATAAGCATAGGCATTGTCAACTGGCTGCCATTTTATGTAGGCGCTGCGTTTGTCCTTCTCCGTTCTTAATACAATAAAAGTTTGAACAGCGTTTGGTTTGGCGCCGTTACCGTTTCCAAATACCCGCAAGCCACTAATGGCGAATTTACCGGTGGGCATGTGAATGTTTTCCAGCTTGATGAACCGGGCTTGTACCGGGCTGGCAAGCTCTATATAGTCGTGCGGCACATCGGTTTTATTATTGCTTTTATCGGCAAGTACATTCCACTTTTTTCCATCCAGGGAATAATACAATTTATATTGGTGATACACACCCGGGCCGGAAGACTTACCCAGGAACCCGGCATCCTGGTCGGCATAATTTATTTGCACGGCATTTACGGTAGAGATATTTCCGAGGTCTGTTTGAATCCATTCTCCGCTGTTGGCGGATGTTGCAGACCAGTAGGTTTTAATGTCTTCATCAACAATATTGTTTGCATGAAAGCCACCGAGGGTGGATGAAACCTGTACCGGTTTTTTATAGTTGAGTAACATCCAGCCGGAGAAGGAGCCCCCAACCCCTAAAGGGGAGCTTTGAGAAGCCTGTGAATTATTTGAAGCTTTTGAATTCACCACATTATTCGGGAGATAGGTCGGATAATCGCCAAAACTGGTATTGCACCACATCATATCATCCTTATCAAAACCTGCAGGCCAAATGCCGATCCTGCGTTCAAAAGTATTTTTTACACAAATAATACTGGTAGATACATGCCAGTATTGGCCATTGTTAGCCTGGTAAGTTGATCCATGCCCGGCACCTCTTGAAAAGCCGCCTTGCTTTATACTCAAAGGATCGCTTTGGGGTACAAATCCACCGAGTGGATTGTTACCAACCACTACCCCATCTGCATAGCCGCTGAACTCTGTACCGGGTGCACCATACTGCAGATAATATTTTCCGTTGTGTTTGGTCATCGTGGCACCTTCAATAAAAGGATCTAAAAATGTATTGTCCATGTGTTCGCCAAAACGCTGCCAGCCATAGCGCCAGCCTTGCAGCAGGTACATTTCTTTGCGTGTGCCTTTGGGTTGAAAAGTTTTACGATCCAATTCTACTCCATAAAGGGGATACACATTACTGCTGCCATTGTACATGTATAATTTACCGTCATCATCAGTAAAAAATGCCGGGTCCCATCCGCCAATATTAAATGAATCTACCAGGGGCTTCCATTCATTCGCTTTGGGATCGGTGCTCATCCAGATAGAAAATTTGCGGGTGTAGGTAGAACCAAAAACGATCATGGTATCGCCGATGATGCCAACTGCGGGCGCACATAATTCATCATAAGTGCCGGTATTCCATGGGCGCAAAAACTTACGGGAAACGTATTTCCAGTTGAGCATATCGCTGCTCCACCAATAGCCCCATTGGTTGGTGCTGAAGAGATAATAATCGCCTTTGTAATTTACAATCACCGGGTCGGCAGTTGCCCTGTGTTTGCCCCATACAGCAAAATTGGGTATGGGCGTATAGCCATAATCAATATTGATGGGGTTGCAATATGTTTTTTGCTGTGCATGCGATGCCAGCGAAAACATACAGCAAACCAAGACCATTATTTTTAATTGCTTCATCTTTTATTTTTTTATCGAAATGCTGGCCATCACCGGCAGATGGTCAGACGGGTATTTCAAATCGTAAGAATCTGTAATGCTGGCAAATTTTGCCACACTTATCTTTTTATTATTTGAAACAAAAATGTAGTCGATCGTTCCGTTCAGTTTTTCATTGAAGCGAAAAGCATTCCAGGTGTCTGCCGGGCCGTATACCAGTTTACTGATGGCTCTTGCATTTTGCATCTTGCCGGCGATGTGTTGCATTGGTGCAGCTTCCGGGTGACTGTTAAAGTCGCCGGTTAAAATCACCGGGTAATTTTTGCTGTTTAATGCTTCAATTTTTTGAACGATGAGTTTAGCAGATTCCAGCCGGGCAGTTTTCCCCACATGATCGAAATGGGTATTGAATACCCAGAATAACTGCTTCGTTTTTTTGTCTTTAAACAGCCCATAAGTGCAAACCCTTACAATGGCGGCATCCCAACCTTTGCTAATGGAATCGGGTGTTGGTGACAACCAGAACGTTGATTGCTGCAGCACTTCATACTTATCTTTTTTATAGAAAATATTCGAGTACTCGCCCTTGGTTTTTCCATCATCCCGGCCCACACCAATATAACTGTAGCCGTTGAGATTGTTTACAAGGTATTCTAATTGCGGATGGGTAACTTCCTGCCCGCCGATAAAATCAGGTTCATAATAATTCATTAGCCCTGCAACTTTATCTTTTCGTAAGTCCCACCTGTTATCGCCGTCAGAGGCAACATCAAGCCTTATATTGTAAGACATCACCTTAACATTCGTTTGCGCCCAGGTACTTAACGACAGTAAGACAAATAGTATGTTGAATAAAATAGTTGATCTTTTAATCATCTTTTTTTAATTATTGTGTTGCCATATCCCTAACCGTTATTTGGCGGCCGATTGGAGCAAAACGTTTCTGATAATAAAATTATGTGCCCTGTGCATATTATATTGGTTGATAAACGGCGAATAGGTTGACACTTTAATTGTTTTCTTTTTAAAATCAAGGTCCACGATGCGCAACCAGCCATTACCACCCATTATTGAGCCTGTTACACCTTCCTGGTAATTGGCCAGCATCTGGTAAACGGGGTAGCCGGCATCATTAACGCTGATGAGTGTTCCCACCCCTGTATTCAGTACATGACCCGAAAAAACAAAACGGGTGTTTGGATATTTCTTTACCAGTTTTTCCCAGATCTGTTCCCCGTCATTCACAGCCGAATCTGCCTTGTCTTTGCCTACGCCGTAAGCCTGCGGTCGCCAGTTATCGCCGGGGCCTTGCCTTGTACTATCGGAGTACATATAACTATGCGTATTAATAATCACAGCATGGCCGGAATATTTTTCAATGATGCTTCCGGCCCAGTCCAGGATGCTGTTGCGAGGGCCGAACTCCAGCGTTAATACCAGCCATTTAATACGGCCCGTTTTAAAAAGATAATATGCATTATCCATTTTACCAGTTTCTGCCACACCTGCGAAGCCAGGTAATGTTGCCATTTGCGCAACAGGAAAATGTTGGTTGAACAAGGTTGAATTTCTTGTATCCGCAAACTTACCATCGGCGCTACCCATATCGTGGTTACCTGCCGCCAACACGTAAGGCACTTTTGAATTTAAAGCAACAAATGCATCCTGGATGATCTTCCATTCTTTGTTGTTGTTATTCTGTGTAAGGTCTCCCTGCTGCAAAACAAAGTCAATATTTTTTTCATTTCTCAGTATCCAGTTAATTTGTGAATCCAGCACAGCCGGGCATTTTTCAGCATAGGTTTGCGTATCTGGCAATAGCACAATACGTGCCTGGTGCAGCTTGCTTGTGCAGGAAGCAAACAGCATCAAAACGATCAATAAATGCCAGCAGCTTTTCATACTGATTATTTAATCCAGGGGCTTTTGAAGCCCAGTTTTTTCAAACCCTTTTTAATTTCGGGGCTGCTCATAAACAGGTTCCACAGCAGGCTGCTGCGATAATTTTCCATCATCACTACAATCGGGCCCTGGTCAATGGCGAGGTATCTTGGTGTGTACCAGTTTGCAGTTTCGCTAAATGCATCATAAAAACCATATACGCCCCAGAGTTTATCGTTCATATCGTTGTTCCAATGCTTCATGGCAGCCATTGATTGGGTGGGTGTGTAAGGGAAAGATGATAAGGCGGCAGTAGGTGAAATTACTCCAAGATCTCTTTTTTCGGTGGGTGCATGCCCGGCATATCCTTTCATTGAATAGCTGGAAGTAAGCCCCCAGCTATCAGGCCCGTAACCCGTGTATCCTTTGGGATTATTAACAGCCCATTTGTAGTGTATCATGGCATGGCCGGTATTGTGTTGCCAGTAATCGGCGTACTTGTCTTTTAATCCACGGGGGTCGAGGCCGAGATATGAATAGTGCGCCCAAAAGAGCGGGCCGGTATTGCCTGCGTCTCCCTGGTGATTCATTTGCAAAGTGATGCTATCGTAAGAAGCCGGGTGCTGATTTATCTTACCATTCTCTGCCCAGCCTTCATGGTACACTACGGCAGGTACGCCATGCGTTGGGGAAGAAGCCGCCAGCACATACATGATCAAACATTCATTATAGCCATGCACGGGGAAGTTCATTTTCCAACCATTGTTCGGGCTCCAGTGCCAGTACAACACATTCTGGCCATTTCGGTACCAGTCAAACTCTACTTCTTTCCAAAGTTTATCAGCCCTGGCGGCAATGGCTTTTTCTTTTTCATTGCCATCTTTAAAATATTGGCGCATACAAAGCAGGCCCTGTACCATAAACGAAGATTCTACCAGGTCGCCGCCATCATCATTTTTGCTGAAAGGTTTTACTTTGCCTGTTTCACCATTCCACCAATGGGGCCATGCACCATGAAAACGATCAGCGGTTTCCAGGAACTTTAGAATCTTTTCAAAACGTTCAATACCCTGCTCCCTGGTAATGAAGCCTCTTTCAATTCCTACAAGAAGGGCCATAACGCCAAAGCCGCCACCACCACTGGTAACAATGTTCTTATCATTGCTTGGATAAATATTGTCTGTATGAAAACGTTCTCTTGCCAATCCGCTGACAGGTTCTGCCCCGTCCCAGAAATACTGGAAGGTTCGTTGTTGCACCATGCGAAAAAGAGCCGTGTCTTCTACAGCAATATTGCTGCTGGCAGTAATAAGGTTTTTCGGTGCAGTAACATACTTACCTGAACTGCAGCTATTGTAGCTGATTCCAATCAGCAGCAGGTAGATGATAAAGTGTAGTGATTTTAGCCTCATCATGTTTTTTAATTTTTAAGTTACAGGTAAGGTGCTGCGAAACCAAGTTGCCGCATTCCTGTTTTTACCTCGGGGCAACTGGTAAATAAATTCCAGAGTAGTCCGCTGCGGTAATTTTCTATCATACAAATGATGGGTCCCTGGTCAATGGCCAGGAAAGACGTGGCAAACCAGGTATCATGCAACGAAAAAGCATCAACGAATCCATACTCCTTAAATAACTTATCGCCCAGCACATAGTAATAAAATTTCAGCGCAGCCATTGATTGCGCAGGTGCGTATGGCATGGATGCCAATGCGGCCGTTGGTGCAATAAAGCCACGGTCGTTATTGGGAGAACTGGCGGTGTAGCCACCCTGGATATCGCTTGCGGTGAGCCCCCAAACGGAATCGCTGTAGCCATAGAATCCTTTGGGGTTGGCTACACAATAATTGTAATTGATTAATGTATGATTGGTGGTTTGTGTTTTATAATTAGCAGAAGGATCTGATAACCCGTTGGGGTTAATGCCCATAAAAGAATAGTGCTCAAAAAATAAAGGGCCGCCTAGAGCAGGGCCAAGCGGAAGCTGGTAGCCATAGTAGCTGTTGCCGTTAATGAAACTGCTGCTGCCTTTCCAGCCGTTAGTATAAACGGATAAAGGAACGGAATGCGTGGTAGAAGATGCAGCAAGCACATAAGTAATAAGGCTCTCGTTCCAGCCACGGATGGGCAGGTTGATTTCCCAATTGTAGTTTGGACTCCAGTGCCAGAATAAAATATCCTGGTTGCCATTGCGAAACCAATTCCATTCTACCCGATTTACAATGGTATTGATATCGTTTCTTAAAGTTGATTCGGCTGTGCCGGCATCATTAAAATACTGCCTTGCGGTAAGAAGTCCCTGCACCAGGAAGGAGGTTTCCACCAGGTCGCCGCCATTATCTTTTTGGCTGAAGGGAATTACTGCACCCGTGGTACCATTCAGCCAATGCGGAAAGGCACCATGAAAAGTTTGAGCTGTATTTTTTAAAAAGCCCACAATAGTTTGCATGCGGGTTAATCCCTGTGCTCTTGTAATAAAATTGCGGCTAATACCAGTTACAATGGACATTACACCAAAACCACTGCCGCCTGATGTAACAGTTTCGCCGCTGGTATTTCGTTCTCTTGCCAGTCCGCTTACGGGATGGCCAAAGTCCCAGAAATATTTAAAGGTTTGTTGCTGCACTTTATCAAGCAATTGGTTGTCTGTAAGTGCAGGAAATTTCCGGGAGGAATCTATCCGGGTTACAAAAGGAAGATCAAAACCCTGTTGCAAACTGCCGCCAGCTGTAGATTTTAATGCGGTGGAAACACTTACAAGGTATTGACTGATATTTTGTAAAGGAGCTGATGCGGTAATAACCACCGTACTGTCGTTGTTTTCGTAGCTCGTGCTAAAACTAACCGCTGCGCCTGTTTTCTCCCTAAAAGAAAAAGCATTGGCAGTAGTGCTGCGGTTAATAGCGTTCTTGAAATTGAATTTTATAGCGGGACCAGTGTTTACATTGTAATAGGTGGTTCCTTTTAACAGGCCATTAATATTGGTACTGTTCAGCGTAAAGTTGGCTGGCGTGGGCGGCGGGGTAATAGGCCCGGGGTCAGCAGATTTTTTGCAGGAAGCAAAAAAAAGAAATGGGGCTATCGACAATATGATCACATAGTGCTTCATAAAGATAATACAGGGGAATCCCCTTTTATTTATGCAGGAAAACTGTATCTGCAGCAATGAAAAATAAACACACAGGTAGTTTTTTGCTACCTGTGTGTTGTTGTAGCTTTATTTATTGGCCACTCCCAATTTGTATAAGGCGTTGATGAATGCGTCTGGTAAATTAATATTGTAAACCCTTATCTCATCAATAGAACCCGTCATAGCAGCAAAGCTTACATCGCCGCTTACAGATTGACCTGGTATCGTATTGTAATTACCTCCAATGATCACTTCATTTGGCTCCCACGATTTGAACAGGTTATTACCTACACCCCTGTTGGGATAATTGCCGATCTTGACCCCATTGCCCCATATATTAAATACACCGGTTGCTCCGTCGTAGGTTAATACTAAATGAATCCATTTTGAAGCACCGATTTGTGGGGAAGTATTCGAAGCACCAAAAGCATTTATATTATCCTGCCTGCCGCCACCTACGGTAGCAAACGCAGGATTTATCCTAACGTAGTCAGTATTGGTAGCGGGATTTATATTTGTTAGCAAAATGAAATCAAGATTGCCCTGGAACATGCCGGGTCTTGCAATCTGGAATATCATGGTTTTTTTAGAACCATTGTTTAAGATTTGAATCCATTGGCTTATAGTAAAGCTTTTTAAGGAATCTGTTTTAAAAGCATTGAACTGGCTGGCATAATACAAATAGCCGGCATTCAGGCTGATGGCTTTGCCTCTTACACCGCCACTGATGAAAGCATCATTGGCAGTTTGCGTGGGAGATTTCCCGCTTTTCAATTCATTCTTGGTATCATCGAAAGACCAGTAGGCCACCAGGTTCTTCGGAAAGATCTCGTCGGAACTGCTAAAGCCATCAATCTTACCATCATAATCAGCTGGAGACACAGGCGGCAGGTTGTTGGGGTTGCCATCTTTTTTACAAGAACTAAACCCCGCTGCCAGCACAATGGCCAAAAGCCAGGTGCTGAACTTATATTTTTGTAGAAAAATCATAGTTAAATATTTTAAAGTTTACAATTTTAATAACCGGGGTTTTGTGTTAATACACCTGCACTCAGGTCAATCTGTTGCTGCGGTATAGGCAACAATACATCCCGACCGGGGTTGAAATTTGTTTTACCTGCAGCCTGCAAAACCGTAGTGGCAGTACCCCAGCGAACCAAATCAAAAAAGCGATCATGCTCCATAGCCAATTCAATCCTTCTTTCGTTGCGTATCGCATCTCTTAAAATTGCCTGATCGGTGGTAATGATGTCTGGTAATGTGCCGGCGGGTGCGCCCATTCTGGCCCTTGCCCTAACAGAATTTAATGCCGCTTGTGCGCTGGCAATGTTGGCAACACCACCAACTTCGTTTGCAGCTTCTGCATACATTAACACTACATCAGCATAACGTAAAATCCTTACGTTCATCCACCAGCCTGAGTTACTTCCTACGGCAGACCTTTTGGCTGCCTTGGTGTACACTTTTTGGTTGTAACGTGGGTTTGGTAAACCAACCGGTGTAACCTCGCCATAGATAGTAAGGCCTGGTGTGGTGGGTGTGCTGGTAAATAAAATGGTACGTGCCCTGCGGGGATCATTGGCTTCATACGCATTTGCAAGAATATCGCTTGGTGAGTTAAAGCCCCAGCCAAGGTTCCAGATGCCGGACCCACGTACACTTTGTACCTGTGTGTATTGTATGCCGTTATTGGTGGGTACGTTTGCGCTGGCAGTTCCCTGTATCTCAAAAACTGATTCCCTGCTGTTCTCACCTTCCTCTTCAAAAATAGTAA
>JBBSKH010000039.1:0-29562 GCA_038256495.1 Chitinophagales bacterium
CTTCGAAACACTAAAACACCATAATAAATGACCACAGCCAATTTAAAAATTGATTTAATTAGAAAGATAACTCAACTAGAAGAAAGTCATATTATCGAAGAAATCAATCGGATTGTAGATTTCGAATTAGATAAGGGTATTTTCAAATTAAATTCAAAACAAAAAGCCAGCATATTGGAAGGAAAAGATGAATATAAAACTGGGAAGCTGTTATTAGAAAAAGAAGCTAACAAACAAATTCAAGAATGGCTTACCAAATAGTTTGGACCGAAAAAGCTAATATTGAAAGACAGCACATTCTCCAATTTTGGATTGACAACAATAAATCAAAAGTTTTCAGTTTAAAACTAAATAAACTGTTTATCTCGTCAATCAGGGATTTAGCCAGAAGACCCAATATTGGCAGACAGACTGAATGACAATGTTCGGGTTAAAATTGTTCGAGAATATCTAATTTTCTACGAAGTAATTTAAAAAGATCTTGTAATTCTATTTATATGGGATGGAAGAAGAGATGGGAGTTGTGGATCAGGGGCAAAATTTTGACAGCATAATTTGTCCTTACTGTGGAAAAAGTATTGTCCTGGGCAACCGCTAACTTTGAACCTACTGTAAAAATTAACCTGACCATCTGAATAATGCTATCATTGCTCTTCCGAAATTTGTTTTTCACAATCTTACAACCTGGAATTGTTGCAGGACTGATACCATTTTTTATTTTAGGAGACAAAGTAAAAAACTCATTTACTCAACCCTTGACAGTTTATCATTTTTTGGGAGCAATTGAATTCGTAATTGGTTTCGTAATTATGTTGACTTGTATTATAAGTTTCGCAGTTAATGGAGGGGGAACCATTTCTCCCGCTGACCCGACAAAGCGATTAGTAGTAACTGGACTTTACAAGTTTTCACGAAATCCTATGTATGTTGGGGTGACTGTAAGCTCGTTCGTTTAACATACCATGTAAATATTTTCCCGGGCTATTTGTTCCATCAAATATTTTATTAATTTGCCGTTGTAATATTGCATGCGTAGATTTAACCTGTAACAGAAGAAAGACAAAGGCCTGAATAGACCTGCGAAATTTAATAACTGGTGTGAAGTTGACAGACATTTTTTTACAACCCTTAATGATGACAAAGAATACAATACTTTTTATTATTTTTTTCCTCGTTTCGTTTGCTGGACTAAAATGTAAAAGCACCGATTATTCTTCAACACAAAAGAAAATGTATAAAACCATTTACATTGACCAGTTCAAATTGACATACTTCCGAAAAATACTTGCTAAGAGCTACAACAATTCGGAGGCTATTAAGGAAATCCTTCGCTCTGATCATAGCGGCTTTGCTGAGGTAATTTTAACTGAGTCTGATTATACACTCATCGACAGTTTAACAGACATTGACAATGATTTAATAAAAATTGACTCGCTTGCGAGTAATAGACGAGCGGAAGCTGCACGAGGAAAAAGACCATTGGGTTTTATTCTTGATAGGATTAGCAGCAATTGGCTTGACAGCCTTGCCAGACAACGATTGAAATTATCCGGTGTTCCTAAAAGTTGGACACAGTAAATAAAAAGAGGCTGAATGATTTATGCTATTGCTGCAAATAATCATTCAACCTCCAGTCTTATAACTAAGGGTACAAACCCTAATCCAATTTGTTTACTACTTTTTCTTCTTCGGATGCACCAGATTCATTTCTTTAACCAATCTGCCTGCATCGGCAAACTTATCTACAATAAAAAGCACATAGCGAATGTCTACCATAATATTTCTGCAAATGGAAGCATCGTAGTAAATATCGCTCATGGTGCCTTCCCAGGCACGGTCAAAATTGAGGCCGATCAAATTACCATAAGCATCTAGTGCCGGGCTGCCGCTGTTGCCACCCGTAGTGTGGTTGGTGGCTATAAAACATACCGGCATGGTACCGTTTTCTCCATACACACCGTAATCTTTCTTAGCATATAATTCCCGCAGCTTTTCCGGCACATCAAATTCATAATCGCCGGGAATATATTTCTGCATCACCCCATCAAGGTGCGTTTGATAATTGTACTGCACCGCATCTCTTGCCCGGTAACCATCTACCTTGCCATATGCCACCCTCATGGTGCTGTTGGCATCAGGATAAAATTTCTTTTCTTTCATAACCTCCAGTTGCGCCTGCATATAAGTACGCTGCAAAGCCGCAAGCGTTTGCTGTATATCCGCAGATGGCCCCTGCACTTGCTCCTGGTAAGTATCCTGCATATTGGCTATTAACTGCACCGCCTTAAATGTTTTTATTTGCTTCACTGCTTCTGCCGGCGGCTGTTTCATCAGTTGTGCCAGTGCCGCTTCATCATACAACGTTCCGTCGGCAAAAATTTGTTGCGTCAGCGCTTCGTAGTTATTGCCGGCAGCCGCCAGCCAGTTCGTTAACAGCGGCGAAACATAATTTGCCGGTTGTGCCGTGGCATATACCTGCATCAATGATTCAAACAGTTTCTTATCAACCGTAGCACTGTACTCTCCCATCATGCCCAGCAAATTTGGCTGTATTGATTTGAGCCTTTCTTCATAACCTTTTTCCCCATTTTTTTCATAAGTGCTTACCAATGCGTTTAACTGGGAAGCTATCCCCAGCAGTTCAATCTTACTAACTATCTCGGTATAATAATCCCTTGCAAGGCCAAAGGGTTCAAACACGGCATATTGTTTTGCCAGGTCGTTTAAGAGTGTACCATATTTTGCATTCATGGCAGCATCTGCCGTTACTCTTTTCTGGAACTCATTTTCATAGGCTTTCTTTTTACCAACTGCATCTGTACGGGTAAGCCCCAACACTTCGCCCTGCCATTTCTTATAAGCATTCTGTATGCTTGCATACTTTGATGCATACTGTATCTTGATCTGCTCATCCTTGCGCATAAACCCATCAATGATGTTTAATGCCTTATCCCTGATAGCAATTTTTGCCGGGTCATTCACCGTGCGAATCTGTTCTACCGCTGCGCTGTGCAGGTATTCTGAAGTGCGGCCGGGGAAACCAAATACCATCGTAAAGTCGCCCTTCGATACTCCGTCTAGAGAAATGTTGAGCGAACGCTTTGGTGTGTAAGGCACATTCTCTGGCGAATAATTTGCCGCAGTATTATTTTTAGATGCATAGATTCTAAACATAGAAAAATCGCCGGTGTGGCGTGGCCAAACCCAGTTATCGGTATCTTTTCCAAAATTGCCAATGCTGCTAGGTGGTGCGCCTACCAGCCTTATGTCACGAAAAGTTTCTGTTACAAAAAGATAATACTGGTTGCCTTCAAAAAAGCCACGGGTAAATACATCCTGCCCCTCTTCTTTTTTTACCGAAGCCCTTACTGCCAGCAAATTTTTATCTATCAGGCTTTGCCGCTCCCGCTCATTCATTAAACCTGTTACACCTTTTAGTGCGGCTGCACTTACATCATCTATCCGCACAATAAAAGTTACGAACAGCCCGCTGTTTGGTATCTCCTGGCCGTAATCCTTGGCCCAGAAACCATCCCTTATATAATTTTTTTCTATACTGCTATGGTTCTGTATGGCATCAAAACCACAATGGTGGTTGGTGAGCAGCAAGCCTTTTGACGATATCACATCGGCGGTACAGAAACCACCAAAACTAACTACGGCATCTTTAAGACTGCCTTTGTTGATACTGTAAATATCTGCCGCACTTATCTTCATGCCGAGGCTCTTCATGCGGTCTTCATTCAGTTTGCTTAATAACTGCGGCAGCCACATGCCTTCATCAGCATGAACTGCTTGTGCAATCATCATTAAAAATCCAATGGCAATTAATCTGGTCAACTTCATAATATAAAATTTAAATCAAAAGAAAATAGGTTTATATATGTTCCGTTTTATTGCAGGTAGGCACCTTCCACTTCGCCGTCACTCACTTTCACCACTATCATTTCATCTTTGGTAGTAGATACTGAGTGGCCGATATAATTCACTTCTACAGGAAATAATTTGTGGGTGCGTTCTACCAATGCAAGGGTTTGAATAGATGCAGGCAATTGCTGCAGCAGCGGCTTCAATGCATACAACATTGTTCTGCCGCTATTAGCTACATCGTCTATGAGCAATACAGTAACGCCGTTAAAATCTACCTGGTCGTGCAGGGTAATTTCACCGGGATTTTTTTTATCAAGCGATAAAGCAACAACTACAATGCTGCCTGCAAACACTTCTTTCAAAAAGCCGGCAATGATGCGGGCAATTACGATCCCGTTCTCTTTTATACCAAGCAGCACGAGCTTTTCCTTATCGTGGTTCTGCTCTGCTACTTCCATAGCCATCCTTTTAAGTTTTTTTTCGGCTATTGCCTTGCTTAGTATCATAATTTTTTGAAGATAAGTATTTTTGTTTGTAGCATACCCGCCCTGCAAAAATACGAATGAAGCCTTGCACAATAGCGCAGATAGCAACAGAAATCCTTTAACTTAGCTTTTTAATTTTTTATCAAGATGATGTACGTTCAACAAGCTGCTTTTTTACTGCTCGCCGGATTTTCCATTTTTCTTTTTGCAAAAAATGCCGGTCGCATTAGGGCCAATATATTGCTCGGTAGAGACAAAGATCTTAGTGATAATAAAGCAGAGCGCTGGAAGAATGTGTTGCTGCTGGCATTCGGGCAGAAAAAAATGTTCAGGAACCCGCTGGTGGCGGTGTTGCACCTGGTGGTGTACCTCGGCTTTGTGATCATCAATATAGAAGTACTGGAAATTGTGCTGGATGGCATCCTGGGCACCCATCGCCTTTTTCTTGGTTCGCTTGGTGGCTTGTATACTTTCCTTATCAATGGTTTTGAATTGCTGGCCTTCGGTGTAATCGTTGCCTGCGTTATTTTCCTGGTGCGTAGAAACATTCTAAAAATCAGAAGATTCCTCGGCAAAGACCTGGTGGGCTGGCCGAAAAGCGATGCCAATTATATCCTGATTGTAGAGATCGTATTGATGAGCCTTTTCCTCCTAATGAACAGCACCGATCGTGCCTTACAGTTGCAGGGTTACGAAGCCGAACATTACAGGAATACCGGCGACTTCATCGTATCAGGTTCTATCGCCCCCTTGTTTTTAAATTTTGAATCAGCTAACCTGGTGCTTATGGAACGCATTGCCTGGTGGTTGCATATCATAGGCATATTTGCATTCCTGAATTACTTGCCCTACAGCAAGCATTTGCATATTTTACTGGCCTTCCCCAATGCATATTATACAAGGTTAGACCCCGATGGCGAAATGGAAAACATGCCTGCTGTACAAAATGAAGTTACTTACATGATGCAGCCTGAACTGGCGCCTACAGGCGATGCGGCTGCTATGCAGTTTGGTGCAAAAGATGTGCAGGACCTTAGCTGGAAAAGCCTGCTGGATGCATATAGTTGCACGGAATGTGGCAGGTGCTCTGCCGCCTGCCCCGCCACCCAAACCGGCAAATTACTTAGCCCACGAAAAATCATGATGGATACCCGTGACCGCCTGGAAGAAGTGGGCAGGCAAATAAAAACCAAAGGATCTTTTGAAGCCGATGGCAAAACTTTGTTGCATGATTACATTACTACAGAAGAATTAAGGGCCTGCACTACCTGCAACGCCTGTGTGCAGGAATGCCCGATAAGCATCAATCCCCTGGATATAATACTGGAATTGCGCCGCAGTCTGGTAATGGAAGAAAGCAATGCCCCACAGGAATGGAATGCTATGTTTAGCAATATTGAAACAAATTTTGCTCCCTGGAAAATGAGTCCTGATGACAGGGATGCATGGGCGCAGGAAATGAAGAATTAGTTTTCCCTGTTTAACAATCTACCAATTGCTCTTGTAATTTTTTTATTGCTTCTTCGGGATGATTGCAAAGGCCGGGATGTACACCCGATGTTTGCAGTATCGTACTTCTTTTGGCGGTGAGCCAACGGAAACGGGAAGCCATATCAAGCTGTGCTATAGGGCCCGCTGTGGACTTTCCATCGCTTATATCGATAAATGCCTGCAGGTGCGCTTTTACTTCGGCAAGTGCAACTGCCGGGTACAATAACAGCAGCCGCTTTTCGTCAATACACGAAACGGTTTGCAGAAAAGCTGGCTTCCTGCAATAAAGAATTACACCGATATTGAGAAATTCTTCCCGTTCTACACGAGGCACAATCCTCACGATGGCATATTCATATAAGTGCTTTTCTTGCATTGTGAATTTCGTTTACAAATATATCTGCATGCTGTAACCTGCTCATTAAAAAATCTACATATACTTTTCTCTTTGCCACCACATCGGCATCTTCATCAAATTGCTGCAGCCAGTTATCGGGCACCAATTCCAGGATGCTGGTAAAATTGTCTTTGTTGAAAATTGTCTGCATATTTTTACTAACCTCCTCCACTTCATCTGCAAATGCCAGCAATACATGTTCCTTAATGGCGAGAAATGGTTTTAACGAATGCTCCTGCCAGTTATCCCATGCATGGTGAAAATAAAGTGAAGCGCCGAAATCTATCAGCCAGAGTTCCTGGTGCCAGCTTAGCATATTGGTATTGCGTGCGGTTCTGTCTACGTTGGTAATAAAGGCATCTAGCCAAACGATGGTAGAAGCAAGCAAGCTATCTACTTTGCTCACGGCAGGGTCATAACTAATGGAACCTCCAAGGTAATGAACACCCAGGTTGATCCCTTCGCTTGCCCGCAGCAGGTCCTGTATTTCTTCGTCTGGCTCTGTTCTTCCGAAAGCTTCATCCAGGTGGGCAAACACCAGCTCGGGTACCTTTAAGCCTGCCAGCCTGGCCAGTTCGGCACCCACCAGGTCTGCTATCAACGCCTTGGCACCCTGCCCTGCCCCTTTAAATTTTAATACATACATAAAGCCATCGTCCGCCTCGGCAAGAGCCGGCAAAGAACCGCCTTCTCTTAACGGGGTGATGTACCTGGTAACCTGTACGGTGCGCATGTTATTAACGAGATTCTGCATGTGTGATGTAGTCAAAGATAATTGTTTGCATCGGCTTAAGTATATAAGTAGGATTGTTATCATATAGCGGGGATCATCTTCGAAATAAATTTCCACATTGGCAGGTAAGCTTTTAAAAAAAATGGGGGCATAACTTTTGCAGTGGGCATTTCATGAAAAAAATGATCCTAGCCATTGGCATGTTTACCACAATGCTAATTTCCTGTAAAGACCAGGAAAAGGAAAGCAAAAAGACAGAAAAAAAAATGACTAAGAGAGACCTTAGTATTACAAAGGAAAACGCTTACAGCGATCTTTTCTTTGACAGTATGGCACTGGTAAATTTTATACAGTCCAACCAATTGCCCGACTCCATCGCCCGCAGGCTTACCAGCTTCTACAATGCCAGGAACTATCAGTATGCATGGTTTTCTTCTGATGGTCTCACCGAACAGGCCCGTGGTTTCTGGAACCTGCACAACTACCAGACTAATTATGCAAACGATTCGGCATTATATGATAAAGCACTCCAGAAAAAAATGGATGGGATGGTGATGCAGGATTCTCTCAGCATCAATAAAGCTGATAAAGAACTTTTAAATACTGAGATGACGCTGACACAACATTTTATTACTTATGCCCGAACTAATATAGCAGATGGTTACATCAAGCGTAAAGAAATGGAGCGGTTCATTCCGAGGATGAAGGTAGATCCGTTATACCTGGCCGATTCGTTGATTACAAAAACACATAAGAACGGTAAGTACTACGAAGATGTAAATTCAAATTATAAAGGTTTAAAAACCGCATTGAAGCAGTATTATGATATTGCCCAGAAAGGTGGCTGGCCCTCTGTGCCGGCTTCGGTAGCAGGTATGAAGAAAGGCGCACAATCACCAGAGCTAAAGGTCTTAAAAAAGCGGTTGGAACTTACAGGTGATATGCCCGTTGATAGTACGATTATTTTTGATGAAGGCCTGGAGAAAGGCATCAGCCGTTTCCAGGTGCGCCATGGTTATAAGCCTACCGGTGTAGTGGATGCGCAGTTGGTAAAAGATATGAATGTACCCGTGGAAGAACGCATCAAACAACTGCTGCTGAACATGGGGCGTATGCAATGGATGGTAGAAGAACCAAAAGGCCAGATGATAGTGGTTAATATTCCTGAATTTATTCTGCATGTAAAAGACGGCACTAAAAAAGTTTTTGATATGGGAGTGGTGGTAGGTAAAGATGGTCATAACACAATGATGTTTACCGGCGATCTGAATCAAATCGTCTTCAGTCCATACTGGAATCTGCCCTCAAGTATTGTAAAGAATGAAATAATGCCGGCCATGGCAAAGAACTCCAATTACCTTGCATCGCACAATATGGAAATGGTTAGCAACGAAGGTGATCTTCCTGTTATCAGGCAATTGCCGGGTGAAGGCAATTCATTGGGCAAAGTGAAATTTTTGTTCCCCAATAGTTTTAATATTTATTTTCATGATACACCTGCCAAATCTTTATTTAAAAAAGATAAAAGGGCCTATAGTCACGGTTGTATCAGGCTGAGTGAGCCCCAGAAAATGGCTGAATACCTCTTAAAGGACGACAAGACCTGGACAACAGAAAAAATCAATGGCGCAATGAATAGCGGCGAAGAAAAATACGTAAAGCTTGATAAACCGGTACATGTGCTTATTACTTATTACACTTCATGGGTGGATGATGAAGGCCTCTTGCATTTTGCCGATGATATTTATGACCATGACAAGAAGCTTACCAGCAAGATGTTTGCTGTAAAAAAAGCATAATAATATTGGGTAAAGTAACCCGGCAATTCTGCGTACCTTGCGCCCTTTGCCATGCAGCATTTTAATGTTATGACTTTTAATGATCTTAATTTAAATACCCCGTTAAAAAATGCCCTTGCCGATCTTGGTTATGATGCACCCACGCCTATACAGCAGCGGGTATTTTCTACCGTTATGTCGGGCAGGGATGTTTGTGGTATTGCACAAACCGGTACCGGTAAAACGCTGGCCTACCTTCTGCCCTGCCTCCGGCTCTGGAAGTTTACTAAGGATAAAGCTCCGCAGGTAGTAATACTGGTACCCACAAGGGAGCTGGTAACACAGGTGGTGGAAGTTATCAATTCGCTTACTCCTTACATGAGCGTGGTGGCTGTAGGCGTTTATGGTGGTGTTAACATCAATACCCAACGGCTTGCCGTACAAAACGGTGTTGATTTCCTGGTGGGTACACCAGGCAGGTTATATGACCTTGCCATGAACGGCGCTTTTAAATTGAAGAGTCTTAAACGCCTTGTGATCGACGAGATGGATGAGATGCTCAACCTTGGCTTTCGCACACAGATTACCAATATACTTGACCTGCTTCCGGAAAAGCGGCAGAACCTTCTTTTTTCTGCTACCATTACTCCTGATGTGGAGAAGCTAATGGAAACTTTCTTTAATAATCCTGAAAAAGTGGAAGCGGCACCTACCGGAACTCCTGTAGAAAATATTGAACAGGCCTGCTACGAAGTGCCCAACTTTTATACAAAGGTAAACCTGCTGCAGTTGCTGCTGAGGAGCGATCAGGATATGACGAAGCTGTTGGTGTTTGTGGCCACCAAAAAACTGGCAGATCTATTATACGAACAACTGGAACAGGAATTTCCCGGTGAAGTGGGTGTGATACATTCTAATAAAGAACAGAATCATCGTTTTAATACTGTTAAACAGTTTAAAGATGGTGTTTTCCGTTTTGTAATTGCCACCGATATTGTTGCAAGGGGAATAGATATTGCCGAGGTAACACACGTTCTAAATTTTGACGTACCGGAAGTTCCTGAGCATTATATTCATAGGATTGGCCGTACGGGCCGTGCCGATAAAAAAGGAATTGCTTTAAGCTTCGTTACCGAAAAAGAGAAACCCCTGCTGCAGGATATTGAGACGCTCATGCACTTTAAAGTGCCGGTAATTCCATTGCCGGAAACATTGGAGATTTCTGAACAGTTAACAGATGATGAAATACCAAAACAGTTTGTGAGGAACATACCCCTGATGCCACATAAATCAGCCAGCGATGGTGATGCCTTTCACGAAAAAAGTGAGCGTAATAAAAAAGTGAACGTGGTGATAAAGAAAAAGGATCGTTTAATGCAAAAATACGGCAAGCCTAAAACCCGCGGTCAGAAGAAACGCAAATAAGCGGCTTTTTTTATCACCTATTGCTTGCCTGCATTCCTGTCAAAATAATTTCTGAAAAATAAGAGCTGGTATTCTACTGCTGTTGACCAATACTTCCAGTTATGTCCTCCCGGCCGCTCAGTATAATCATGCGGTATTTTTAACTCCAGCATGCGGTTGTGTACCAGCCTGCTCATGCCTATAATAAAGTCTTCGGTTCCGCAGTCAACGATCACAGCTAACGAATCTTTGGGATAATGTTCCATTTCATGCATAATTGAATGTTTCCTATATACATCAGCATTGCTGGTATCTCCCAATAATTTGCTGATACCATAGCGGCTGTCGGTGATCCCTTCAATTAAAAGCGCACCACTCATACTGCCACAGGCTCCAAAATAATCTGCATGACGAAAACCAAGGTACAAGCCACCATGGCCACCCATACTCAGTCCGGTGATGGCCCGTGCATAGCGGTTCTTTTTTGTACGATAGTTGGCTTCTATAAAAGCAGGTACTTCTTTAGATACATAGGTTTCAAACTGCATTTCCTTCATTATAGGGCTATCGAAATACCAGCCTGCAAAACTGCCATCGGGGCACACGATAATTACACGGAAATGGTCAGCGTACTTTTTAAGTTCGGGCACACGGCTTATCCAGTTATTATAATTGCCTGAATGACCATGCAGGAGATATACCGTTTCAAAACCTTCCTTAACGCTCGAATAATTATCAGGCTTAACAACAACGGCCTTGTAAGATTTTTGCATGGCATTGCTGTAAATAGACACGGTATCGGCTGTACCGGCAAAAACAACAACACTAATAAAAACAAGAAAGAGCGTAGCAAAACTTTTCATGATGGGCAATTTTTTGCAATAAATATAGGGCAATATCAGCTACGGAAAAATTGTGGTCGCATTCTTTTTTTGTGGAGCAAGGAGTTTGCTCGTTTATGGGCATAAAAAAAGGGTGCTGTTAACACCCGGTAATTTTTTTGCATTCAGTTCCACTTATTTAACCATGATTGCCACGATTGCCATCAATGCATAAAACCCGGTAATAATACCAATCGCTTGTAGTGTGTCAACTAAAGTAGAGGAGTTAAGTTTCTTCATAACCAACATTTTTTTTAATTAATAAAATAATACAGGTCTGTATAGGAAACAGATTAGGTGACGTAAAAATCTGGAGGCAATGACGGGATGGTTAATCAGGATTGGAAATCAACTTAGTGTTGCAAATATAAGTGATAAAATCACAATAACAAAATATTAACAAATCCCGGTAAAATTGGGCAACCCATATTTTTGTAAACGTTTTGTTAGAGTATTGTTAGAATGTATGGACGGGAGCCCTTTATTTTGGTTCCGCAACATGAAACAATATATTTGCGCAATTCCTTCATAATGAATGTGTTTTTTTGCACATTTCAAACATAATGGGATCCATTTGGTTAACTAGTTATTACAAAACCACAAGGAATTTTCCCCCGGTATTTTAGCATGAAACATCTCTCCATTTTAATTACAGCATTTTTACTTAATTCCGTTGTTTTTGCACAAAACCCAGATTTGCAGCCTGATGTGGAAACTGGTGGTAAGCTGGTTATTCGCACCAATAGCATTTATGGCAAACTCGTTGAAAAGAAAACCAACAAACCCGTTGAAGCTGCTTCTGTTCAATTGTATATGATATACCCATCCGGAAAAGATACTTTGATTGATGCCATGCTAAGCAAGAATAACGGGGAATTTAAGTTTGAAAACCTACCGGCAGCAGATAGCTTCAGGTTGTACATTACAGCGCTGGGTTTTGAACCCGAAGATGATATGGTGAGGCTGGGCGAAAATGTGATGATGGGCTTCAACAAAGATATTGGTAACGTGAGCCTAATGGAAAAGATCAAACAATTGGAGCGGGTGATTATAACCTCTACACAGCCCGCCCTGCAAATGGGTATTGACCGGAAGGTTTTTAACGTAGACAAAAGCCTGGTAGCAACAGGTGGTACCGCAGTAGATATCATGAAAAATATCCCCTCGGTTTCTGTAGATATAGATGGGAATGTTGAATTAAGAAACAGCAGCCCGCAGATATTTGTAGACGGACGCCCTACCATTCTAACACTCGACCAGATTCCTGCCGATCAGATTGATAAGATAGAGCTCATCACCAACCCTTCCGCAAAGTTTGATGCTGCCAGTTCTGGCGGTATCATTAATGTAGTTTTAAAGAAAAACAAGCGGGTAGGTTTAAACGGGCTGGCAACGCTGAGTGGCGGTACGCCGAAGCAGTTTAGTTCTAACCTAAACCTGAACCTTCGCCAGGGCAAATTCAACTTTTTTGCCACCGGCGGGCACAACCAATCGGGAGGCAGGGCTAAAGGCCGCACACTACGGCAGAATAAAAACGCAAATGTAATTACTGATTATTTCAACCAATATTCTTTGAACGAACGCAGCAGGAGGTTTAATTCAGTTAGGTTTGGTGCAGACTTTTTTGCAGATAACAGGAATACAATTGGCATTTCTCAAAGCTTTTTTTCAGGTAAGTTTGGAAACGAAGAAACCCAGGATCAGGAATTCCTTAATGCAGCAGAGCAGTTGCAATACACGGGCGACCGTAATACGGCAAGTGATACAAGATTTAAAAGACGGAGCACCGGGGTCAACTTCAAACACAACTTCCCGACCGATGGTAAGGAGCTTACCGCAGATATTACTTACAACTATGGCACAAGGGACAATAACACCGAAATTGATAATGCTTTCTTCAACCCCGATGGCACGATGTACAGGCCTACATCGCTCGTATTTAATGAAGGCAGCAGCAATGAAAAGCAATGGAACATACAGGCCGACTATATGCACCCGCTTTCTGAAACAACCAAATTTGAAACGGGTGTACGATTCAACAACACAGAGTTTGTAAGTTTCTATGATGCGTTTACCCGCAACAACGGCCAGGATATAAGGCTGCCGCTAAGCAATAATTACGCTTACACCGAAAGGGTGAATGCAGCCTATTTCACTTATTCTTATAAAAAAGAAACCTTTTCTTACCAGCTAGGTCTGCGAACAGAATATTCAAAATTTGATGGGGAACTGGTGGATAGTGCATATAAGTTCGGGTACGAATACCCTAACAAGCTCAGGAATATTTGGGATGCATTGTTTCCCAGTTTATTTGTTACAAAAAAAATTGGCGAGAAAGATGAAGTGCAGTTCAACTATTCCAGAAGGATACGCAGGCCAAGATTCTGGCAGCTAAATCCTTTTATTGATATTAATGACCCTGTGAACCTGCAGCAGGGAAATCCTCAATTACAGCCGGAATATATCAACTCATATGAATTGAATTACAGTAAGAATTACAAAAAAGGTAACCTGTTAACTGTATTATACTTCAGGAACAACCCCAGGGATATTACAAGGTATAGTGATACTATTACCACCGCACAATTCCAGCAGTTGAACAATGCAGCCATAGACCAGAATGCTATCTTGAATACTTTTATAAATGCCAGCACTACTAACCGCTATGGTCTTGAAGTAACGCTGCAACATAAAGTAGGGAATAAGTTCGACATCACTCCCACCTTCAACCTGCAATACAGAACCGTTAATGCGAAGGTGAACAACCTTGACCTTAGTAACAGGGGATTGAATTATGAGGCGAAACTGATCAGTAATTATAAGATTGAAACGAATAAATCTAAAGCGTTCAATAATATGAGTTTCCAGTTGATAGCTGATTACGAATCCCCCAGGGTATATCCACAGGGTAAGAGCATTTCAGAGTTCACGCTCGACCTTGCTGCCAAAAAAGAGTTCGGCAAAAAGAAAAAAGCTTCGTTAAGTTTATCTGTAAATGATGTGTTCAATACAGGCAGATGGGGTACCATTTATGACACCGATCGCTTTTACCAGAATTCCTTCAGGCGTTGGAATGTTAGGAATATAAGATTGGCATTTACCTACAAGTTTGGCGACTCAAATTTCTCTTTATTAAGAAGAGGCAACAGGGGCGGTGGAGATGAAGATTCTTAACTATTAGAAATGTAACGATACTTAACCAGTCCAGCTTAATGCCGGGCTTTTTTTTAAATTGTTGCATTAATTGGGTAGCGATGTTTTTATGGCTCCTGTAATTTGGCCATTGTCCTGTTGTACAAACAATACTATTTCGGTATTGCTTTTTTCCAGGTCTGCGATATGCAACCGCAACTCGCCTTTTGCATTTGCCTTATTGCTTACAAAGGTTCGCACAATACTATTATTGGTAAGCAACTGCCCGCCGTTTTCACCTCTTCGTACATTGGTAGTGGCGGTTTTACATACTACCGCAGCATGAAGCGTGCTACCTGCAAAGTCTCCTTCAAGCGCATAGCTAATTATTACTTCCTGTGCGTTAGCATACTTAACCTGCAAAGAAGATATCCGTGTGGTGGCTGGTTTGCCAAGCGCATTTTTTAGTGCCCTTGCCATGGCAACACTATTTGATCCCACAAATTCAATGCTCCCGTTTACAATCACTTGCGGGGTGTAAGTACTGTTCAACTTGAATGTGGTAGCATAGTTTTGCTGCCGGGCAGAAAAAGCCTGTTTGCTGAAAGGGTCTTTCCAGCCTAGCCTGTTCCAATAATCTACATGAAAAGACAAAGCATACAAATGCTTGTTATCCGCAACACCCGATTCAATGATCTTACCTAATAGCTTATCAGCCGGCGGGCAACTAGAGCAACCCTGAGATGTAAATAGTTCTACCAATGCTATTGGCTCATAAGTCATTGGCAGGGCTGTTTCAGTTTTTTGCTGTAAACTGGTAAATACTGCAACAGTTCCAAACCCGGCTAACAATAACACAATGAATAATTTCATTAATGGCTGTTTTGTTTTTGTATCTCTCTAAAGCAGCAGCAATCACACTATTAGATACGTGTGGGCATAAGTTTGAGTTTGTTAATATTCCTGCTTTCACCTGTCATTTGCTGTAACGGCCCTCTAGAATGAGCAGTAATGGGTTAAAAACCTTATCTTTACAAGGTTCGTTATTTGAGTAAAAACGCATTTTATAGTTCCTGCACATTGCACTAATCTTTTCCTGCATTCAACTCAAATTTTATCACCCTGTTTAATATAAGCAAACATATTGCAAATGGTATCATGCTATGGCAGTTTTCGTGGTCTTATTTATTACAGGTTTACATTCACTTAACACCATCTTCGCATGACAAATGAAATGATTCAGAAATTTATTGAAACCAAAACCGAAAAAAACCAGAAGGTCAATATTCATTTTAAGCAGCGGTCGACGCTGAAAGGATTATTTATCAAACACAACGATTATGAAGAGCTGAAGTCGAAAAACTTCTGGCGCATCGTTCCTTTATCAAGAGCAGAGGAATGGGAAAAAACCAAGGACCTGAACCTTGGACGTATTTTCAACGGCGCAGAATTTGTTCGCCTTAGTGAAAGTAATTAACCATCCAACAGCAATGCATTTTATCCATTCAAAACAATTAGCATCATGTTTTCACAAACCTGGAAAAAATATCTTCCTGTAATTACTATTCTCCTGAAACGCTCAGCTAACGAAACACAATACCTGAGCATGAACAATACTGACTTTGACCGGGCTGCTGGTGGAAGAAAGATAAAGTTCAGCTTTACCCAACTTCAGGTGAACAATGGCAAGATCAATACGCAGGTAAAATTAAGCCCACTAGCAAGAGAACTTGGTGATATTTTGTTGGAAAATGAGGTAACCAGGAAAATTATTGCAAACCAGCAGTTGGAATTTTCGCTTAATAACGACTGTCAATTATGTATTGTGAATCACAGTACAGAGGAAAATGCTGAAGGGGTAAATGCTGAAGAGGTAAATGCTGAAGAAGAAACTACCGAAGATGAAGCCGAGGTTGAAGAAACAGTAGTAGCGTCCGATTCGAAATAATTATTTAAATACAAAAGATCCTGATACAAGAGAGCGCAGTTTTTATTCTGCGCTCTTTTTTGTCAGGCCCCACTTGTCATATCACTCTGCCACTTCTTTTAATAAACTTTTATAAGAAATAACCTGCGGTTCTACTTCGCTGTTGCTAACATTAACCACGCTGGCCAGTACGATCACATTGTTGAAATGAACTGCATAAAAGATAATGGCACTTTCCCTCCCGTCACTATATGCTGTATCAAAACTGCGTATCTTTTCAATATCGCCGTTTGTCATCCACTGGTCAAGTTGCTTAAATGCAGCACCCTTTGCTGGTATCCTCGTCAATAGCTCTAAATCTTTTACCTGTTTGGTTGAAAACGAAAAATTACTTCGCAAAGATGCCAACACCTGTTCCTGATAGTTGTTGGGTTCAAAATTTTCCAAAACGCAAGATGGTTTAGTTGTTAGCAGATTAAAATCGATGAAAATTATACACTTTCAACCACAAAAAAATGATAACAGGCAGACAGCAGGCATTATTTGACAAAAATCAAATGAGCAAGGTTAATACGGGCTAATCGAAAACATTAAACTCTGGTAGATATTTTTTTTCGCACCCTGCTCAGGGTTTCAATGGAAATGCCCAGGAATGAAGCGATGTATTGTAATTGTACCCGGTTGGAAAGATGGCTGTAGTTTTTAAGAAAAAACTTGTATTTATTTTCAGCATTGCTTAACCTGATAATATATGCCCTCATTTCTGCATCACGGTAATATTGCTGTAGAATTTTTCTGCCGGTGAAATTGAATTCAGGGAATAGCTCGTATATATAGGTTACAGAATTGTTTGGTAACACGAGTAATTCACTATTCTCAATAGCTTGAATATTTTCTAAAGCCGGTATTGCCAGGTCGAGGCTAGTTATGCTGGTCACCATTTCATTGTCAGAAGATATCCAGGTAGTGATCTCTCGTTTTCCTTCTTTAATAAACCCCCTGATAACACCGCTCCTTACAAAATAAATGTCTTCGCACACATCTCCCTCTTTCAATAACATTTGCCCGCTTTTTACGAAAACGATTCTTACATGTTTTTTAAAATATTCAATGATGGCTTCGGGCTGCGGGGTGATGCCATTTAATAATTGCACTAGTGGCTCAACCATGGCGTTAGTAACAGAAGGGTCTTTTGTTTTTGTTGGTTTCATATCCAGGTGTCAAGTTATCAGCAAACCAAATATACCATGAATTAACATAAAAGTGAGCAACAACGCCATATTAAGGGCTGTATTGAAAGGTAAATCCATCGCATTGAGGTAAATTTGCAGCATTGTAAAACAAAAGAAGAAAGGCATTATGAATCAAAATGATATTTTACAATTATCGTTTTTCCTTATTTCGGGTTTCGTAGTAGGCCTGGTTATAAGGAAATGGATAATCCCCATTTTTGCAAAACTGGCTTCAAAAACTTCAATTAAATCAGATGACCTTATTATTGCAACCATCAGCAGCTGGGTGATTGCCTGGTTTGTAGCACTTGGCCTTTACCTCGGTATCAGCCGGATATCTATGGATGACCGATACAATACCTTGCTGGAAAATGGATTAATGATTTTCTATGTCTTATCGGGAACACTCATTGCAGCAAGGATCATTTCCGGCATGTTGCGGATAAAGACTTCAGGATCTGAAACTGTGATACCATCGTCCTCCATTATAAGCAATATTGTAAAAGTCATTGTGTACTGTGTGGGTCTGTTGGTTATCCTTCAATCGCAAGGCATCTCTATCACACCTTTATTAACCGCACTCGGCGTTGGTGGCCTGGCAGTAGCGTTGGCATTGCAGCCTACCCTTTCTAATCTCTTCGCCGGCTTGCAAATCATAACTTCGGGAAAGATGAACCCCGGCGATTACATTAAACTTGATTCAGGTGAAGAAGGTTTTATCCTTGACATCACCTGGCGCAATACTACCATCAGGGCTGTATCTGATCACATCGTAATAATACCAAATTCAAAGATGGCAGACATGATCGTAAGCAACTATCACCTGCCTGTTATGGAAATAACTTTCAACCTGGTAATTGGTGTTAGCTACGACAGCGACCTGGAGCATGTGGAAACAGTTACCAAAGATGAGATCAGCAAAATTCTAAATGATATGGAAGCTGGTGTTAAAGATTTTGAACCCTTCATCAGGTACTTCGCATTTGACGACAGCAGCATTAACCTAAAAGCGTTTATGAGGGTAAAAACTTATTCAGATCAGTTCCTCGTAAGGCATGAATTTATAAAGCGATTGCATGCCCGTTATAATAAGGAAGGTATTAATATTCCATTCCCTATACGTACTGTGATGATGCAAAAGGACGACGAATAAGATTGGCTTTACAGCATCATCCTATGTTGCTGCCAGTCTTTTTTTCAAGAGCATAAATTCAAGTTTGGCAAGATGCTTCCCAGAAATATTGTCTTCAACAAATTCCTTCCGGGTGCCGGTGTCTTCATAGCCGTGGCGCTGGTACCATGCTATTAATTCCGTTCTGGCCGCAATCACGGTCATAAGTATGCTGCCACAACCAAATGTTAATGCATGTGTTTCTGCAGATCTCAAAAGCATTTTTCCCAGCCCTGAATTTTGGAGGAGTGGCGCAACTGCCAGCATACCCAGGTATATAATGTCTCCCTGCTGCTGCAGGTTTACACAGGCTTCTATAACTTGTTGATTGTTTTTAAAAATCAGGAAAACACTTCCAGGCATTTGTATTAGTGCACTCACCTGTTCTTCATTAGTACGGGTGTTGCCGGCAATTAAATGCGCCTCTGTTGTCCATCCTTTTTTCGAGTGCTCTCCCCGGTAAGCTTCATTCAGCAACCGGGTAATACCACTTACATCCGCCACGGTTGCAATCATATATTCCCCGTATTTATTATTTTTTTCCATAGATTTTTATGATTTTTTCAGCTGTTTCATATCCTGATAAACAACTTGATCATCTGCTGCAAGGCCACAATTTTAAACAACACAAGGTATCATTAACACACTCTATTTCCCTAAGTTGGAACAGTTTTTTTTGTATATTTACCAGTATCGTATCCACTATATATTTTATATTGATTGCACCCTGCCAGCAAATACATTTTGCTACCCGTTCGTATCTCAGATACATATGATAGATTATTTTCTAACTATTAAATAAATTGAATGACAAACACTTTTACTGACAACAAAGTTAAGTACCGGTCTTTTGCTCAACAGAATTACAAACAGATTCCCCAAATCGCCGTTCTTACGGCGGACGATATCGAGGCAATTGACGTGGTGAGCCATGTGCTTCCGTTTAAAGCTAATAACTACGTAGTGGATGAATTGATCAACTGGGAAAATGTTCCCAACGACCCTATTTTTACCCTTACTTTTCCCCGCAAGGAAATGTTATTACCCAAACATTATAATAAAATGAAAGCTGCCATGGATAGTGGTGCTTCAAAAGACGAACTTAAAAAGGTTGCACATGAAATAAGAATGGAATTAAACCCACATCCTGCCGGCCAGTTAGAACATAACGTTCCCATGATTGAAGGACAAAGGCTTACGGGCATGCAACATAAATACAGGGAGACGGTGTTGTTCTTTCCAAGCCAGGGACAAACCTGCCACGCTTATTGCAGCTTCTGTTTCCGCTGGCCACAATTTGTGGGCATGGATGAATGGAAGTTTGGCATGCGGGAGTCGGAGCTGTTGATCAAATACCTGCAGGAACACACAGAAGTTACCGACCTGCTCTTTACCGGTGGCGATCCTATGATCATGAAGAATAAAATATTTGCTTCTTACATTGATGCCATACTGGAAGCGGATATCCCTCACCTGCAAACCATTCGCATTGGCACCAAGGCGCTGGGATACTGGCCTTACAAATTCTTAACAGATGATGACGCCGATGATACTTTAGCTACTTTTAAACGCATCGTTGATAATGGAAAAAACCTTGCCATCATGGCGCATTTCAACCACCCGGTTGAATTAAGTACTCCGGCGGTGCAGGAGGCTATCAAAAGGATCAGGGCTACCGGCGCACAAATCAGGAGCCAGTCGCCGATAATGCGTAATATAAATGCCGATGCAGACACATGGGCAGAACTATGGCGCAAACTCGTAAACCTTAATTGCATTCCCTATTACATGTTTGTAGCAAGAGACACAGGTGCACAACATTACTTTAAAGTTCCATTGGTGGAAGCCTGGCATATTTTTCAGCATGCCTACCAACAGGTTAGCGGTGTGTGCCGTACCGTTAGGGGACCAAGCATGAGTGCAACCCCAGGTAAAGTACAGGTGCTTGGCATAAGTGAAGTAAAAGGTGAAAAGATCATTACGCTTCGCTTTTTGCAAGGAAGAAACCCCGACTGGGTTGCCAGACCTTTCTTTGCAAAATATGATGCCGAAGCAATATGGCTCGATGACCTGGTGCCTGCCTTTGGCGAAGAAAATTTCTTTTTCGAAAACGAATTAAACAACATCTTCCATGAGCAACTTGACAAACTACAGGTGGACAACTTTGAGTGAGACCGAGCTGATAGGCGGCAAAAAAAATCACCATCATCTTAATCCAAATGTGGCCGGGCTTAAGGAGTCGCCAACGCTCAGGATAAACCAGCATTGCAAAGAACTGGCCGCAGCCGGTAAACATATTTATAAACTCGGACTGGGACAGTCGCCTTTTCCTGTGCCCGAGCCCGTGGTGAACTCCCTACGCCTTCATGCGCCACAGAAAGATTACCTGCATGTACAAGGCCTGCCCGAACTTCGTAAAACGGTCGCTGCATTTCACCGTAAAAAAGACGGGGTAGATATACTGGCAGAAAATGTGATCATCGGGCCGGGATCAAAAGAATTATTATTCCTGCTGCAGATGGTATTTGAGGGAGAAGTAATTATTCCGAGCCCGAGCTGGGTTTCTTACCTGCCGCAGGCACGAATAATCGGCAACACCATTCATATTTTACACACCCTTCCGGCCAATAAATGGCGATTGTTACCGGCACAACTGGAAGAGTTTTGCGAGGCGCAACATAACCGCAAGCCTTACCTGCTTATTTTAAATTATCCCGGCAATCCTGATGGTATCACTTATAACGAAGCCGATGTAAAAGCTCTTGCCGAAACGGCAAGAAAATACGGCATCTATATACTATCTGATGAAATTTACGGCCAGTTGCACCACGAGGGCAAGCATGTATCTATTGCAAAATATTATCCCGAAGGAACCATCATAAGTTCCGGTTTAAGCAAATGGTGCGGCGCTGGTGGATGGCGCCTGGGTACTTTTTCTTTTCCTTCCCGACTGCATTGGCTAATGGAAGCAATGGCCGCAGTAGCTAGTGAAACCTATACTTCCGTAAGTGCTCCAATACAATACGCAGCCATCCAGGCATTTTTGTGTGGCGCAGAAATTGAAAACTATTTATGGCATGTAAGGCGCATACTTGCATTACTGGGCAAAGAAACAGCGGCTATCCTTAGCCGTGGTGGCATTGCTGTAAATGAACCAACGGGAGGATTTTACCTCTTTCTGGATTTTAGTGAACTCGCCGATAAATTCTCAGCCAGGGGCATTACCAATAGTTCCCTGCTTTGCGAAAAATTGCTGGATGAAACCGGTGCAGCGATTTTACCGGGTAGCGATTTTAACCGCCCCGAAGATGAACTGAGTGCCAGGCTATCCTATGTTGACTTTGACGGTGCACAAGCATTAACAGCCAGTTACAGTATTCCGCTGCATGAAAAACTGCCGGAAGACTTCCTGCAACAATACTGCGGCAATGTACTGGCCGCAGCCCACGTTATAGTAGATTGGTCAAATAAAGGTTAACAGCAAAATATATAGAAAAAGGGGTTCAATATCTAAAATTGAACCCCTTTGTTATTTGAAAAATTTTATCAGCAACTAATAATCAAGTCCCCAGCTACGCCCTTTTTCTGTAGCGGGCAGGCCTTCTTTTATCCATTGGGCCGGTGGAGCATCTTTGAGGTAATAATCAAAAAACTGCGCCAGTCTTACAGAAAGGTCTTTCCTGTTTTTTCGCTGCACCAGGTTATGATCTTCGCCATTGTATTGCAGTAGCCATACTTTTTTACCCAGCCGCTTCATGGCGGTAAACATTTCAATTCCCTGGTACCAGGGTACTGCACCATCTTCATCGTTGTGCATTAACAGTAATGGTGTTTTAATTTTTGGTACAGCAAACAAGGGAGAATTTTTAATGTATAAATCGGGGCGTTCCCAAAGAGTAGCACCAATACGGCTCTGGGATTTTTCGTATTGGAACTGGCGATTTAATCCCGATCCCCAGCGAATGCCTCCATAGGCACTGGTCATGTTACTTACCGGTGCTCCTGCACCGGCAGCTCTAAAAATATTGGTTCTTGTTACCAGGTACGCCACCTGGTAACCTCCCCAACTTTGGCCTTGTATGGCCATGCGGGTGCTATCAACCCACGGCATTTTTGAGAGATATTTTGCAGCACTAACTATACTGTTGTACGCACTCTCGCCTGGTTCCCCGTCCTTATAATAAATATTGGGATCAAATACAATGTAGCCATTGCTGGTGAAGTAGGGAATATTAATGGTGGAAGCACTTGGTGCAGGGGCACGATAGTTATACAAACCGTCTGCATTACGTTCGTAAAAATAAAATATAACAGGGTACTTCTTTTTTGGATCAAAATTTTCTGGTTTGAACAAAATTCCCTCACTCATTTTTCCGTCAAACATTTTCCAACGCACCAATTCTGTGCTGAACCAATTTACATCTTTTTGCTGTTCGGCAACTGTTGTAATCTGGCGCAGATTGGCAAAATTACTACCATAGTACAACTCTGAGGCTGCTGGTGTTGATTGTTGCACCAAATACACGGCTGCATCGTCAGCTTTGATAATACTGTTGATGGCATAAGCCCCCATTCCTATTTTTTTGGGATTTGCTTTTTTGTCAATCACCGTGCTGAAATATCCCGCTTCTTTGTTTTGTTTTTGTTGTCCTTTCAGCATAATACTTTCACCCGGTTGAAAGAAGCGTTGCTCTTTATCAAGTTTTACGTAGTCTAAAGCAATTTTGTTGGTTCTGCCATAGCTATTAGTAATATTAACCGGTGGCTCCAGCGCATTAGGATCTACCAACCATGCATCGTATTCGTCCTGGATCAATACATATTGATCGTTCTTCATCCAGCCCATAACGCCGGCCGGCCGTGGATAATCGGGCACATCATTTTCAGTATCATATAATGGTACCGTTATTTTTGAACTAATGTTCTTTGTCGTTCCGTTATCAACGTTAAAAGTAAAATATTGCTTTGCCGCTGGGTCGTACCAGTAAACATATTGCCCATCGGGCGATGCGCTGTAATTGCCATAGCTCTTATTGTCGATCTTTGTCTTCCGGCCATTTCTTGTGTTAATAATATAAGCGGTGGTTACCTGCCTTCCTTCCCACTGCAGCGAAATGCGGTTGCCCCTCGTAGTTTCACCCAACACCCAGTCTGCATTGCCTTCATCAACAAGGGTGATGTCCTCCACTTCAGCATCTGCCAACTGAACCACTTCTTTGTTGCCCGGCAATAGCACGGTTGTGTAGCTTCTCTTTAGTTCACGGGGAAGTTGTTTCAGTTGCTGCGGCTGCAGGTAGTCATCATTGTAATGCCAAACATCCAGCCTGGCCAGTTCAAAATCTACCAGCGTTGTGTCCTTTGGCGGCTGCACCGGCGCTACCTGGAAAAATAATTTCTGGCCATCTTTACTAAATTCAATTTTCCCATTTTCACTCACGGTATTGCCCAGGTGCATCCCCGGTGTATTTTTATCTGCTGCCAGCACAGCTGAATCCGCACCCTGCTGGTAATACCATAGCTTATAAAATTTTTGTAGTGCTTTGCTGCTGCTGTCCCGCTCTGCAACAAATGCCAGTTGGTTGCCCGTTTCATCAAAACTAAAATTAGCTGCTTCGTTCAACCCACGCATGATAGTATCTGTTTTGCCTTCCTGTAAATTATACAACAACAGCATACCTATACTGTTGCTGTCCTTTTTGTTCTTTGTAGTTTCTATAAGCAACCGCTTACCAAATTTATCAAACTGGTAATCAGCCACCAGTTTAAATGTGATACTGCTGTTGTTGCCCAGGTTTTGCAAAACAAGGTCCGTTCCCTCCTTTGCGCCGCCAGCACTTGCCGCATCATCGCCTTCGGCATCTTCCAGCTGTAGCATTTCTAATTCATCGGCTTTTTTATAAATTTCTTTTACGGCTTTTTTTGCTGCTGCAATCACTTCTTCTTTTTCTATTTTACCTTTTATAGAATCTAGTGAACGCCTTATCAATGAATCAGCCAGCTTAGTAAGCATATCTACCCGGGCTTTAATACTATCAGGCACGTGGCGTTTTTTTACAGCGCTGTCTGGTGCAGATTTTTCCATCAGGTACGCCAGCCACCCCGATCCTTTTTCCGGGGTTTTATATGATTTTACCCTGCTTACTTTCGTTACACTATCACGGCCAAGGGTAATGATAGCAAGCGAATCTTTGGGCATGTCATCCGGCTTTTTCTTTTTGATCTTTGCTTGCCGGGTTTGCTCGTAAGATGGTTTTATTCTAAAAATAGCATACCGGCTATCCTCAGTTATTACGGCGTTGTAACCCCTGTTTACCTGTAACTCATAGCCGGTGTTCAGGTTCCTGATCAGCATTGCTCCATCACCTTCCTGGGCATTAATAGCATACACAACGTAATTGCCATCATTGCTTATGTAGCGTTCGCCAACTGATTTCCAATTGTCATATACGCTATGATCAAGGGGCTGCTTGGTTTGGCCATATGCTATGCCACCTAATAATAACAGGGAAAGTAAAAATTGCTTCATGTTTTTAAATTGGGCCTTAAAGTTATTGGAAAGCGTGCACAAATCCTTTTATTCAGAAAAAAAAATCATTGTACCCGGGGCAAGCTTGTCTTTTGTTTCTCAACATAATTCAGGACACCCATTGAAATTATGATCCACATAAAGCCCATGCAAAAACCTGCAATAACATCGGTGGCATAATGCACCCTTAGGTAAATACGGCTAAGCCCCACCATAAATACAGCAAGGAATGTAGCTGCAATTGAAACTACTTTGAACCAGTTGTTGATTTTGCTTTTATAGATAATGTAAATTAGCAATGCAAAAAATGAGAAGCTCATAAAGGCATGGCCACTAGGAAAGCTAAGGCCCGACGCTTCCCTTAATAGTGGTTCTGCCGGTCTTGGCCGCTTAAAGAGATATTTTAAAGAGAACATCAAGGCAAGGCTGCTGAAGGAAACGGCTGCCACTCTTATACCCAGCCATTTTTCTTTCTTAATGAAAAAGAAATAAAACATCATAATCAGGAAAGCAGGCACCAGGAAAAACTGCGAACCAAACAAGGTAACAAACTCCATCAGCCGGGTATTGCCATCAGAAACATAGTTGTTAAGCCATTTAAAAACTTTGAAATCAAATCCATCATTCTTAAGAAAAATTACATCGTTAACCAGCAACACCACCATTGCCAGCGAAAGCAGGAACGCCAGCATAATAAAGCCAACCTCCAGGCTCAGCAACTTAAGATGGTTTACGAGGAAGTCTATATTTTTTCTAACCTTTTGCATGCGAATGTTGGCAACTAAATTTTAAGGGAGAATAGCTCTATTTCTTTCGCTTTGCCTTTCAGGTCAACAAGGCCAAGGCTTTTTACCTGGAAGTGTTTGAGATCACTTTTCTCTTTGAAGGCTTTAGAAATAATGAATTTTTCCATATGTTCATTGCACGCACTTCTGATCCGTGCTGTGGTGTTCATGGTATCGCCGGTCATAGCCAGGTCTTTTTTGATGATACCAATTTCTCCCACGGTTACTTCGCCAACGTGTATCCCTACCCGGAACTCCGGTATCACATCATATTTCCGGTTAAACTCCTGGCTGTTCTTTTGAATATTCTTTCTTGCCAGAATCACCGCATCTAAACATGCTTGTACATTAGCCGGTGTATCTCTCCAGGAAACCACCACCTCATCTCCCACGTATTGGTAAATTACGCCTTTATATTCAATGATAGCCATAGATACGTTGTAAATAAAATCCCGGATAAAGAGAAAGTACTTGTGGTGTCCCAGGTTCTCAGCAATTGGCGTAGAATCTTTAAGGTCTATAAACATCACGATGCGATCCTCCATTTTTGGCACCATGTATTTTCCCCGCAACACATCCAGGAATACGCCCGGCGAATACTTGTCACTTATCTCCAGGTAAAATTGTGTTATTACAAAAAGAATCACCCAAAAAAGTGTCTTCTTTAATATCCAGTAGATATTAAATGTACGTGAGGTAAAATTCTGCATGGCGGTCTCAATAGAATCTCCTTCTATAAACCGCAATGCCACAAATTGTACAATGAAGTTCATAAACAATGCTGCCGCCAACACGATCAGCGATTTGAATATAAAATTTACAAACACGGATTTTTTACGAAAAATATCTTTCAGGGTAAAAACGAACATATAGCCCATGATCAGGCTCATTAAGAAAACAAGTCCGCTGGTTGTAAAAACAGACAGGAGAGAGCGTGCGGTAGGCTTGGTAGTATTTAACACCGTTACTGATGCATTGATGAGTGTCCAGAACAATGCGATGTACACTACTCTGCGCATGCGGTATTTTGCTAATGCGGTAAAAATATGGTTAAGCCTGTAAACCTTTAGCATGTTAAATGTTGCACATATTCGTAAATTAATTGTTGGGCATTCAAACCTGTTCCGTTAGCTGGCATGCTGTGCTCTAATTCACCCAACATAATCGTCGCCTTTGTATTGTCTGACCATTGCATATCAAAATAATCTGTCAACTGCTGCTTGCAGGATTCCTGCTTAACATCCAGGCAAACCTCAATACGCCTCCGAAGATTTCTTGTCATCAGGTCTGAGGAACCCATGGCAACCGTAGCATCTTTGCCAGACCCGAAAATGAAGATCCTTGAATGTTCCAGGTATTTATCTACAATTCTTTTTACGGTAATATAACCACCAGGCACATGCGTTGGTACAAGGCAGCAGATACTTCTTATTAGCAGGTTAATCGTAACGCCTGCTTCTGCAGCCTTATACAATAACCTGATAAAATACTCCTCTTCCAGGTTATTCACTTTAATCCTGATAAGTGCAGGTTCACCAGCTTTAGCTTTTTCAATTTCCCTGTCAATGAGTTTTTCAAAATCCTGCACCAGGTTAAACTTAGACACAAACAACTCGTTATAATGCTCCCCCTTTTTATTTACAGTAGCCTTCTTGCTGGATAGGAATGCAAACAACCGGCCAAGTTCCTTGCACACGGGCTGGCTAGCGGTCATCAGGAGGTGATCGGTATAAAAGGATGCGGTGCTTTCATTAAAATTGCCAGTAGCTATGATGGCGTAAGCAGATTCTACACCTGCATTGCTTTTTTTTACCAACGCAATTTTTGAATGCACTTTAATATATGATTCACTGTAAATGAGCTTTACACCTGCCTTCTTCATTTCCCGGCTCCACTTAATATTGTTTGACTCATCGAACCTTGCTTTAAGCTCAATGATGGCCGTAACTTTCTTGCCATTTTTTGCAGCACTAATTAATGCATTTACTATATGAGACTCTGTGGCTACCCTGTACAGGCTAATGAATATCTCCGTTACATCTGCATCAATGGCGGCCTGGTTAAAAAAAGTAAGTACGGGTGTGTAAGAATGATAAGGCAAATGCAAGAGGATATCCCGCTTGCTTATCTCCATGAAAATATCGCCCACGGGCGGGCACAGCACCGGCGGCTGCTTTTTATATTGAAGACTTTTATCAAAAGATGGAAATCCCATCAGATCGCTGAGGTTATGGTAACGGCTTCCTTCAAACATATCTGATACACTTACATCAAACATGGATGCCATAAACAGCTGCAGGTTTTGCGGCATACCCTTCTCGTAAAGAAAGCGAGAAGGGGCGCCTTCGGCTCTTTTGGAAAGTTGTTTTTCTATCTTATCCAGCAGCTTACCACTATAATCATCTCCCAGCTTAATGCCGGCATCCCGGTTGAATTTTATACTGTAGGCACTAATTATTTCCTGGCCTGCAAAAAGCAGATCGAGGTTCTGGCGAATAATATCATCCAGGAAAACCACTTGCTGCACTCCATCAACCGACGAAAGCGTATAAAACCTTGGCAGCTTCTGTGTGGGAATATTTAGAATAACATTGTTGATGATGTCCTTGTGTTTGTCCTTAATGGTAACTACAAGATACAGTTGGTTATTTTCGGGCATAAAGGTATACTCAGTACCGGCTCCCAAAATAACAGGTTGAATAAAAGATAAAGCCTTCGACAGGAATATTTCTTTTACTTCTTCGTAATGTTGTGGCAACAATGGTTTGTTATAATAAAAGCAAACCTGGTGAGCCGTTAATGCCGGGATGATATGGCCTAAAAGGATACTCCCAAACTGGTTAAGCTGTGCATGAATAGTTTGTTGCACTTGCTCGGCAACGGCTTCCTTCTTGTGCAGGTCGGCTTTACGGATTGTTTTTTTATCCAGCTTTGAAAATGCAATGACAGCTGGGTAACGCACCCTGAAGAACTCATCGAGGTTAGAGGAGAATATTGCCAGGAATTTCAATCGCTCATACAAAGGCACTTCTGTACAGCTTGCCTCTTGCAATACCCTGTAATTGAAGCTGAGCCAGGTTAGATCTCGGTTGTAGAACATAGTAATAATTAGAAAGGTGAGCCCGTACTGTTGGTAGGCACGGCCTCCTCGGGTGAAACATGACCTACAGATGCAATAGCAAAAGCTATAACAGACACCACGATTCCTATCATAAAGATGGTGTAGGCCATCCTGATCAGTTTATACTTTTTGCCCAATACCACGCCCAGGTGATAAATATCCTGCACCATAGAACTATAGAGGTAGTCTGCATCCTGCATCATAATACGCATAGCATCTTCATAATTTTTTAAAGACATTTTATGGAAGTTGCCAAAAAACAGCAGGTTTGTTTTTTTATTGATCACATCCTCCTGGTTAAAAGTCCCCTCGTTTACTTTTGGTCTTGTAGCCAAAATAGCAATTACAATGGTAACAACTGTGGCTGTTAAAAATATAATAGCCGGAATGATGAGATAGGGGTCTGTTTGCAATTTTCTCACTAAAACCGATAAGATAACGGAGATGATGATGGCATTTACTGAAATAAGAATATTTGCTTTTGAATCTGCCATTTCGCTCAGCCGAATGTGGTTAGAGGAAGTAAGCCGCAGCATAGTTTGCATGCCCTTAGTAGTACCTGCTTTTTCAGATATGGTAGTACCACCATCTACCAGCTTTTCTTTACTAGATTTAACGGCATTTTTCAA
>JBBSKH010000040.1:0-29417 GCA_038256495.1 Chitinophagales bacterium
GCTTCGTAAATGCCTTTGCACATCCATGTTTTGCTGGCAATAAATTGTTGTAATAAAGTTTTAAAAAATTCCGGTGTAAACTGTTTGGAAGTGATGCCTGTTATGCTAAGCAAGGCGGTGTAAGCATGCTGCAATTTGTCTTGTGTGTATTTGTCGCCCTGCTCCTGGTAAAAATTGTGCACATCCTCCCAGCTTTTTCTTTTGCCGCTCTTTACCTGATCGAGCAAACTTCGCACGGCGGATTGTTTTATCAACTGACTGCCCACATTCTGCCATTCAGAGCGCATCAGTTTTACTGGCAAAGTTTTTTTCAATGCATCAAAATCGGTAAAAGAATTTTGCTTTATATGTTGCAATAACTGAGCTACACCGTAATAGACCACCAGCTCTTTAAATACTTTTATAGCTTGCGGCACTTTCACAATTACTGTTTGCCGCTGGCTGTTTTCCCAACCCTCAACGATGGCGGTTCCGTCTTCCCTTACTTCTAATTTTTCCAGTATTTCCAGGGCCGTAAATATTTCGTTGATGGTATCCGGCGCCAGGTAATCATATTCAATGCGCTGCATTTTTTCCGTGCGCTGATCCCGGTTGGTATATTTCCAGGCATTGCGTTCCAGCGCATACATGTTATACATAAACCAATAAGCTGGCATTACAATCAGTTGGTTATCGGTAACGTTGTTACTGATAAGGCTAAAGGGCACGGGGATTTTTAACTCAGCAGGATAATCGCCTTTGGCAATGATGGTAAAAGATGCAAAAGATGAATTGTGTTTCAGGCTTACGCAGAGGCCCGGCCAGAAACCACGGCCTGCCACCAGTTCGCCGTCTGCCGCACGGCTGTTGTGGTTGCTGCCAATAGTAGCTCCGGCGGCAATATTGCTTTGGCCCATCACCAGCGATGCACATAAAAAGGAATTGTTATGATGTTGCTCATGCGATGGAAAGATGAGCGTATTCAACACCTCGCAACAACTAATGGTAGAATTATTTCCTAAAAAAGAATTGATCAACCGGGCACCATATTTCAATTGGGAATGAGATGCCATTACAAAACGAACCGCCTTGGAGCCATAAAATATGCGGCAGCCATAGCCGATGATACCGTTCACCAGTTCACAACCTTCGCCAATCTGCGATTTTCGATTGGCATCGCTGTTCAATGTTACGTTCTTTATTTTGTTGGCACCTTTCAGGTATGCATCGCTGCCGATGGTTACGTCTTTTATAATGCCGCAGTTCTTTATCACCGTACGGGCGCCTATCTTGCCATAGTAGCCTCGTTTATTATCAAACTTTTTTTCGGTAAGCAATTTAAATTTTTCCAGCAGTTCATCATCGGCCCTGTTTGCCGACCATAAATATGCATCTCCAGGCAGCATGCCATCAAAAGGTAAAATGCTGCGGCCTCCATTTTCATTTCTCACTTCTATCCAGGTGCGCACCTGTTCATCTTCCCTTTCTTTAATAATGCCATTTCCAAATTTTGAATGGTTGGTGATGGCCAGTTCATTTACATTGGCAATCATTACATCGTCTTCAATTATATAATGGCTCAGGTAATTCACATTATCTATGCAGATATTATTGCCAAGGTCGCTGCTGATGATGGTGCTGTTGTATAAACCCACCGCCAGCCTCAGGTTATGAAACTCCCGGTAAAAAGGCTGCATGGCGCCAATACGAACGAGGCCATAGAATTTACAGTTCCGCACCAGTTGCGCATCAAATTTATCGGCCACAAAAATATTGTTCCAGTTATCGGATGTATTGCGGTTATGCACCAGGGTTTCAATCTGCGCTGTTGTTAGTGGCTTGTATTGAATGCCCGAAGTATTTTGTTGGTTGCGCAGGTAGTATTCATCCTTTCCCTTTGGGATGGATTTTTTATCAATAAAATGATAACCTAATTCTTGTACCGGGTGTGTTTGTATGATGTTCATAAAAGAGGCCCCTGTCCCCTAAAGGGGAACTTAGGCAGATATTTTTTTATAGTTACAAATGTACCATTAATGGAAAATGGCGATTAGTTAGAAAGCTAAAGTTTAAGTTCCCCTTTAGGGGACAGGGGCTTTTTCCCCTTTAGGGGACAGGGGTTTGGCCTGGGCTCCTCTACTCCACCGTCACACTCTTCGCTAAATTCCTCGGCTTGTCCACATCCACACCTTTGGCAATGCCCACATAATAGCTAAACAACTGCATAGGTATAGTGCTCAGCATCGGCGCAAGCAATTCATCTGCCTGCGGCACAAAAAATACATCATCTGCCATGCCGGGAATAATATCGTCGCCTTCGGTGATCACCGCAATTACTTTTCCCTTGCGGGCTTTTATCTCCTGTATATTGCTCACAATTTTTTCGTGGTAAGAATCTTTGGTTGCAATGAACACAACGGGCAAATGTTCATCTACCAAGGCAATAGGGCCATGCTTCATTTCTGCAGCGGGGTAACCCTCTGCGTGTATATAGCTGATTTCTTTCAGCTTCAAAGCACCCTCCAGCGCAATGGGAAAATTATAACCTCTGCCCAGGTACAAGGCATCGCTGGCATCTTTGTATTTGGCAGCCATGGCCTTCAGGCTGTCGGCGCTTTTTAAAATAGCACTTACTTTTTCGGGTACGGCTTCCAGTTCGAACAATAAATTTTTATATCGCTCTTCGGAAATAGTTCCTTTGGCTTTGGCAATCTTTAATGCCATCATGTACAATACAGCTAACTGCCCGGTAAACGCTTTGGTAGAAGCCACGCCAATTTCCGGACCGGCATGGGTGTATGCGCCGCCATCGCTCAGGCGGGCAATGGAAGAACCCACCACGTTTACTACACCAAAGATGATGGCGCCATTTTCTTTCGCTCTTTCTATAGCAACAAGTGTGTCTGCTGTTTCGCCGCTTTGAGAAATTGCAATGATGATATCTCCTTTGTTTACGATAGGGTTGCGGTACCGGAATTCAGATGCATATTCTACTTCCACCGGGGTGCGGCACAATTCTTCAATAACATATTCGGCCAGCAGGGCTGCATGCCAACTAGTGCCGCATGCCACGATGATGATGCGCTGTGCATTTATAAAGTGCTCCAGGTTATTTTCAATACCGCTCATGGTAATGGTACCTGCTGCGGCATCTAGTCTTCCTCTTAAACAATCATGAATGGTGCTGGGCTGTTCAAAGATCTCCTTCAGCATAAAATGTTCGTAGCCGCCTTTTTCAATGGCTGCCAGTTCCATATCCAGCTTGGTGATGAAGGGCGTTATCTTTTCGTTGCCAAGGTTTTTTAATATCAGTTCGTCTGGTTTTACAATGGCCAGTTCGTAATCATTTACGTACACCACTTCTTTGGTGTACTCCAGCATAGGTGATGCATCGGAGCCAAGGAAATGTTCACCCTTACCCACACCAATTACCAGCGGGCTGCCTTTACGGGCTGCTATGATGGTGCCGGGATTGTCTTCATCCAACAACAGGATAACATATGCGCCCGTTACTCTTTTCAGTGCAACCCTTACAGCTTCTTCCAGGTCGCAATCGTTATTTTTTTGAATGTCTTCAATAAAATTCAACAACACTTCAGTATCTGTTTCGCTGCTGAAAACATAACCCTTGTTGGTCAATTCTTTTTTTAATTGTGCATAGTTTTCAATAATGCCATTGTGAATCATGGCCAGCTTGCCACTGGCAGATGTATGCGGATGCGCATTGCGGTCGCTGGGTTCGCCATGAGTTGCCCAACGGGTGTGACCAATGCCGGTGTGGGAGTGAAGGTCTTTACCAATGATGCTGGCCTCCAGGTCGGCCACCCGTCCTTTCTTTTTATATACTTTTAAGCCGCTGTTCAGCAGGGCTACGCCGGTACTGTCGTAGCCACGGTATTCTAATCTTTTAAGCCCGGTAATTACAATGGGGTAAGCCTCTTTTGTTCCTGTGTATCCTACAATTCCACACATATTTATCGGGGAGTTTTAATTTTTAAAATTTGAGTTACAATATTATTGAATAATACTGGCATTTGCCCTTATTTGCACATTTTCATCTTAGTGGGATAATAGTTACTTTAGCAGCATGTTCAGAATAAAAATTAGCAGTTGCATTTTGGTGTTCCTTTTCTGGGGACTCTCCGGTTGTGCACAGCAGGAAAATAAGGTGAACCGTACCATTTACATTGTGCGGCATGCAGAAAAAGATACTGGCAGCAATCCGGCTATTTCACAGGCAGGCAAAGCAAGGGCGGGCGACTTGTATCGCCAGTTAAAAAATAAAAATATTCAACTGGTGATGGTTTCCCAGTACCGGCGCACGGGTATGACGGGAGACTCCCTCCGGATATACAAGCGGATAGATTCGATGCATTATATGGCTGATGCAACGGGCAACGATTTGTTTACAAGAATTGAGGCATTGCCGGCTTCTGTAAAAAATATATTGATAGTAGGGCATAGTAATACGGTGCCTGTAATCATAAGAAAAGCCGGTGTGGCAGATTTTGAATTGAAGGAGCTACCAGACAATGAATACGACAACCTATACATTGTGAAGCAAAAGAAAGGAAAGACAAAAATCATCCGTAAAAAATACGGACAGCCTTCCGGGCAGGCCAATAATGGCAAAATGAATATTTTACAGTAATACACTTTTGGTTTTTTTTCAAAAATAGATTTTGGAATTTCATTTTTTTTACTTCGTAGGATTAAATTTAATCATATGAACAAGTTATTTATTTTGTTTTTTATTGTTTTAGTATCCTGTTCCAAAAGAGATGCTCAAATTTCGGATTCTATTACTAATGAACATCCTACCAACAAAGTATTTGAAAAGTTTAAATTAGTCGGCTCGATAAATGAGCAAAAGGTTGTCTATTCTACGCTTACTGATTTTGAAAAAGCGCAAATGTGGCGCTTCCATATTGATGAAATGATGGTGCTTAATAAGTTCTCAGCTATACAACGTTCGTTTTTGGAAGAAACTAAAAATTTGTTGAATGAAAGCAATTTTGCGAAAAAATCGTTCATGGATTCCAAGGAAATGGTTGTATGGAATTACAGGGCAAATGAGCTTTTTTCAAGAAATGAGCAGTATCTTTTATTTGTTTCTTTTAACTCAAAAGAAATAATTATTAATAATGCTCCAAGAGAATGTTCCTGTTCAACTGTGGACGACTGGTGTTCCAGGTTTAATGGTGGCCTGTATATCTATAATTGTGAGGGGAGTGCCAACTGTTCCAGCACCACAAGTGGTTGTGGTACATTTTGGAGTTACGGTTGTAATGATAACTGTAAAGCCACTTCGATTATGCCTTCGTGAACATGAGAAACATAATATCCGCTATTGCAATAGTAATCATTGCAATAGCTATTTTTACAGCAGCGAGCTACTTCAACACGTTTAAGGATGACTATATTTCAAGCGTGTTAAAATTCTTACTCTGTTTTGCGTATGGATATATTTTGAATTTGTATTACGACCGCCGATCTTTTTGGATAACCTCGACAGTATTTACTGCCCTGATTTTATATATCTTATTTCCATTTGGCGAATATGATTTCGCATTTAGGTTTCCACAGACATCTCTTATTTTATTAAGTTTCATCGTTGGTTATTTCTGGGCTCAGGTTAGCATAGCTTTTAAAATCCTGCTTCCGATATTGGTCGGCATGTTTATTATGCTCAATCTTAAAATTATTCACCCCCGTTACTCGATGAAGTATTTTTCGGTAAATAAATCAGCTTTAATGGGCCAAAGCATTTATAAATATTTGGATAATGTTTCTATTGTAGATTCGATGGAGAGAAAGCATTCTGTATACATTGACGGAAACGTGCGCCTGCTGGAATTTTACTTTAAAAGTTGTTCGCCCTGCAAATTAAAAATCCCAGTATTGAATCAAGTAAGCACCAGATTTAAGGATGTTAAGAATTTTAAATTAATAAAAATTGAAAATGGGCGTATTGATGATTTTAATGATTACACATCTTACCTGAAGACAAATAGGGGAATTACTTTATATGATTCTGCAGGTATTTTTAGTAAGAATCTAGGGATTGATGCTTATCCTTATGAAATAATAGTTGACAAGAAAGGTGTGATCCGATATATTTTTGATGGATTTGACCATAGTGTTAATAATCTTTATTATACTGAAACAATAAATAAAATTACAACGCTGCTAAATGAATAAATTAATTGTATACCTACTTTTATTAGGCTTAATAGATTCGAGTAAAACGAAAGAAGATGATTTGTTGCCGATAATTACATTAGATCATGATACTACGGATATTGGCACACTTAAAAAAGAAGAAAAAAAAAGTCAGCAATTGTAAAAATAAGTAATGAAGGAAATGATACGCTTAGAATTGACAATATTGGTGTGAGTTGCGGTTGCACAAATACGAGGCTGGAGAAAAAATCATTCCACCTGATTCGATAAGCTATTTGCATATTTTGTATGAAAGTAAAAAATCAAATGACACTGGTACCTTTTATAAATCTATTGTTATCAGGAATAATTCAAAGGAGCCGTTTAAAATATTTACATTGAAAGGGCGCATTACACAAAATATTTTAGAGTAATACTCCCTTTAAAAACAGATATGCTACAGAAAAATAGATTAATATCCCGGTAACATCCACCAGCGTTGCTACAAATGGTGCAGATGAAGTGGCAGGATCTAATTTTAATCTCTTAAGAATGATGGGTAGCATAGATCCCATCAGGCTGCCCCAGAGTACGATGCACATCAGGGAAAAGAAGATGGTGAATCCTATCAGGTTCCAGTAAGAGCCATAATCATAAATATGCAGTTGTTGCCATAACACGATACGCAGGAAGCCGATGCTGCCCAGTATCAAGCCCAGCATAAAACCAGTAATCAGTTCCCGGCGCATAACCCGCCACCAGTCTGCAATCGTTAATTCGCCCAGCGCCATTGCCTGTATGATGAGGGTAGATGCCTGCGAGCCGCTGTTACCGCCACTACTCATAATAAGAGGGATGAACAATGCCAGCACCGTGGCGGCTTCTATCTCTGCCTGGAAATACTGCATAGCGGTGGCTGTGAGCATTTCTCCCAGGAATAAAATGATAAGCCAGCTCACCCGTTTTTTTACCAGTTTAAAAATATTGATGTCAAGGTAGGGCTCATCAAGGGCTTCAGTACCACCTATTTTCTGTATGTCTTCACTAAATTCTTCACTGGCGATCCACAGCACATCATCAATGGTGATGATACCCAGCAGGATATTTTTATCGTCAGTAACGGCTAGCGCTACCCTGTTATTCATCTTAAATATTTCGTTGGCCGTTTCCTGGTCGTCTGTTACATCCAAAGCAATAAAACGACCATCCATCAGCTCACTCACTTTTATTTCCGGCGATGCCAGGATGATATCACGGATACGAAGATCATCCAGCAGTTCGCCTCTTTCATTTATCACATAGATCACATCGATGGTTTCAGAATTGGTGCCAAAGCGACGGATGGTATCCAGCACTTCTTTTACGGTGTTGTATTCAAAAACGTACACGTAATCGGGGTTCATTATCCTGCCCACACTGTTTTCGGGATAACCCAACAGTTCCAGCGTTATCTTCCGCTCTTCGGGGTTCAGGGTCTTAATAAGATCACGCACGGCGGCCGGTGTCAGTTCTTCCAAAAAAGATACCCGGTCATCTGCCGGCAGCTCGTTCAGCAGTTCTGCCGATTTAAAAGCCGTCAGGTACTTTATGAGTCTTTTCTGAACACTAAAATCGAGGATCTTAAAAACAGCAGCAGCCCGTTGTATAGACATGTTGGAGACGATCTGCGTCTCAAAATCTTCGTTCTCGTAAATCAGGTCGGCAACATCACTAATGTTCTGGTTGTTCAGGAAGTCTTTTATAGCCAACTTATCTTCGGAGGCTATCACTTCCTCGAACTGTTGCTGTATCGTTATTTCTTCCATTTCATCTAACATCCGTGCAATTGTTTACTTTCGTTGTAAGAGGTATGCAATGTAACTTTTTTAAAAATAATACCGGATGTTGAACAAATATTTATCCGTTAAGTTAACAACCGAAAAGGGCAGGGGCGTATTTACCAGCAGGTCCTTACCGGAAGGATTAGTAATAGAATGTTCACCGGTTATTGTAATGGAACAGAAAGACCGGGAGCACCTGGACAAAACATTATTGCATGATTATATTTTTGAATGGGGATTGCAAAAAGACAAATGCTGCATGGCCCTTGGGTTGATACCGATTTACAACCATAGCTATGAAAGCAATTGCGAATACATCATGGATTATAGTGAAGATCAAATAGAGATAAAAACAGTGAGACCCATAGCTGCGGGAGAAGAACTAACCATCAATTACAATGGCGACTGGAATGATGGGCAGCAAATATGGTTTAATGTTATATCCTGAAAATAGAATGCCTCAACTCCATTAAATAAATTACATGATCCCACTAATATTATTGTTGCTTGTGGCGGGTGGAAGTTTGTACTTTTTTCTAGTAGTAAAGAAGAAGAAAGATACGCCACTTACAGTTCCCCCTGTTGATGAAGCCCTGCTGAAAGAGCATGTACTGTTTTACCGTAACCTTGATGACAAACAGCAGTCTCAATTTGAAAAAGACATCCGGTATTTCTTGTCTCATACACCCATAACTGGCGTAGATACTACTGTTGAAAACCTAGACAGGATGTTGATAGCATCTGCCGCTGTTATTCCTTTATTTTATTTTGAGAAATGGCATTATTCAAACCTGAAGGAAGTGTTGTTGTATTCTGATGCCATCAATATGAATTTTGAAACCAAAGGCGATAATATCGGCCGTAACATTTTAGGTATGGTAGGCACGGGAGTGTATGAAGGAAAAATGCTCATCAGCAAACATTCCTTGCGGCAGGGTTTCAGCAACCAAAGCGATAAAAGAAATACTGCCATACATGAATTTGTACACCTGGTAGATAAATGGGACGGCGATACTGACGGTGTGCCCGAAGCTTTATTGGGTAAAGAATATGTGCTGCCCTGGCTCGATCTTATTCAAACCAAAATGAAGAAAATAGCCAAGGGTAAATCAGATATTGATGCCTATGCATTAACCAGCAATGCAGAATTTTTTGCCGTAGTGTCAGAATATTTTTTCGAGCGACCAGATTTGCTGGAACAGAAACACCCGAAGCTTTTTCAATATTTGCAGGAAATGTTTGATGCCCCGGAAGGCGGTTTATCCCAATAAAAAAGCCTGCTTCCCTAAGGAAACAGGCTTTTGAACATTAACCCTCAACTAATGCTATTTTGAACTGTCTTCAAATTGTTTGCGAATGATGTTGAGCGCTGCACCTGCCTTAAACCACTCTATCTGCTGATGGTTGTAGGTGTGGTTCACCTTTATAAAATCATCGGTGCCATCATCATGGTGCAAAGCAACGGTAAGTTGTTTTGCCGGATCAAATTCTGTAAGGCCTAAGATATCGATCGTATCATTCTCTTTGAATTTATCGTAATCTTCTTTATCAGCAAAAGTTAAGCCCAGCATACCCTGCTTTTTTAAATTGGTTTCGTGTATGCGTGCAAAAGATTTTACGATCACTGCCCTTACACCAAGGTGGCGTGGTTCCATAGCCGCATGTTCTCTTGAAGAACCTTCACCATAGTTTTCATCACCCACTACCACCGTGCCAATTCCTGCTGCTTTATAGGCTCTTTGTGTGTTAGGTACCGTACCATATTCACCGGTCAATTGATTCTTTACCAGGTCAGTTTTTTCATTAAAGAAATTCAGCGCTCCTATCAGCATATTGTTGCTGATATTATCAAGGTGGCCACGGAACTTTAACCACGGGCCTGCCATAGAGATATGATCGGTGGTGCATTTTCCTTTGGCTTTTATCAGCAGCTTCAAGCCTTTCAGGTCGGTGCCTTCCCATGCCGGGAATGGTTCCAGTATCTGCAGGCGCTTACTATCGGGAGAAACAAGCACTTCTACATTGCTGCCATCTTCTGCCGGCTGCTGGTAACCTGCATCTTCTACTGCAAATCCTTTTACAGGTAATTCATCACCAAAAGGTGGATCTAATTTTACTGCTTCTCCTTTATCGTTTATCAGGGTATCCGTCAGCGGGTTAAAATTCAACGTTCCGGCAATAGCCATGGCCGTTACAATTTCCGGTGAACCCACAAAAGCAAATGTGTTGGGGTTACCATCGGCACGCTTGGCAAAGTTTCGGTTGAAACTATGTACAATGGTGTTCTTTTCTTTTTTCTCTGCACCCACACGTGCCCACATACCAATGCAGGGGCCGCATGCGTTGGCAAATACCGTAGCACCTATTTTATTAAACACATCCAGGAATCCGTCACGTTCAATGGTATAACGAACAGTTTCGCTACCAGGGGTGATGGTAAATTCAGAATGTAATTTCAAACCTTTATCAGATACCTGCTGGGCAAGGCTTACTGCACGGCTGATGTCTTCGTAAGAAGAGTTGGTGCAGCTTCCTATCAATCCCACTTCAATTTTTGTAGGCCAGCCATTTTCGGCAGCGGCTTCTTTCATTTTAGAAATTGGCGTTGCCAGGTCTGGCGTAAATGGTCCGTTCAGGTGTGGTTCCAGGTCGCTAAGATTGATCTCTATCACCTGGTCGAAATATTGCTCAGGGTCTGCATATACTTCTGCATCGCCCGTTAAATGTTCTTTTATTTTATCTGCCATTTCAGCAACTTCCTTCCTTCCGGTAGCGTTTAAATAGCGGCTCATGCTTTCGTCGTATCCAAAGGTGGAAGTGGTAGCGCCAATTTCGGCACCCATATTACAGATGGTTCCTTTACCCGTACAACTCATGCTGGTAGCACCTTCGCCAAAATACTCCACTACTGCACCTGTACCGCCTTTTACGGTTAGGATGCCTGCTACTTTCAATATCACATCTTTCGGAGCCGTCCAGCCGCTTAGCTTACCCGTTAGTTTCACACCAATCAGTTTAGGCATTTTCAGTTCCCATGGCAATCCTGCCATCACATCACAAGCATCTGCGCCACCCACGCCAATAGCTATCAGTCCCAATCCGCCGGCATTCACCGTATGGCTGTCAGTTCCTATCATCATCCCGCCGGGAAAAGCATAGTTTTCCAATACTACCTGGTGGATGATTCCGGCTCCTGGTTTCCAGAAACCAATGCCGTATTTGTTTGAAACCGATGCGAGGAAATCAAATACTTCACTGCTTTCATTTACTGCACGGTGAAGATCAGTTTGGCTGTTTTCCTTGGCTTCAATCAAATGATCGCAGTGTACCGTACTGGGTACGGCTACTCTATCGCGGCCGCTTTGCATAAATTGCAATAAAGCCATCTGCGCCGTAGCATCCTGCATGGCAACACGGTCTGGTGCAAAGTCTACATAACTAGAGCCTCTTTCAAAACTTTTGGTAGCTTCTCCATCCCAAAGATGTGCGTATAATATTTTTTCTGATAAAGTAAGTGGTTTGCCTGTTGCCTGCCTGGCGGCTGCAACCCTGGAAGGAAAATTTTCGTAAACTTTTTTGATCATGTCGATGTCGAAGGCCATAGTATGAGTTTGAATGTGAAAATTAAGAACTGTTAAGGGGCTAAAGAACTACTGCCAGCCAATGCAAACGTACAGGACGCTAACAGGCCCGGCGATCATACATTAACAATAGGGCTAATTTGTATTTAGTTCATTAACGAGTTGCAAATTTACAAAATCTGCGTCACTATTTAAAAAGCTTGTTTTAAGTAATTTCTTTATAATTTTAAGGTATGAACCGTTTTAAGCATTTTATAGAGTGGCATGTATTCGGAGTGTGTACTGCCATTGGCGAAAAGATGGGTATTGCTACCACTACCATCAGAAAATATTTTATCTACATCTCGTTCCTTACCATGGGGTCTCCGGTTATTATTTACATGTTTGTTGCTTTCTGGATGAACGTAAAGCAATATATTTTGAATGGGCGCAGAAATCCTTTGAGGTATTAGGAAGCCCCCTCTTGGCCCCCTCTAACTCCCCCGAAGGGGGAGGATTACCGAAGCGGAAAGCCCCCTCTAACTCCCCCGAAGGGGGAGGATTACCGAAGCGGATGATTAAAGCAGTGTAAGTTTGAAGTGAATGTCGGGGAAAATTAAATTGCTGAATTGGAAGAACAAATGCTTAGTAATGGCTTGCTGTACCGCTCCTTTCCCTCCGGGGAAGGAGAAGGAGGATGGGGCTTGGTTCACCGCTCCCTTCCCCCGGGGAAGGGAGAAGGAGGGTTGGGCCGATATGGCGCCGATCTGGCCCCGAAAATATAAATTGTAAATTTTAAAAATAATAATAATGGATATAAGATTTCAACACAGCCCTGGCGAAACCAGGTTAATGAATACGCAGCAACTGCGTGAAAATTTTTTAATTGAACAATTAATGGAGCCAGGTAAACTGAAGCTTACCTATACACATTATGACAGGATGATAGTTGGTGGCGTAATGCCTACTGACGCAGCCATTGACTTGACTTCAGAAGAGGAATTGAAAGCAAGCTTTTTTCTTGAAAGGAGGGAGATGGGTATTATCAATGTAGGAGGCAAGGGATCGGTGCTTGCTGATGGTGTTGTGTTTGAGCTGGATAAACTGGATTGTGCTTACCTGGGTAAAGGAGCTACTGATGTGTCTTTTAAAAGTGTGAACGTTGACAATCCTGCAAAGTTTTATTTGCTATCGGTGCCGGCGCATGATATTCATCCCAGCCGTATGATGACAAAGGAGGAAGCCGCTCCGGTAAATATGGGAGATGCGGCTACAAGTAATAAGCGCACCATTTATAAATACATACACAAAACAGGTATTGAAAGCTGCCAACTGGTAATGGGCTTAACCACTTTAGAAGAAGGAAGTGTTTGGAACTCGGTACCACCACATACGCATACACGCAGAATGGAAGCCTACTTTTATTTTGACCTGGACGCCGCCCACCGCATTATGCATTTTATGGGTGAGCCTTCAGAAACAAGGCACCTTGTGGTTGCCAACGATCAGGCAGCAGTATCGCCGCCATGGAGCATGCACTTTGGTTGTGGTACGGCCAGCTATGGTTTTATTTGGGGAATGGCTGGCGAGAACCAGGAGTTTACAGATATGGACCAGGTGGCCATCGCCAATATTTTATAAGTAAACTGAAAATATAAATTACTATTATTCATTAAGCCCCGCAGACAGCGGGGCTTTGCTTTTCCCCCTTTTAGCTTTAAAGACACATAGCCTTTGCGATGTATGTGATGGAAAAATTGTATCTTCTGTTTTTACGAAAACGATCTTCATGAAAAAAATAGCATTGCATTGGCAAATATTCATTGGTCTGTTTGCCGGAATTTTATTTGGTTATTTTTTCCCGGAACAGGTTCAATGGGTATCCTGGATGGGAACGGTCTTCCTCAAGTTCTTAAAGATGATCATCATTCCGCTGCTGTTATTTTCAGTAATGTCGGGAATTATAAATGTAGGAAATCCTGCCGGGCTTGGCAGGTTGGGTCTTAAAACAATCGGGTACTACCTGGGCACCAGTCTGGCAGCTATTTGCACCGGCCTGTTTATGGTTAATATCATGAAACCGGGTGTGGGAGCAGATCTCGGGTTTAATCAGCCAGTAGAAGGGCTTGCCGCTGCCGGCGATGATTTTGGCAAAACGCTGATGAATATCATACCCGAAAATATCTTTATGGCCATGGCCAATGGCGATATGCTATCTGTGATTTTTGTGGCCATATTGCTGGGCGTGTTTGCCACACAACTGGCAGATACTTATAAGGGTATGGTAGTTCAAGGAGTGAATGCCGGTTTCGAGTTGATGATGAAGATCACTCATTTTATTATCCGCTTTACCCCGTTTGGTGTGCTGGGTATTATTGCCGTAGTAGTAGCAGAAAACACAGGAGCAGATGGTGCACTTGGCGCCGTTTTTATCCGGTTGGGTAAGTACATGCTTACGGTAGTAATAGCATTGTCTGTTCACGCATTTATAACATTACCACTTATACTGTGGTTAGTTGGTAAAGTAAATCCCTTTAAGCATTTCAAGGCAATGGCAACGCCACTTATCACGGCGTTTTCAACATCTTCCTCATCGGCTACCTTACCCCTTACTTTACATGCCATAGAAAATAAAGCGGGCGTATCCAATAAAGTGAGCAGTTTTGTATTGCCTTTGGGTGCTACTATAAATATGGATGGTACTGCATTGTATGAATGTGTGGCTGCTATGTTTATTGCACAGGCATACGGTGTAGAATTAACGATGCTTCAGCAGGTGATAGTGGTTTTTACCGCTTTGCTTGCATCCATCGGCGCAGCCGGCATTCCCATGGCAGGGCTGGTAATGATAAGTGTAGTGCTTACAGCCGTAGGGTTACCGCTGGAGGGAGTTGGACTTATCATTGCTGTAGACAGGGTATTGGATATGTTTAGAACTGCAGTAAATGTATGGAGCGATACTACCGGCGCATCTGTAATTGCCAATAGTGAAGGGGAACAGTTAAGAACTGCCGTCGGCCAAAAATAAAGCGTTTTAAAAAGTCAGGATATTAGCGTAGGTATTAAATGAACAACAACCGCTCAAAAATGTTATCAGAACTTTGAGAAGTTTTTTATTTAACCAACAAGCATTTTATGGCAGATAAAAAAAAGGAAGAGAACGAAGAACAAAAGCCGCAAAAAAGCCAGCGGGATATTCTGCAACATACCGAAGAGGCGGCCCTTACAGAACTGGAGCGTAACACCGTGGGGTTATCATTGTCGGCAATATCCGGTGGGCTTGATATTGGTTTTTCTGTATTGATGATGGCTGTAATCGCTACGTTGTTCCAGGGGCAGGTTTCAGAACCATCGCTCCACATTTTAATATCAATGATGTATCCGCTGGGATTTATTTTTGTTATACTGGGCAGGTCAGAACTCTTTACAGAACATACCACGCTTGCCGTGCTCCCCGTTTTGCAGGGACTGGCGCCGGTAAAAAATTTGTTCCGGCTATGGGGATTGGTGTACTTCAATAATATTGCAGGCGGGCTGGTGTTTGCGCTGATCCTAAGCTACCTTTCCCGGTCGCTGCACTACCTTGGTACCGATTCCCTGAACCTGATTGCTGATGGGTTGTTCAAGAACAGTTGGTCTACAAATTTATTTGGTGCAATGTTGGCGGGTTGGATGATGGGCTTGCTGGCCTGGTTGGTGGCTGCATCCCGGGATACAATCAGCCAGATATTTATCATCATAATTGTTACCGCTGCTATCGGCGTTGCGGGACTCCCGCATTGTATCGTGGGTAATATCGAGGCTGCTGCGGGTATGTTCAACGGGCATATCACTTTTAATAACTACATTATTTTCCTGGTAACGGCTACTATTGGAAATGCAATAGGTGGTTCATTTTTCGTGGCTTTACTAAAATATAATCATACCGTGCTTAGTGGTAAAGAACAAAAGGTGGATATAGAAAAGGGCACCAGTAAGGAAGGGCTATAAGAGCAGCTAAAACTTAAAATAAACGAATAGTCTTCCGAAATTCTTACTGTCATTTTCAATGCGGTGGTACAAAGGTTTAATATGTGGCTGCTGTAAAAATCTTTCTACTTTTTTTCTCAACTGGCCGCTGCCTTTACCTGGAATGATCTCCACTTCTTTTATTTTTTTATTTACGGCATCATCAAATGCCTGTTGTAAAGCCTGGTCTATTGCCCTGCTGTTGTTGTATATGTCGTGTAGGTCTACTTTTATCCTGCCCATGGTAAACAATTTTTGTATGCCTGTGAATGTTAGATATTGATCAGGTAATCGAACAGATTTGTTTCTGTTGCTAATTTCAGTTTCTTTCTTAATCGGTAACGGCTTATTTCTACACCCCTTACAGAAATATTCATAAGCTGGGCTATTTCTTTTGTAGATAAATTCATTCTTAAGTTAGCGCACAGCTTCAGTTCATTGCCGGATAGATCAGGATGTTTTTCTTTTAGTGTTACCAGAAAATCACTATGCACGGTGTCAAAATGTTTGGCGAAGTTCTCCCATTCCTTGTCCATATTGTCATCTTCCCCCACATTTTTTATCATCTTTTTTAAAACGGTAGTTGCCTGTGGGTTTTGCAACTCTTTGGTAACATGGGTCAGGTCTGCTTTTATTTTGGTGAGCAGTTCTCCCTTTTTTACCAGGTGCATTGCTGATGAGGCCAGTTCAGCATTTTTAAAAGCAATATCCGATTCAAGTTTTTCATTACGCAATGTTACCAGTTCGCTTTCTGCGTTCGCCCGCTCCAGTTCGTGTATATACAAGAGTCGTTTTTGTTCTTCTTCATATTTCTGGCGTTGTAACCTGAATTTTTGCTTCAACCATCTGTAAAAGAGCCAGAGCACTATTGCTATCAGCAACAGGTAAATGGCTACTGCCAAGCCGCTAAGATACCATGGGGCTAACATCTCAAACTTGTAAACCGTTACCGGAGATTCAACACCCAGGTTATTGCGCACCTTTACTTCAAAAAAGTAATTACCCTGGGCAAGGTTGGTGTATTCTTTTTCAGTTCTTTTTGTCCAGTCAGACCATTCCTCTTCATAGCCCTTCAGTCGGTAGCTATATTCAAGATTTGCCTGGTAGCCGTAGAGTGCAGTAGAAAATTCAAATCGGATCGTTTTCCAGTCATGCTCCAGTGAAGGAACTTTATTTTTTGGCTGCACCTGTGGTTCATTCACATTGCTAAAGTAGCCGCCATATAGCAGGCTATCTGTAGCACTAAAGGCCCGTACACTGCGGAGGTGTACCTTTAAATCGGGAATATTATTTTTATATTTCTTGTAATTCACGTGGTAGAAGCCTTTCTCTCCACCTATAAAAATATTGGAATCATTTACCGGGTAAATAAATTCAAAGCCACTGAGCATTTTATTGTTTAATTCTGGCAGGTAAATTATCGTTGGCTCCTTGGCAGAAAAATCAATAACTCCTATAATTTTTTCATGTATGAACCAAAGGTTTCCTGATGCATCGTTCTTGAGGTAACGTACACTTTGTTGGCCAAGCAGATTACTATAATAGACATCGGGTTCAAATACATCAGCAGGCGCATTATAACTGTAAACCCCTTTTTCGGTGGCGGCCAGTACCTGGTTGTTTATTTTAAAAATATGGTTGTTAAGGGCAGAAGGCAGGCCTTTGTTATCAGTATATATTTTTGTTTGATATAGGCCGCTTGCATCTTTTGTTATTTTATAAATACCATGGTACGGATGCGAAATCCAGATATTTTCTAATTCGTCTATAGCTAAAAAACGGGATGATTCATTAAACTTGCTGATGGACGTATTGGGCACAAACCGGTCGTTTATAAAATCAAATACAACAGCACCTGTATAAGTGCCGGCAATAATTGTTGCTGAAGGAAAAGTATTTGACACAGGAAGAAAGTTCCAGAATCCGGTGGAGCCAGTTAAAGACCGGGCCGTATTGTCTACTATTTCAAAAGCACCCTCGTGTTTACCTAATAAAAGATGGTTGTTAATTTCTGCAATGCTCCAAACCTGTCCCTGCGTATTGTTAACGGCAGAGAAACTGCCGCGGCTAAAACTGTAGTCATCGGTTTTTTGAAGCGGTGCACTATAAAGACCATTAGTAGTACCGGTATATAAACGATTTTGGTAAATAAGGGCCGTGTAGCCAGAGCCTCCCTGCGCCATGGGATTAATTTGTTTGATGGCACTATTATATGCAATAAAGTCGATGCCATTATCCAGCCCCAGCCAGATATTTCGCTGGTTATCCAGGTAAATGCTCAAAACATTTTTATTTTGTAGCCCTTCCGCCGCAGAAAAACTCTGAATAATAGTTCCTTTTACATCGGTAATATATATACCATTGTTACTGGTGGCTAAAGCTATCCAGTCTTTGTTGATAACTGTTGCCGCATAAATGCGCTCATTTTTAAATAGTTCATTATTGTCAGATCGTTGGGCTTTAATACCCTGGCGGGATAACATAAAAAGCCCTGATTTTAAGGTGGTAATGAGGGAACTGTCGCTATTGATGGACAAAATAGCCGTAACAGGATCATCTGCCGGCAGTTCAGAGAAGCCTGGTAGAATGCGCCATGCATTATTTTCAAATACCCTTAATCCTGTTTTCAGATCCTGGGCGTATATACTACCATTGCTAATTCCCAAAAAATCCCACTGAGAAGTGGGAAAATATACGGCCATTGTTCCGTTAGATAGTTTAAAAATAAATTTGATTGTTCTGAAATACACGTCGTTGCCAACACTTTCAATATCCCAAACATCTCCAAAAACACGGTGGGCTGCTGGTATCAAATCTACAAGGGAATGATATTCCAGTTGTCCGGATGGCGCTGAAGAAAAATAGCCCAATTCATCCTGGCCGCCAACATAAATTCTATTTGATTTGTTGATATGAATGGAACGAACGATGGTTTTATTAGGTAAAGCATAGTTATTCCAGTATTTACCATCGAAACTGAGCAATCCTTCATTATTGGCGAAATAGATCAAGCCATTATTATCCTGGGCTATATCCCAGTTTTGCAGGCCTCCATTGTAGGATTGCTTGGAATAATTGATCACATCAGGTAAGCCGATTGTATTTTGAGCAAATAACCCGGCCGGAAACAGCATTATTAAGAGATACTTTTTCATTATTTATCAATAATAGATATATGTGAAAGTTAAGAATTTTCATTGATGTAGTATTGCAGTAATATAATCCAATTGATATTCAATGATTTGTGATTTGTGATGTAGTAATGATGTGGCAGTTTATTTCGTATCTGTAGGTGTATTTGTTAATTTTAAGGTCTCAGTTCTTTATAATATACACTAAAACGATTGCTATATGAAATGTAAAAAACGATTGCTAGGTGTTGCAATATTCCTTTGCAGCATGATTTCTTTCAGTTTTGCTCAAACATACCAGGTAACTGGTAAGGTTACAAGCCAGCGAACAGGCGAAGGCCTGCCTCTGGCCACTATAAGTGTTAAGGGGAAAGCTGGAGCTACTCAAACAGATGCTTCTGGTAATTATTCTATTTCGCTGCCTGCCGGTACTGCTACCTTAGTAGCCTCATTTACCGGTATGACCAACATAGAAAAAAACGTAAGCCAGGCCGGAGTGGTAAATTTTGTATTGGTAGATGCCCCATCTTTACTTGAAGATGTAGTGGTAGTGGGTTATGGTACACAAAAGATAACCAAGGTATCAGGTGCTATTTCAACTGTTAAGGCGGCTGATATTGAGCGGTTGAAACCTACCCGTACAGAGGAAGCCATTCAGGGTGGAGCTTCCGGTGTAAATGTAATCTTAAATGGTTCGCCCGGTGCAGCACCTACTGTGCAGATCCGTGGTATTCCTTCTTATTCAGGAACCGCTCCATTGGTAGTTATAGACGGTGTTCCCCAAACCATTATAGATTTAAACGCTTTGAATCCTGCAGATATCGAGTCAATCAACGTTTTAAAAGACGCATCTACTACTGCCATTTACGGTGTTAAGGGTGGTAACGGTGTAATTGTGGTAACTACAAAAACGGGTAGGAAAAATCAAAAAACACAGGTTACCCTAAATGCTAACTATGGCATACAGGAGGTTGCCAGAACAATTGGTGTGCTAAATGCTACCGAATACGGCGCTATTGTTAATGAAGGAAGCACCGTTTCTGGCGGACCGGTTATTTTTTCGGACCTCAGCAAGCTGGGCGTGGGAACAGATTGGCAGAAGGAAATATTTAAAACTGCTCCTATTCAAAATTATTCAGTTGCTATGAGGGGCGGTTCAGATAAAACAACTTATTTCCTTTCAACCGGTTTCCTGCAGCAGGGTGGTATTGTAGGCGGTATTGATAAATCTAGGTTTACAAGAGGTAACATTACCGCAAACCTTGAATTCAACATCAGTTCTAAGCTGAAGTTCCTTCTGAATACCACAGGTGTTATATTAGACGGTAAGGGTATACAGGAAAATTCATTTAACAGCGTAATAGGCAGCGCCTTGAATTTTGACCCTACAGTACCAATTTTTGATACAACAGGCTCGGTGGGAAAATACGGTTACAGCAATCTGCTGCTTTCAGAGATATTTAATCCGCTTACCAAGTTAGACAATACTTATAATAAGAATATAGGCAACAAATTATATGGTAAAGCAGAGATGCAATACAATGTTTGGAAAGACCTGAGACTAACCAGCAGGTTTGGTTACACCAAGTATGACGGTAATGCAAAGAGTTTTACCCCATTGGTGTTCTACGGTCCTTTAAACGTAGAGAATTCAATGGATGCCAGTGGCAATCCAATACCAGGCAGGCACAACAGCGTATCTCATGAAAAAACAAGCAACTTCAGTTACACCTGGGAGAGCTTTGCTAATTATGATTTCGATATAGCGAGCAAGCATCATTTTGAAACCGTATTGGGTATTTCCATTGCAAAAAGTTCAGGAAATGCGGCCGGTGCAAGCAGGCAGGATGTTCCATTTAATTCATGGGATTTTGCAGATTTTACCGCTGCTACCGGCAACAATACTGGTGCAAACACAAATGCACTCACCGGTTACTATTACCAATACTTCCGTAAGAATATATCTTATTTCTCCCGTGTAAACTACGATTACAGCGACAAGTACCTTGCCTCTGTTATTGTAAGGAGGGATGGTTCCTATGCTTTCGGTAAGAATAATAAGTTTGCCAATTTTGTTTCCGGATCCCTTGGTTGGGTGGTAAGCAAAGAAGATTTCTTTGAATCGAAACTGATCAACTATTTAAAGATCAGGGGAAGTTATGGTACAGTAGGTAATGAAAACGTAGATCCTGCTTTTGTATCTATCGTTACAGGTGGACCAAGCTATGGCCCAACAGGTAACAGCAATGGTTATACATTTGGAGATATTTTCTATCCCGGTTCTACTGTAGGTTCAGCAGCTAATGAAAGTCTTCGTTGGGAAGAGCAGAAGCAGTTTAACGCAGGTTTCGATGTTACCTTATTAAATAACAAAGTATCCATTTCTGCAGACTACTACGAAAAGCGGGTACAGGGACAGTTATTTACACCAACAGTTTCTTTATATGTTGGTACGGTGCCGGCACCAGCGGCAAACATTGGTTCTACCAAATCCAGCGGTGTTGATATCAATGTTTCATACAATGAAAAAGTGGGCAAATTCTGGAAGATCAGCAATAACCTTACATTCACTACCTCAACAAACCTTGTAACCGCTACCAATTCTGATGGTACTGCAAAGTTATTCGGCGGTTACTATTTTAATGGCCAAAGCCAGAGTGTAACGGTGTATGAAAAAGGATTTTCTCCAGGGTATTTCTTCGGTTATAAAACCATGGGCCTGTTCCAGAATGCTTCTGAGATAGCTGCCGCTCCAACACAATTGGGTGCTCAGCCGGGTGATATTCGTTATGTAGATGTTAATGGCGACGGCGCTATCACTTCAGAAGATCAGACCCAGATAGGTGATCCTTTCCCTGACTTTAATATGGGTTGGACCTTGAATGTATCGTACAAGAATTTCGATTTCTCAGCCTTTACTTATGCATCAGTAGGAAACGATGTGTACAGGGCTTACGAAAGAAATGCCAACTTCTCTAATAAGTTCAGATCTGTATTGGCACGCTGGACGGGTGAAGGTACTACCAACGATGCCAGGTATCCTCGTTATTCATTTACCGATGGTAATAATAACAACCGGGTGTCTGACAGGTTTGTAGAAGACGGTTCATTTATCAGAGTAAAGAATATTCAACTGGGTTATTCCATTCCCAATTCAGTAACAAAAAATATATTCAAAGGTCTGCGCATTTATGCACAGGTTAAAAATGCATTTACGCTTACAGATTACACAGGGTTTGATCCTGAAATTTCAGGAGGTATTCTTGATTCAGGTATAGATCGTGGGGCATATCCACAGTCAAGGACATACGCTGTGGGGCTGGATATTAAATTGTAAACATTACTAAATTTCTATAAAAATGAAACTTAAATATAAATTATTAGCAGTATTTGCACTATTGGTAATTACGCTAAATTCCTGTAAAAAGTGGGTGGATTACAACCCCCGCGATGAGTTCAGGATCACGGAACTTGATTATTTAAAATCGGAAAGCGACTATCGTACCATGGCAGTAAGCGCTTACACACCGCTGCAATGGTTAAACCAAACATTGCAGGTAGGCGAAATTGCATCTGACAATGAAGTGTCGGGAGGCGAGAGTGCATCAGACGTACTATCGCTGCAGCAAATAGATGACTTTACACATACACCTGTAAATTCAACATTAACAGAGATATGGTCTGCAGCCTACGAAGGCATTAACCGGGTTAACTACCTGCAACAGTATAAGGCAGCCAACATAGCTGGTGAATCAGTTGAGTTCGCCGGTAAAGAATCTTTGTATGGTGAGTTGTATTTCCTGAGGGCCTATTACTATTTTACGCTGGTAAGGTTCTTTGGCGATGTGCCATTATTTGCAGACAGGAGATTAACGCTGGAAGATTCCCGTACGTTAACCAGGTCGCCAAAAGCAGATGTGTACAAGCAAATTGAGCTGGACCTCAACAATGCTATTGCAGTACTGCCGGCAGTATCACCAACTATGCAGTCGCAAGACAGAAAAGGAAGGGTAACTAAGTACGCTGCCCAGGCTTTATTAGGTAAGGTATACTTGTACGAAAGTAAATTTACAGAAGCGGTGCCGGTACTTGATGCAATAATTACTTCCAATGCATTTAGCCTGGTAACAAACTTTGCTTCCATTTTTGTGGCAAGCGGAGAAAATGGTCCTGAATCAGTTTTTGAAATTCAGTACTCAAATGGTACACCATATTATAACTGGGGTGCAGTTACCCGCGGGCAGGGCAACCTGGTAGCACAGCAGGTAGGTATCAGGGGATTGAATGGTTCTGCTGCTATGCCGTATGCATCTGGCTGGAGTACCGGTTTGCCAACCGTAAATCTTGCCAATGCTTATGCAGCAGGTGACCAGAGAAAGAATGCTACCATCCTGGATATTGAAGCATATAAGGCCGCAAATCCGTCTTTTAATATTACCTACCAGGTAGCTCCTTACAAGAATACTGGTTTGTACAACCAGAAGTACCAGCCACGTAAAGGCGAAACTTCCGGCCAGTTAGAATTGAACTACCTCAATAATTTAAGAACCATTCGTTATGCCGAAGTATTGTTGATGGCCGCAGAAGCCAACAACAGAGCGGCAACTGCAAACGATGCTAAAGCAAGGCAATACCTGAACCTTGTACGCCAGCGTGCTTTTGGTAATGCAAACAATGATGTCGCCGTTTCAGGTACTGCATTAAGGCAGGCCATTTGGGACGAGAGAAGACTGGAACTTGGTGGTGAAGGCGATCGTTTCTTTGATCTTGTAAGAACTGGACAAGCCGCCACTAAACTCACCGGATTCCAGGTAGGCAAACACGAAGTCTTCCCGATTCCTCAACAGGAAGTTAACGTATCAGGCATAACTCAAAACCCGGGCTACTAGTTATAACCATTAAATGAATCATTATGAAATTGTTTAAATATATATTAAGTGTCACATTCTTACTGGCCATGCTTAATGGCTGTAAAAAAGATGTGTACGACGATACTGCATTCGTGGATGCTTCGGCAGCACCTGCAGAACTGGCCGTACTTTTCCAAATAACACAGGATAACACAGGCCTGGTTACTATTACTCCAAATGGCGCAGGCGCCGTTAGGTACGATGTGTACTTTGGCGATGCCACTACAACGCCAGTTTCGGTAGCTGCCGGCAAAAATGTAACACATACTTACCGGGAAGGACTGTACAACGTTAAGTTGGTTGCACATGGTGTGAATGGTAAAACCGCTGAGTTAATCAAGCAGCTTACTGTTTCTTTCCGTGCACCAGAGAACCTGGATTTTACAATCGTTACCGATCCAAACAATAATTTCAAGATCAGCGTAACTGCTACGGCATTGTACGAAACCAATTTTAATATTTACTTTGGCGATGTACCTAACGAAGTACCGGTTCCTTTTATTGAAGGTGCAACGGTTACACATACCTATGCAGCAGTTGGTACCTACAACGTAAGGGTAGTAGCATTAAGCGGTGGAGCAGCTACTACGCAATTGATTAAAACAGTTACCATCGTAGATCCCGTTTTACTTCCAATAAACTTTGAGTCTGCTACCGTTAATTATGCTTTTATCAATTTTGGTGGCGGTGTAGTTACCGTTATTAATAATCCGCAGTCTGGTGGTTTAAATACCAGCGCCAGGGTAGGCAGGATGGTAAAAGGCCCGCCGGAAGTATGGGGTGGTAGCGTGATTGCTTTGGGAGCACCTATTAATTTTACTGACAACAAGATTTTCAGAATGAAAGTATATTCTCCAAGAGTTGGAGCCAAAGTGTTGTTGAAGGTAGAGAATCTCACCAACGGAGGTATTAGTTTTGAAAAAGAAGTACAGACAACAGTAGCCAATGCATGGGAAGACCTTGCATTTGACTACAGAACAATTAACACATCCAATTCTTACCAAAAGGTTGTGTTGATTTTTGATCTTGGTATTGTAGGCGATGGCTCAGCCAACTTTACCTGGTTGTTCGACGACATCAGGCAAACAAACCAGCTGCCAGTAGGGTTCCTGGACTTGCCTGTTACTTTCGATCTGCCGGGCGTTAACTATGAAGTATCTGACTTTGCCGGTGCAGTAAGTGTACCAGATGTTGATCCAACTAATGCCGGTAATAAAGTTAAAAAAACTACTAAAACCTCTGGTGCTGCTACTTTTGCAGGTTCTACCATGGGGCTTGGGTTTAACAACGCCATTCCTTTTACCGCTACTCAAACGCAAATGAGTGTTAGGGTATATTCTCCCGCAGCAGGTATTAGGGTTCGTTTAAAAGTGGAAGACATAAACGATCCAACTAAATCAGTAGAAACAGAAGCTATGACTACGGCAGCTAATACCTGGGAGACACTAGTGTTTGATTTTAAACATCAGTCTGCAGGAACAGCTGCTTTAAACCTGGCCTATTCATATAAGAAGGCAACCATCTTCTTCGATTTTGGGAAAGATGGCGACGGAAGAATGTATTTATGGGATGATGTAAGATTCCTTACTACTAACGTAGTTCCCAATTACATTATGTTGCCGTTAGATTTTCAGTCTACAACCTATGGCTACAATTTCGGTGATTTTGCCGGCGGCGTAGCAACGGTGATAACAAATCCACAGCAAAACGGTATTAACACCAGCACCAAAGTGGTGCGCATGGTTAAAAATGCAGGACAGGTGTACGGGGGAAGTTCTATTGCTATGGTGAACCCAATTGATTTTTCAGGTCCACGTACTTTCAGGATGAAAGTATTTTCTCCACGGGTTGGCGCAAAAGTATTGTTGAAGGTGGAAGGAAATGCGGCACCATATGAAAAAGAAGTTACTACTACTGTGGCTAATGCATGGGAGGATCTCACTTTTGATTACACGGGTATCAATACAGCATTTTCTTATCAAACAATAGTTGTGATTTTCGACAATGGCACTATGGGTGACGGGTCTGCTAATTTTACATTCCTGTTCGACGATATCAGGCTTAATTAAAAACCTAAAAAACTGAATTATGATAAAGCATATTAAAACAATTGCACTAGGTATGACGGCCCTGGTGTTTGTGCTGAGCAGTTGTAAAAAAGAAGAATATTCCTTTGGTGAGCTGAAAGCTCCATCAGGATTAATGTTAACCGCAGTTGTGGCCGGTGTTGATGCCGCAAATCCAAATGGTAACGGTACCGGCAATGTAGCCATCAACGTAACATCTACCGGGGCGCTTACTTATAATATAGATTTTGGAGATGGAGAAACCCAGGTAGTACCTTCCGGTGTTGTTACACATAAGTACACAACCCCTGGTACAGCTTCCTATACTATAAGTGTGAATGCAGTTGGCACAGGCGGCTCACTTTCTACCATTAGTAAAACAATATCGGTATTCGTAGCCTTTACCATACCACAGTTAATTGTGGATGGCCTGGCCGGAACGGGTAATAAAGTTTGGGTAACAGATAAGGATGCTCCGGGCCATTTTGGTGTAGGACCCGGCGGAGCTTTCAGCCCGGACTATTATGCTGCTCCACCAAATACAAGAGAGGCGTGTGCGTATGATGATGAAATTACTTTTGCCAAAGATGCGCTTAATCGAATTTCTATGACGGTTGATAACAAAGGATCATCATTCTCCATTGGTGCATCTACTGCTTTTTACGGCGTTTCCGGCGGCGATGGTTGCTATGCAATCAGTACCGGTGGTACAAAGATACTGGCATTCTCTAATGCTACATCAGGCTCAAATGCCCAGCAATCTACGCAGATACAATTCCAGGTACCGGGTAATGGTATCATCAATTTTGGAACCGGCGGTGTTCGTTATGAAATATTGTCTATAACCGCTACAACAGTACATCTAAGAAATATTGGTGCCGATGGAAATTCCTGGTACCAGAAATTGAAAGTAAAATAAACTATGCCGGCACGCCAATGGCGTGCCGGTTTTTTTAGAAGAAATTTTTTTAAATAGCAATAAAATCATGAGAGCAATGTCATTATTTTTCCTGGTAAACTTGCTTGCTTTATTCACTTCGTGCAGTAAAGATTCTGGTGGAGGCGGTAGCAATACCATTACTCCTTCAAACCTTATTGTATCGGCTGTGGTGAGCACAGATAATAGCGGAAATGTAAATTTTACAGCTTCAGCTACCAACGCAGTAACATATGAATTTGATTTTGGTAACGGCGTTTTTCAGTTAGTGCCCGGCGGTGTAGTAGTTTACAAATACCCGGCAACTGGTACTTATAACGTAAATGTAATTGCCAAAAGCAGTACTGGGCAAACCATTAGCAAAGGGCTTGCTGTTACAGTTACGGTGGCACAATCGCTGGTATGGGCCGATGAATTTAATGTAGATGGTGCGCCAGACCCTGCTAAATGGGGCTACGATATTGGAGCCGGCGGCTGGGGTAACAATGAACTGCAATACTATACCAACAGGCCGGTAAATGCCGTAGTGCAAGGAGGTACCTTAAAAATCAACGCCATTAAAGAAAATTTTAGTGGAAGCCCTTATACTTCTGCACGCCTGTTGTCGAAGAACAAATTTTCTTTTAAATACGGCAGGGTAGAAGTAAGTGCAAAATTACCTGCAGGAGTGGGCACCTGGCCGGCCATCTGGATGCTGGGTAGCAATATAGATGCAGTTAGTTGGCCAAACTGCGGCGAGATAGACATTATGGAACACCTGGGCAGAGATCTGAATAATATCTACGGCACTTTGCATTATCCCGGTCGTTCAGGCGCTAACGCAAACGGGGCTACCAAGCTTATAACAAATGCCACCACACAGTTCCATAAATATTCATTGGAATGGTCGGCAGCAGCCATAAAAATTTACGTGGATGATATGCAGTTTTTCACTTTTGCCAATTCTACAGCAGTTCCTTTTAACCAGAATTTTTTCTTTATTCTAAATGTAGCAATGGGTGGAAATTTTCCAGGTCCGGTAGATCCTACAGTAACAAATGCAACAATGGAAATAGATTATATCAGGGTGTATAACTGATTGTATGAAGCAGATACTTTATTTACGTTTTTGGTAAACTTAGCAATCAAATAAAGAGCGGATAGTATGCTATCTCACCGAGGTTCATACTTCCGTTTTTTATTGCAAAAATTCTTTTATGAACAGATCCTTAAAACTTGCCACATTTATTTTAATACCTTGTACACTGCTGTGTAGCGGGATAAAGCTGCAGGCTCAAAGCAACATGAGTAAAGACAGTATTGATACAAAGCTGATGGCCTTATTGCAAAAGATGACGCTGGAGGAAAAGATTGGTCAGATGAACCAATACAATGGCTTCTGGGAAATAACAGGCCCGGTGCCCAAAGGCGGTAATGCAAAGCAAAAGTATGAGCATCTTAAAATGGGCCTGGTAGGCTCGGTACTTAACGTAAAGGGTGCAAAAGATGTAAGGAGGCTGCAGGAAATTGTTGTAAAGGAATCGAGGCTGGGCATACCGCTCATGTTTGGGTTTGATGTAATTCACGGGCAAAAAACACTGGCACCAATTCCCCTGGCAGAAGCTGCAAGCTGGGATCTGCAAGCCATAGAACAATCTGCCCGTATAGCTGCCATCGAGGCAGCCGCTATGGGCATTAACTGGACCTTTGCACCCATGGTAGATATCACCCGTGATGCACGCTGGGGCAGGGTAATGGAAGGTGCCGGCGAAGATCCTTACCTGGGCTCATTAGTTGGAGTGGCCAGGGTAAAAGGTTTCCAGGGAAACGATCTTTCAGCTAACAATACCATTGCAGCTACGGCAAAGCATTTTGCCGGCTATGGTTTTGCCGAGTCTGGCAGAGATTACAATACCGTTGATGTAGGCACATCTACTCTTTATAATATTATTTTACCGCCGTTTAAAGCCGTTGTAGATGCGGGGGTTAGAACTGTAATGAACTCCTTCAACACCCTTAATGGTATCCCGGCAACGGGTAATAGTTTTTTACAAAGAGATATTTTAAAGGAAAAATGGGACTTCCGTGGATTTGTAATATCTGACTGGGGTTCTGCAAGAGAAATGATAGCGCATGGGTACGCAAAAGACCTTGAGCAGGCCGCCGAATTATCAGTAAAAGCAGGTTCAGACATGGACATGGAATCCTATGCCTACGTTAACCATTTAAAAGAACTGGTAACTTCCGGCAAGGTAGATGTAGCATTAATTGACGATGCAGTAAAAAGAATTCTGCGGGTAAAATATGAATTAGGATTATTTGATGATCCTTACCGTTATTGCAGCGAAGCCAGGGAAAAGGAGTTAGTATACAACAAAGCCCACCAGGATGGCGTACTGGATATGGCTAAAAAATCAATAGTACTATTAAAAAATTCGCCGCTGCCCGGTAACAAAGCGCCATTGCTACCACTCAACAAGAATCAGAAAAACGTAGCCGTTATCGGGGCGCTTGCCAACGATAAGAATAGCCCGCTTGGTAGCTGGCGTATTGGTTCCGATGATAATACAGCAGTAAGCGTATTAGAAGGCTTGAAGAATATTGGGTATGCATTCAGCTATGCAAAAGGTGCCGACGTAATTAAGGGGCCGGCAAGTTTTACAAAAGAAGTAATGGTAAATGAAACAGACAAATCCGGTTTTGCCGAAGCCATTGCGTTAGCAAAAAAATCGTCTGTAGTAATAATGGTGTTGGGAGAACATGGTTTTCAAACAGGTGAAGGGCGCAGCAGGAGTAAGCTGGATATCCCTGGCGTACAGCAGGAATTATTGGAAGAAGTGTACAAGGTGAATAAAAATATTATCC
>JBBSKH010000041.1:0-29414 GCA_038256495.1 Chitinophagales bacterium
GCCGGATCCAATCGTGGACTTGTTCTGGATAGTTATTGAATCGTTTCCACAAAAATTTGGAGGAGTAACTGCTGCAAAATCTGCCACAGGGTTACCACCGTTTACTGTGAGTACCTGCATTAAAGTATCGGTACAACCATTGTTGCTGGATACTATAAGTTGTACATTATAATTACCTACAGCGGGGTAAGTATGCTGGGCATTTTGAACAGTTGAAGTATTATTAGCGCCACTTCCCGGATCTCCAAAATTCCACAACCAACCATTGATGGTTTGCGGGGCTGGTACCTTACTGGTATCAGTAAACTGTGCAAACGGATCGAGCAGGCATACTTCCGGTAAAACGAAACCAGCCTTTGGTAATTCGAAAATGGTGATACTCTTCTGCAATACTACCGAATTACAGCCCCTGTCGGTGCCCACCGTTAGTGTTACATTATAAACACCCGTTGTATTATAAGTGTGTGTTGGGTTTTGGGTGGTAGCTGTATTGGCTGCACCACTTCCAGGGTCACCAAAGTTCCAGGCCCAGCTGTTGATGGTTCCGGCACCTGGCGTGGAATTATCTGTAAAGTTTATTGTTTTATTAATGCATCCTGTGGCACTAGAAGTAAACGCGGCCACCGGCAAAGGATTTACTGTTATGGTGGTACTACCCGATTGTAACTGGCTGCACGCGGGTGTTCCGGCGCCCTGCACACTTACCAGTAGATAGGTAAATGTTCCTGCAACAGTTGCTGGTACTGTAATAGTGGCAGTATTACCAGCGCTTGTGATCGTTTGATTAGGCCCGCCATTTAATTTATAGGTAAAAGTATAAGGAGCGGTGCCGTTTGCACCTGTAAAAGTTACGATCTGGCTCGCTCCATTAAGGCAAACCTGGGAAGCCGGCGAGAGGCTGGCAGTAGGCAGCGGGTTTATTGTAACTGTAACATTTCCTGGCTGGGCCTGGCTGCATGAACTGGTATTTCCGTCTGCAACACTTATTAAGGTATAAACAAAACTATTGGCAGTACCGGTAGCAACCGGAAGTGTAATGCTGTTTCCCGTTGTTGTAGTAATGAATTGGTTTGCTCCACCATTTACCTGGTAGGTAAATGTGTAAGGTGCAATACTTCCTGCACCTGTAAAAGTAACCACCGGTGACGGATCGTTTACGCAAACACTGGCATTGCCACTTATGGTTGCCGTTGGAACGGGCCGTACATTCATAAAGACTGTATCGGGCTGGTTTTGAGAACAGCCTGCAGTACCCGCAGCATCCTTTACACTAACAAGATAATAAGTAAAGGTACCGGGTGTAGTAGTAGATACCGGCAGGTTTATACTATTACCAGTACTGGTAGTAATTGTTTGGTTGGCACCGTTATTAATATTATAGGTGAAAGTGAAGGGCGCTGTGCCAACCACTCCGTTAAAGGTTACGTTTGGTTGTGGCGTACCCTGGCAAACCGAAACATCGCCAGTAATATTTGCTGTCGGCAGCGGGTTAATCACGATCTGCTTACGAATGGTATCGCTTAAACAACCTGCAGTTGAAATACTGGAGTAGGTAACCTGGTAAGTTCCCGGTGCAGAAAAATTGTGTACAGGATTCTGGATGGTTGATGTGTTGGCAGCACCGCTGGCAGGATCTCCAAAATTCCAGGACCACCGGTAAACCGGTTTGGTACTGGTGGTATTATCATTGAACTGAACAGTAGAATTAATACAGCCGTCGTGCACCCAGGTAAAGTCGCCAACAGGCGGGTTTGATATTTCTAATTCGAAATCTATCAGTTGCTCATTACCGCATCCATCAACATTTGGTGCAAACACACTAATGGAAACGGGAAACTGCCCCGTTGTTGCAAAGCTATAAAAGGTAGGTAATGAATACCAATAGATCGATCGCCCGTTTACAATGGTAATTGAATCGGCATCAGAAGGTTGCGGCGGGTTGGAATAAGCTTGTAAAACGGTACCGGGATTACCGGGAAGGTTACTAAGGTTCCACCTGATTGAATCAGCCAGATAAGGCAGGGAAACTTTAAACTTGAAAGGTGTTCCTGTACAAACCGAAGGAGTTGTCTCAATACCATACTGCGAACTCACGCCGATTTGTTGGTAAATGTCTTTCACGTTTGTTCCTGCAGAATAGGCATAAGACTCGTTACTGCCCCATCCGTAGGCAATTGCATTGAAACCACTGTCGGCTACGATCCTGGCTGAAGGAATACCCACCAGCGAATACCTGATATAGGAATAGCCAGGCAAAGTTGCCATAGGAGACCACGCTGCTGCTGGAGGTGTATTACCATTTATGCTGAAACTGGGGATGGCAACCGTTTTTAACAGCACATTTACCCACTGTTCCGTAATGGCCTGGCGGGTGGAAGAAAAAACAATGATATCATTAATATTCTGTTCAATCGGGTTAAGTACCACCATATCAGGATCTCCCAGCAGGCTTCCTCTACCCGAACATGCATTTCTTTGAACGTATTGGGCAACGCAAACCGGCTTGTCAGAAGTTATATTGGTAGGTGCCGACACCAGTGGTGGAAATTGTGTGAATCCATTCGGATAAATATCACCTTCATTCAAAGTGGCAACAAGGCTGCCGTTAAAATATACATTTGTATTATTTTCAGAAGCCATTACCCTAACAGGGTTACCGTTAGGATACCCTTCGAAAGGGATAAATCCAAAATTCTTTCCCCAGGTACTGGCGGGGTACAACTGTTGAAATAAAGGATCGTATGAATTTCCCGTAGTGCAACCGGCACTTCCCATAGTAACATTAGAACTGCCGGAAAAAACCGCTATCGGCAGGCAACCTCCCGATCCGGAAGCTACTGATTCTATAACAGTACCTGTCAGGTCTTGTGTAGGCGCATTGCCATCTGTGCTTTGATACTGGTACATATCTCCAGCCAGCGGAAGTGTTATAGTTACAGGTGCTTGCACCACCCCATTTTTACGGGGCGTAATGGTTACTACAGTATTGTTTTTTACTGCTATGATCTGGAATTGCGACCTGGCAAGAAACGAGCCCTGGTTAGCTCCGGATTGGGTAAAACTAACCGCATAATATTTTTTGCCCAAAACATTTACGGGCAGTAATAAGGTGGCGGCGCTTCTTGCTCCTGCCCATTGTTGGGCGTAGGCTACAACGGCGGGTTCTCCAAGATCAGTTTTTATCCTTATTGATTTATTTATAACCGTATTTGACTCTCCATTGCTTATATGAATATTGGCGTTCCATGGAATCTGGATCTCCTGTATTCCGTTTGCTGCAATATTAAATGAGCCCGTAAAAGCCCCGTTTGCCATTGTGATGGTGCCCTTGCTGGCCTTATCTGAAGTTATATATAAACTTAAGGTAGCCAGGTTGGCACTACTATTAGGCACGTGTTGGGGAAAACATAAATAAAAATCTTTTCCTTTATTAGAAAAATCCTGCGCATAAGATCTTGAAAAAGGGGCAAGCAGGAGCAGGTAAGCAATTAATTTCCTCATTAAATATGGCAATTATTATAAGTGTTTTAGTTTTAGCTCAATTCATTTTAAGGTAAGAAACAAGAAGCATCGAATTTACCAAAGTATTTCCAATCTCAACGCAAATGATACAATTTAACACAGAAAAGATGCATTGACTCTTCTGGAAATCAAAAAAAAATAAAAGCCGCATAGAAATGCGGCTTTTGTTAAGAACCTCATGGTTCTGTAACCCCCAAAGAAAACTTCTTGTACTGCATTAATTTGGGGAACATTAATACAAAATATTATTTAACCTGAACAGCGTTGCTGGGGATGGATGCAGCTCCTTTGATCATTGGCATCACCCTGAAATAAACAATTCCTTTTTCAAGTTTATTTTTGTCTTGCTTAAACCTAAAACAATTGGATTTGTTGCCAGGCTCTGGTCCAAAAACCAAACCTATGGTAGTAAATTCTGTTCCCTCTTTGCTTGACTGCACTTCCCAGTAATCAACATCTAATCCTTTCTTATCACACCAGTTAATATTAAGCTTCCCTGAAAGCTCACTTACTTCAATACTAAATTTATCGGTTTCAGCGGCAGGTTGCACAGCAGTTTGGGCACTTGCAAATTTGCAAAAACATATTAAAGCCAATACATATAAATACTGTTTCATTATTTTTTGTTTTAGAGCGGAAATCCGGCAGGTTTTGCTAAAATTTCCAAATTAACAATGAATAAAGGATGTAATGATGGCTTTCGGTTGGTAGTGGAAACAGGGTGTTTAATTACCCTACACGGTTCTTCACCTGCGTTGCAGGCACATAAACCAGCTGAGCATTCATAATGCAGCCCTGGTGAAACCGGTGTTGCGGAAAAAAGAAAATCTGGAGGTGCTTATCTAAGCTGCAGAGTACAGCATATGAGGCATTGTATATTTTTTTCATCAGTTGTGGTTTAGAGTTTAAAAAGCGTTGGTCGGCAAATGCAAGCATTTGTTCAAGGAAGATTGGAATTAATTGGAAGGCGGCAAAAACGAGGTAAGTGTTTGTCCGTTTCTGATGCAAACATAGGAACAGTTTTTAATACACAAAAAATAATTTACCGTAATTTCCGAAAATTTTTATAATTTCTAACGAATAAACCATTCATAAGATTAATTACTAAACAATCAATATTAGTAACAATAATTAATTCAACATTACGATACTTTATTTAGTAACTGCTCAAACTCGACCAATATTATTAGCTTTTTTAATTATTTTTCAAAAGCACCTGACATAAATGCACCAATGCTGGCTGCACTGGGCCTGAAGCTCAGAGATACTCCATTTTACCCCCGCTTCATTTAATGAGGTTATCTTCAACCTCAATTGCTTTCTAACCAAAATAGGCGATATATTCAAATTTTATATAGCAATATTTAATCATTTTATATTCATAATAACTTTAATTTAAATATAGACTACATTAACAATTGTTTATCAACACATTAAAATAATATTTTTATTATTATCAGCCAATAAGCAAGACAGCCGTTTCTTTGTGAATTAAAGGAAATTATATGATAGTATTTATTCAAATTATTTAAAATATAATATCTATTATTAAATTAATTTTCATTTTATTACAACTATGCAATGAAACTAATTTTATTGGATATGCATTTCTTCTTCAAAAGGATGCCTAAATACAATTTTACTATATTTTTTAGTTACAATTTTTAGATATATGAAATTGCGTTTTTTCATCCTGCACAATCTTCACTATATTGTTATGTCAAATTTTTTTTCAGTATGAAGGGCATTAATAAAATTATGATTGGTTTGATGATGACGCTCCTATTTTTGTCATCATGTCAGACGCCAAAAGATCTCGAGTTCCGGGAATACAACAATATCAGCCTTGATAAAATGGGATTTGCAGCCAGCACCCTTCGGGTAAACCTGGTTTATTACAACCCTAATAATTTTGGCTTGGACCTAAAAAGGACGGAGCTGGACATTTATATTGACAGTAATTACCTGGGCCACTCCAGCCAGGAGTTGCAGGTAGCCATACCAAAAAGGGATGTATTTACCATCCCCCTCCTGATTAATGTAGATATGAAAAACCTCCTAAAAAATGGATTGCTGTCGATGATGAACAAGGAGGTGGTCGTTAGAACGGTGGGCACCGTTAAAGTAGGAAAAGGAGGTGTTTATAAGAATTTTAAAGTTGATTACAGTACGGTGCAGCAATTATCTATGTTTTAGTTTGCTGGCGATTTTGCATAAAAAAAGCAACAAGTCGCCTGGTTGCTTTTTTTCTTACGTGTTTATGAATTACTGTTTCTTTTCTTTTTCCTGGTCTTCTACATCGGGCTTTTTACAGCAAGGTGGTAGCTTCTTATAAGCCGTCTCTTCCGCCTCTACATCATCTGCATCATATCCTACGGTAGCTATAGCAGCTTTTACATTCTCAATATTTGTTCTGTCTGGCATCCAGGTAACGCCAGTTACTTTCTTTTTAACGTCTACTTTTACGCCGGTTACCCCGTATTGACGTAGCAGATACTTTTCAATCCTGCCCTTACACATGTCACATTGCACACCGGGGGTTTTAATTGCTGCTTTCCCTGGCTTTTGCTGTGCATTGGCGGTAAAGACCAGTGCAAATAGCGCCAAAATTGTCATTTGTAAATATTTCATAGAATTTTATGAGTTTTGTTCTGCCTAAAGATATTTCATCCCTTCCAGTTTTCAGGATCATTTCGCCAATTTAACAGGCTGTTTAACTCTCCCTCAGATACCATCCCTCTGTCTGAGGCCAATTTAATGAGTATTTCGTAGCTGGTTAGGGATTTGTATGGAACGGCTGCTGCTGCAAATGCATCAGCAGCCTTTGCAAAGCCATAGTTAAAGATGGAAACCATGCCAATAACTGAAAGACCAGCCTCCCTCAGCACATCACACACTTGCAAACTACTTTTGCCGGTAGAAATAAGGTCTTCTATAACCAGCACTTTGCTACCAGGCTCATACGCTCCTTCTATCTGGTTACCCATCCCGTGCTCTTTAGGTTTAGGCCGTACATATATATAAGGTAATTTCAACTGGTCTGCAGCCATAGCGCCCCAGGCAATACCGGCGGTAGCTACGCCAGCCAGCATTTCAGCATCAGGGTACTGCTCAAATATCACACTACACAATTCGCTTTTTATAAAATCCCTTTCATAAGGAAAGGAAAGTATCTTCCGGTTATCGCAATAAATTGGGCTTTTCCAGCCGCTTGCCCAGGTATAGGGACTAGCAACATTTAATTTTACTGCATTTACCTGTAAAAGCTTTTCTGCTACAGCCGTTTCGTTTGAAGTCATTATGAAGTTGTTGAGAGAGCGTTAAATAGTTCGATTTGCCGGCAAAGATAAAGCCGCCTCTTTGATTTAAAAACAATGGGCTATTTTTACGGAGGTAAAACCTTAGATATGCAGCTCAAAATCTACTTCGGAGACAAACCAGTATACCTGTGTGATGAGATTAGTGATGAGCTAAATGAGATCATGCACCACCCTGATGCCGTATTTGTAGACGAGATATCCAGACCAGCTATCAATTCCCTGCTACACGAAATAAAGAAAGAAGCGTTTCATGCCGGCATCATCTGGAACATGGATTTTGCTAAACTGAAAAAAGCATTTTTTAAACATTTCCAGTTGCTTGAAACCGGTGGTGGTATTGTACAAAACCAGGATAAAGACATCCTGTTTATTTTCAGGAAAGGCCGGTGGGACCTGCCAAAAGGCAAAGTGGAAAAATCAGAATCGCTGGAAACATGCGCCCAGCGTGAGGTAGAAGAAGAAACCGGTGTAAAAGGACTGGTTTTAAAAACGAAAGTTGGAGAAACCTATCATACATATGATGAGTTTGGAAAGCACATTTTAAAAACCAGCCATTGGTTTTATTTTACCTGCGATGGTAAGCAGGAGTTAATACCCCAAACAGAAGAAGATATCACAGAAGTCAGCTGGATAAAGACGAGGGATATCAAAAAGCCAATGGATGATACTTACGGAACTATCCGTGATATTATGGAAACTTTCTTTGATAAACCCTGACGAAGTCAACCCTACCCCAATTGCTGCATTTCATCGGTAATGGCTGCAAGATGCGTGGTAAAACGATCTTCAATAATTTGACGGTCGGCATCATTCAACTTAAATAATCCTTTAGTATTTAATTGCACCTGCGCTTTTGTTCTAATGCCTGGAATAACGGTACTTACTTCGGGATAGCTGAGAATATAGCTTAGTGCAAGGGCTGTTTTTGAACAATTGTATTGCTTGCAGAGCTCCCAAACAGGGGCCAACGCTTCGGCGCTATGGTTAACCAGTGAGGCAGTAAGCCTTCCTTTTCGATGATCATTATCGGGGAAATCAACCCCTTCGTCAAATTTACCGGTTAACAAACCAAATTGGAGTGGCATGCGGGCAATTACTCCATACCCGTTTTTACCTGCAAGGCGGGTTATACCAAGAGCCCTTTGGTTGATAAGGTTAAGTACCAGTTGGAAGCCTTTACCTTCTTTTTGCTCCATTAAATATTCAGCCTCAGGTTGCGGCGCAAAAGTGTTTAGCGAAAGTCCCCAATAACGAATTTTACCTTGCTGTTGCAAAACATTCATGGCTTCCATGCAAGCACCCGATTGTAAATGAGTCATTCTTGCCGTGTGCAACTGGTAATAATCTATGTAATCCCTGTTAAGACGGCGGAGCGATTGTTCACAGGCTTCCGTAATATAAGCCGGGTCGTAATCAACTGAAAACTGCCCGTCTCTGGCAACGTTACCCACTTTGGAAGCAATAATGGCACTCTTTTCATTACTGATTGTTTTCCCGATCAACGTTTCGGAATGGCCTAGGCCATAAATATCGGCCGTATCAAAAAAGTTGATACCTGCGTCTAAGGCTGCATGTAAGGCAGCAACCGATTCCTGGTCGTTGGCATCGCCCCAGCCAATAGCAGTATCTCCTACCATGGCACCGCCACCAATGGCCCAGGCACCAAATCCTATTTCACTTACCTCTAAATTCGTGCTGCCAAATTTCCTGTATTGCATATAGAAGTGTTTTTACTAATTTAAAATTGCTTTTATGATTTTAGAAAGTTCGTTTCTTTATAATGGCAACAGTAAGCCTGCTTACACAAACCAGTTTCTGGTTGTCATCATGAATTTTAATATCCCAAACATGGGTAGAACTGCCTAAATGCAGTGCTGTGGCAGTAGCTGTAACGAAACCGCTTTTTGCACTCCGAAGGTGGTTGGCATTAATTTCCAATCCTACGCACATCAGTTTATCCGGGTCTATCACCAGGTGGGAACCTACACTTCCTGCCGTTTCTGCTAAAGCGCAACTAGCGCCGCCGTGCAACAAACCATATGGTTGCTTTGTTCTCTCGTCAACCGGCATACGCATTTTCAAATAATCCGTTCCTATTGCTACCCATTCCATACCCAGGTGTTCGCCCATGGTAGCGGGCGTTAATTTGCCGAGTGCATCAATACTAATGCTTTTGTTGAACCAGATATTGTTATTTTCCAATGCCGTTTTGTTTGATGGTTTCGTTTACTGCTGCAGGTAAGAATTTCGACACATCTCCCCCGTTCTTCAATACATCCCTTACAAGTGTACTTGCTACAGACGTAAATTGCGGCAGGCAGGTAAGGAATATGGTTTCAATATTATTCTCCAGGCTCCTGTTCATATCAGCAATCGCCTTTTCGTATTCAAAATCGTTTACGTAGCGAATACCACGGAGGATAAAAGTAGCACCTACCTGGTTACAACAATCTACCGTAAGCCCGTCGTATGCTATGGCTTCTACTTTGGGATTGTCTTTATAAATATCCCGAAGCCATTGCAGGCGCTGTTGCTCGCTGAACATCGGCAGCTTATTAATATTGCGACCAATACCAATCACTAGTTTATCGAAAAGTGGCAGTGCTCTGTTGATAATATCTGTATGCCCCAGTGTTACAGGATCAAAAGTTCCGGGGAACAGGCAGATTTTTTCCATATAGTGCTTTAAATTAATGAAGGAAAGTTTGCCAGGTCATGTGCCAGCAATTTTAAATGAAGAAATAACAACCCATTTAATTTTTTCCCGCCAACAAATATAACACGGCCATCCTTACGGCTACCCCATTTTCTACCTGTTGCAAAATAATACTTTCATTCCCGTCCGCCACATCACTATCTATCTCCACTCCCCTGTTGATGGGGCCGGGATGCATGATCACGATATCTTTATCTACTTCGTTTAACAACTTCCTGGTTACGCCATACGCCAGGTTGTATTCCCTTAAAGAAGAAAACAGCACCTGGTTCTGTCGTTCTAACTGGATGCGCAATACGTTGGCGACATCACACCATTGAAGCGCTTTTTTCAGATTGTATTCCACCTGTACTCCCATGGCTTCTTTCACGTATACAGGTATCAAGGTTGGCGGACCGGAAAGCATCACTTCTGCGCCCATCTTTTTTAAAAGATAGATATTACTCAAAGCCACCCTTGAGTGCATGATGTCGCCCACCAATAATATTTTTTTTCCCTCTAGTGTTCCAATCTTTTCCTGGATGGAATATGCATCGAGGAGCGCCTGGGTAGGGTGTTCGTTAATTCCGTCTCCTGCATTAACGATAGCTGTGCCGGGCAAATGTTTCGAAAGAAAATGAGGAGCACCGCTGGCACTATGCCGCATCACCACCATATCTACTTTCATACTCAAAATATTGTTTACCGTATCAAGCAGGGTTTCGCCTTTGCTTACGGATGAGCCGGAAGCAGCAAAATTTATAGTATCGGCGCTCAGCCTTTTTTCAGCAAGTTCAAAAGATATCCTTGTACGAGTGCTGTTTTCGTAAAACAGGTTCACAATGGTTACATCTCTTAGCGAGGGCACCTTCTTAATTGGCCTTTGTAAAACTTCTTTAAATTGACTGGCGGTAGATAAAATGAGTGAAATATCCTGCGGGAGCAGCTCTTTAATGCCTAATAAATGTTTAGTAGATAGTTGCATTAAGGAGCAAAGCTAAGGCTTTTTTAATTTGCCAAATCCAAATAATTTAAGCGGCAAATTTTCCTAGACCGGTTCGTGTAAAGCAGGAGGAATATCTTCTTCTTTAATGTCGTGAATCATATCAGTTGCTGCCTTATGACTAATTATCTTATATAATTGTATGAAAGCCGTAATCGTAAAGATGCCACCAATTACCCAGTTGATATAAGCCTCGCTGTTGTTGATTCGCTGGGCAATGTATTTACCACCAAAGATGAAAAGGCTGTTACCCGCCAACGTACCAATCCCGATCCCCACGATGTAAAAATTATATTGCTTGTTTACCGGCTCCAGTATTTTCTTGGTAAACAGAACCGTACTCCACCCAAACCAAAACGGTATCTGTACCGGGTTTAGGGCACACATAAACATACCCAGCAGCGTGCGATGCATATCATTCTGCAACACCACGTTTTTTATATCGTCTGGGTGAAGGGCGGCAATGATGCTTCCTGTAGCAAGGGCCACAATGATAAGGAGGGTTATCCATTGCATGACTTTCATAATCCGCTCTTGCCGCCTTATCCAATTGATGCCAACAAGCGATATCCTTACATAGATCATTTCAACAATTAATGATCCTAAAACGAATTGCAATGCATGGGTTATGCTTTCCTGTATGCCTATCTGCATGGCAGTTACATTTAAGGTACCCATGGGTAAGGTACCAAGGAAACTGATTAACAAACCCCAAAAAAATACTTTGAAAACTGCTGGCATTGGCCAAAGATAAGAAGCCGGCATAAAAAATAAATCGAAAGCTACCTGGCAAAAATTTTGAGGGATACTTTTACGTTGTCTGATAATACTGCACTATTGCCACCAACATTGTAATCTCTGCGGTTAATTTCAAAAACGGAAGTAAACAAAAAGCCCGTTGCATCCTGCGTTACCATGAAAGGTATATCTACCTGCCTGGTTATATTTTTTATGGTAAGCTTTGCTTTTAGTATGTACTCATTTGCAACCTGGCCTGCAACTGGCTTTCCTGCAATATGTATGTAGGGATATTTGCCGGCATCAAAATACTCGTCAGATACCAGGTGTGCATCTCTTCTTTTATTGTCGGTATCTATCGATCTCACATCAACCTGCACATCCATGTAAGATGCCGCAATATTGTCTTTGTCAAAAACAATATCACCCTTGACTCCTTTAAGGTGTCCGCCCGTATTAATTCCAAAATTCTTTATTACAAAATGCACCTTGCTTTCCCTCTCTGAAGGCGATCTTTTCGGCTGGGCTCCGGCCACAAGCCCATTCAACATAATAATAAATACTAATATCCTCTTCACAATTTCGGCTTTGCCGCAATTTAACCCATATTAAATTAAACTTACTGTGCCGGTAAGCGTTTTTAACAAACAATGCCTAAATTACATTACATAGCTTTATGATATCAACATCTACGTTTCAGTTACTTCGTTTCCATTTTTCTGTTTTCCTGATGCCTGTTTACTGGTTTGCTTTAAGCCAGGTGAGAGAGGTAGCAGTGGGGCAAGCCGTATTGGTATTTATCATTCTTCATCTTCTGATATACCCTTCCAGCAATGGTTACAACAGTTATATGGACCGGGATACCGGCAGTATTGGCGGTATTAAAAATCCCTTACAACCTACCAAACAACTATTTTATGTGACTGTGCTGATGGATTTGCTCGCCTTGTGTTTGGGTGTATTGATCAGCTGGTATTTTTTTGCAGGCATTGTACTTTTTATTGCAGCCTCCAGGGCTTACAGTTACCGTGGTATCCGGTTAAAGCAGTACCCAATCATTGGTTACTTAACTGTCATTATCTTCCAGGGCGCACTAGTGTATTTCATAGTACAGCATGGCAGCAGTATAAGCATGTCAACAAATGTTGCTGTTCCGGCAATGATCGCATCTTCTTTATTGATTGGTGCATTCTACCCCCTAACCCAAATTTACCAGCACCAGCAAGATGCTGAAGATGGCGTTAGAAGCATTAGTGCCGTTCTCGGATATCGTGGTACATTTATATTTGCAGCCATCATTTTTTCTTTGGCGATGTTTATGCTGGCCTGGTACTTTGGCAGCAACCTGGAACTGGATCGATTTTTTATTCTTCAAATCTTTATGCTACCTGCCCTCGTATATTTTTTTAGGTGGATGTACCTTGTGTATAAAAATACCAGCGCAGCAAACTTCAAACATACCATGACCATGAACCTCGTTGGTTCTCTCTGCAGCAATGCAGCATTTATAAGTATCTTTTTAATAGAAAAATTGTGAGTAAGATAACCGCCATAGCAACAAATACACCTGAACATGCGCACTCTCAACATGACCTATACGAGTTTGCTGATGCCGTTTACTGCCAGGATGCAGTAGAAAGCCGTAAGCTGCGATTTCTTTATCGCCAAAGCGGTATTGAAACAAGGTACTCCGTAATACCCGATTATAGTTTACCGGTTGGTGAGCGTACTTTTTTTGCTAACACAAAAGATCTCGAGCCTTTTCCCACACTTGAGCAAAGAATGAAATGCTATGAAGAATCGGCGGTAACACTTTCTGTAAAAACGATCCGGAATTGTATAAAAGACAAGATTAAATCTTCCGAAATTACACACCTCATAACGGTTAGCTGCACCGGCATGAGCGCTCCAGGGCTTGACCTGGAAATTATGGAAGCCATGGAGTTGCCCGTAAATACACAACGTACTTCTGTAAATTTTATGGGTTGCTATGCCGCCATACATGGTTTAAAACTTGCTCATGCATTTTGCAGCAGCACACCAGGTGCCAATGTAATTGTGCTATGTACAGAATTTTGTACCCTGCATTTTCAAAAAGAAAATACCACAGATAATATCATGTCTTCTCTTTTGTTTGCTGATGGATGCGGTGCTATGCTGGTTCAGCAGGGAGATAACCAAAAGGGTATCCGGATCGAAAATTTCTTTTCTGAAGTAGCATTCAATGGTAAGAAAGATATGAGCTGGCAGCTTTCGGGTAAGGGATTTTTAATGACCCTCACCGGCTATGTGCCCGAGCTGTTAAAAGAAGATTTTGAAAAACTTGTTTCAAAGGCACTTACAGCAGCCGGCAAAGCAAAATCAGACATTACACACTGGTGCATTCACCCCGGTGGAAAAAAAATATTACAGGTAATTGAAGATAGCTTGCAACTAGGAAAAGACGAACTTGCCTGCTCGTACGAGGTGCTGAAAAATTATGGTAATATGAGCTCCGCCAGCATCGTATTTGTGTTGCAGCTCATGATGAAGAAAATGGAAGCAGCACCTGATAATGCTGCCAACATATTTGCAGCGGCGTTTGGACCAGGCCTTACAATGGAAACCTTTTTAGCATCTTATGATTGATCTTACAAAACGGTCATTAAAAAAGGAACTGCTGGATGCGGACGATATCCCTTTTGCCGACATTCAACAGAATATGAAAGAGCTCAACAGCGTAAATCATTTGCTGGGCGGCCATGCCATAACGTTACAAGGTTTTAAAGCGTTGGCTGAACAAGGCGACCATCCCATTTCGGTTTGCGAAATTGGCTGTGGAGGCGGTGATAACCTGAGGGTATTATATGATTACGCCCGAAAAAAAAATATGAGCATACGTTTAACCGGAATTGACATAAAAGCTGCCTGTATAAAATTTGCTGCCGAGAAAAATAATGATATGGAGGCAACCTGGATCTGCAGCGATTACCGCACAGCCAACATGGAAGCTTTGTCACCCGATATTATTTTCTCGTCTCTTTTTTGTCATCATTTTTCACAGGATGACCTGGTGTGGATGATGGGCTGGATGAACAAACATAGCAAGCGGGGATTTTTCATCAACGACCTGCACAGGCATCCGATGGCTTACTATTCTATAAAATGGCTTACCGGGTTATTTAGCAAATCTTACCTTGTAAAAAATGATGCGCCGCTTAGTGTGGCCCGGGGGTTTAAGAAAAAAGAATGGCTCCGCATTCTAAAAGATGCAGGTATTTCCTCCTGCCAAGTAAAATGGAAATGGGCATTTCGCCACCTTGTAACTTGTAAAAAATGAACGATCGCAATACATACGATATAGCTATTGTTGGTGGTGGCCTTGCCGGCCTCTGCCTTGCTATACAAATGGCAAAGCTGCACTATCGGGTCATTCTGTTCGAAAAAGAAAGCTATCCTTTTCATAAGGTTTGTGGAGAATACATCAGCATGGAGAGCTGGCCGTTTCTGCAAAGACTGGGCGTGCCGTTGCAGGATATGCAACTGCCTGTTATTAAGCAATTGTTACTCACTTCTCCTGATGGCACTTCTTTACAAGCTGCTTTACCGCTCGGCGGTTTTGGCATCAGCCGGTTCACCCTGGATGCAACATTGAAAGATATTGCCACAACCGCCGGAGTAACGGTAATGGAAAGGTGCAAAGTGAACGGCATAGTTTTTACAGAAGAAATGTTCATTATCGATACCACAAAAGGCAACTTCAATGCTATCGTATGTTGCGGTAGTTATGGTAAAAAAAGCAACTTAGACGTAAAATGGAACCGGCCTTTCACCCGCCGGCAATCAAGGAAGCTAAACCAATATGCCGGCATAAAATACCATATTGAAACTGATTTTGCTGAGGACACTATTGCCCTGCACAATTTTAAGAATGGATACTGTGGTATCTCAAAAATTGAAGGAAATAAATACTGCCTCTGTTACCTCACGCACATGAGTAATATCAGGCGTTCCGGGCAAAGTATTGCAGCAATGGAGGAAACGATCCTTTGTGAGAACCCACATCTAAAAACAATCTTAAACAGTGCTATTAAAATCAACAAAGAGCCGGTGAGTATTGCCCAGGTGAGTTTTCTGAAAAAATCGCAGGTAGAAGATCATGTATTAATGCTGGGAGATGCAGCAGGTATGATCACGCCACTTTGCGGCAATGGTATGAGTATGGCCATGCATGCATCCTTATTGGCCGCAGGAGAAATTGGTGCATTTTTAGCCGGCAAGATCACGAGGCAAACCATGGAAGGAAATTATACCAACATATGGCAGCGCAATTTCGCAAAGCGCCTTTCAACGGGAAGAATGATCCAGTACTTCTTTGGTAAAAAATGGATCACCAACCTATTTATAAAAACGATGAAACGTTTCCCAGCCTTAACCAGGAAAATTATCAAAATGACCCACGGCGATCCCTTCTGATCCTAGCCAATCATTTTATCGGCCTGCCTTAAAACCTTATTATGTTTACTGGTGCTAATGCGGAATTGCAGGCCTTTCATAAATGGCCAGGGCTTTACTCCTTTTTTACTGTTGTAGCGGCTGATCTCGAACAAGGCTTGCCAATGTTTAAGAATTTCACGGTATGCATTGCCGAGGCTGTAGCCGGTATCATAAATATGATTAGGCTCAGCACCACACCCATTAAATTCGAGGATTGAGAAATCCTGTCCATTTTTCAGGTCCTCGATGCTGTTACAAAGGATGTCGTAACGGCCATAAAAAAAATCATTGATGTAATGACTGATATCATCAAAAACAGTCACAAGTTTATCATCTATGTGTTCTTTCAAATCGATGAAATGCGCCCCTTGGTTATGGTTAGCCGCATGACTCAACATATATTTCTCCCCTGCCGGAATCACTTTATGCCAATGTTGTTTGTGCTTACTCAATAATTCCCCTTTACGTCCTGCAGCCTTGGGGTGCATCAATACTAACTGTTCCAGCGTATTAAAATCATTACCTTCTACATTCAAGGGTATCTTATGCAAAAAACCTGTAACGCTTCCTTGCGCTTGTTCGGGGTGCCTTATATAAAAAACGCTCACTTCCATTGGGTACAATACCATTTGCTGTACAATGTATTCAACCGGTACTTTTTCGTGGTAGCTTTTTAACTCTTCTTTATTGTCAATTTTCCTGAACAACATGCCGGCACAACCAACTTCAGGCTTCACCACAAGGGGGTATGTCATTCTCTTTGCATGCACCCTTTCCACAATCGAATTAAAATCTTCGTTAGGAAATACGTTGAAAGTAGCAGGGTATAAATGAGATGGCAACAGATCGTACATTTCCTTTTTTGGTTCGCCATCCAATCCGCCGAAAGTAAGCCTGGGATTGCTTGGGGTAAAAAACCAGATAGCACGGGAACGCAACATGTACCAGAACCAAACTGGTACAAGGGGTGCATATATAAACTTAAACGGCCATGCTTCCCAGTTTGTTATGTTTTTAAGATTTTTTACCAATGAAAGGATATAATTCGCAAAAATAAACCCAATGAAGCAAACATCAATGATAAAATGTTGTTTACTTTGTTAGTATAAAGCACTATAAGCATGGAGATACCAACAATGGCAGAAATGAGCGCCAACAATGATGAGCCGGAAGTTTTATTCTGGGTAGGTTGCGCAGGCAGCTTCGATCAGCGGGCTCAAAAGATCACGAAAGCATTTGTTACCATTCTAAATAAAGTTGGTATTAAATTCGCCATACTTGGTAAAGAAGAAATGTGCACAGGCGATCCTGCAAGGCGTGCCGGCAACGAGTTTATGTTTCAGATGATGGCCTACCAGAATATACAGGTGCTCAATGGCTATAGCATAAAAAAAATTGTAACAGCCTGCCCGCATTGCTTCAATATTTTTAAGAATGAGTACCCTGCGCTGGGAGGTAACTACGAAGTAATACATCATGCTACCTTTTTACAACAGTTGATAGATGAAGGAAAGATCAACCTTAAAGAGGGCGGAACATTTAAAGGAAAAAAGATAACCTACCACGATAGTTGCTACCTGGGTCGTGCCAATAATATTTACGAAGCGCCAAGGCAGGTTTTAGAAGCAATGGATGTTGAACTGGTAGAAATGAAGCGCTGCAAAAGCAATGGCCTTTGCTGTGGAGCTGGAGGCGCACAAATGTTTAAAGAAGAAGAAAAGGGAGATGTGCGGATTAATATAGAAAGAAGTAACGAAGCTTTAGAAACCGGTGCATCCATTATTGCTGCCGCATGCCCGTTTTGTAATACCATGCTTACAGATGGTGTTAAGAACAAAGAAAAGGAAGATGACGTAGCCGTTATGGATATTGCTGAATTAGTAGCGGCAAGTATGTAGGACAAAAAAATTTTTTATGATGGACCTCGATATAACACAACACCTGCCAACAGATTTTCACCCTGAATCCAGGATATGGATTTACCAGGCTAGCCGGCTATTTACCATTAGCGAAGCGCTGTCCATAGAACCCTTGCTGGAAGATTTTGTACAAAACTGGAAAACCCATGGTACACCGGTGAAAGGATACGCCAATTTATTTTTCGGTCGTTTCCTTATTTTCATGGCAGATGAAACCGCTGCAGGTGTTAGTGGCTGCAGCACAGACAGCTCGGTTAGGTTAGTAAAAGAAATAGAAGCAAGGTTTAAAACCGATATGTTCAACAGGCAACTATTGTGTTTTATTAAGAATGACAAAATTGAACAGGTTCCGCTTTCGCAGATGGCTTATGCTATAGAAAATGGTTTCATTAACGAAGACACATTATACTTCGACAATACCGTACAAACACGGGATATGTTAGAAAAAAACTGGATCGGCCCTGCCGGAAAAACCTGGCTGCAGCGCATGTTCGCCGCCAATAAACAGTCCTAAAACTTTTTTAAGACTTCTTCTTTGCAATAGTGTAGCCGGCACTAATTTTAAAATTGCGGGTATTTCTTCTGCTATAAGATAGAAGATTATAGCCTGGTGCCTGGGTGAAATAGTTTAGTTGCTGGTCGCTGAAGGGATCAGTAACTGCAAGCCCTACACTCAGTTTCTTTTTTAAAAATTTTTGTTGCACACCCATATTTACAGCAAAAATGGTACGCACCCTGCCCTGCGGATTTGCTAGCCTGTTATAAGCAACATTGCTGCTGATGTTCAGCAATTTATTCCATTGGTAATTGCCAGATAGTGAAGCCGTAACGGAGCCGGCATTTTTGTAGCGATACAACAGCCTGCTTTCCAGCCCAAATTCATTGTACACATAGCGGCCGCTTACATTTAATTTTAGTTTTTTCACCGGGCTAAATCCTCCCCAGATGCTGGCTTCATACTCCCGCCTTCCACCAATATTCTGCCAGGTTGTTTGTGTTTTTCCCTCAGCCTGTAACGTCCTTACAGAGTTATATATCTGCTGCAAAGCATTATATCCGGTTGAAAAATTTACATTAAATTTTTTCGTCCAATACCCCAGCATCAGGTCGAAATTATCTGAATAATAGGGCTGCAAAAAAGGATTGCCAAAGCGCAGGTTATATGGATCGGTATAATCCACAGAGGGGTTTAATTGCTGTATGCCCGGCCGCTGTATAGAACGCTTGTAACTGAACGTGGCAGCATATCCTGACTCCCACTTGCCTGATACGTTTATAAAAGGCAGGGTGCTATAGTAACGGTTTTTGTAATAGCCGCTGTCGTGCTTAATATCAAAATTAGTAATACAGTATTCTTGTTGCAATCCTGCAGTAGCAAAAAAGCCTTGTTTAAATTCATAACGAAGCGCTAACCTGGCATGTGTGTTTCTTTCGTAAAATATAAAGTCATTGCTCAGCAACTCGTTGTTCACAAACAGGCTGTCTGTTTTGCGCAGGTAAGCAGATAAAAGGTCATTATGTGTTCGGCCATAGTTTGCACCTATGCCGGTGTTGAGTAAAAATTTCTTGTTCTTCAATGGCCTGTCGTAATTCATCGCTATAATATATCGTTGGCTGGCCGTTTGGTTGTTTTGCTGTTGCGATGAATCTGAACCTGCTAAGCTGCTATCGGCTGTAAGAAATTGCTGAAAGAAATCCCTGTTGCTGCTGCCGGCACTATTATTAAAATTACCGTTAACCCTTAGTACTTTACCTACACGTTTTGCTTTCCAGGTATAAGCCATACTTGTTGAAATATTGGCTGCATTTAATTGGCTAACAGTAGCCCGGTTACTAAGCTTATGCAATTCATCAAAGCGATTGTAATTCCTGTACCAGGCACTGCCTGCACCATCATTGATGTTGGCATTATACTGAATCGTGGCATTAAGCTGCTGTTGCTTATTGAGCTCGTAATCCAGGTTTAACCTGCCAGAGGGACGCCTGCCATTGTTCTCACTTGAACCATTGGTGCGGAAAAAATTACTGCTATCGGTATAAAAATTCTGCCTTGTGCTGCAACTGCTGCCATTATTCTGGCTATAAGCAAAACCGGCGCTTGCATTTAATGACAGTTTCTTTTTGCGAACATTGTAACTACCGTTAACCGCAGCTTCTCCCCTGCTACCATAATTTACATTCAGCCTGGCAGTATTGCCAGCCTTGCCCTTTTTTGTAACGATATTAATAACACCGCCCCGCTCGCTGGCAAATTGTGGCGGTGCTGTAGTAAGCACTTCAATTTTTTCTATCATACTGCCCGGCATACTTTCCAGCATGTCTTGCAATTGCCGGGCATCCATTTCTACTGGTTTATCATCTATTAGAATTTTTACTTCCTTTCCTTTCAACAACACTTTGCCATCTTCATCCACCGTTATCAAAGGTGTTTGTTTTAATAATTCTGTGGTGGTAGATCCGGCGCTCAATGCTGATTCGCCTGCGTTAAAAGTGATCTTACCATCTTTGTTTTCATACAAAGGTTTTTCTGCATAAACCACTACGTTGGCAAGCCCGGCTGCCAGTACACTCATTTTTATATCAGAAAGATTAAAGTCTGATCTTTCCTTCCGGATGTGAATGCTGTCTATGCTAAAAGAAGCATAGCCCGTTGCGGAGAAACCGAGCCGGTAGTAGCCGGGTAAAATATTGTTGAAGTAAAAACTGCCCTCTTTTGCTGTCACCTGGCTGGCAACGGTTGTTTCATCTGCAATATTCACTAGCGATACGTTCGCCTCCAGCATCGGTTTTGAAGTGGCAATATCTACAAGATTACCTGAAATAATACCCTTAACAGCTTCGTTTTGTGCGAAACAAATATTACTGATAATTAGTAAACAGAAAATGAAATACTTGTTCAACCTGGAGATAAAATTTTTACAATAATCACTAATTTTTCAGATATCGGCCCAAAAAATATGTGGGAGTGGTAGGCAGATTAAAGGAAGGGTGCCTGGTAATTTGCCTTTGAGTAGTTAAAGCTACATTTAACCTCAGCCTAATTCAAATATAAAATGACAACATGTCATTCTTTGCCCTGTTTTAATTTATCTTTGTGCGCTCAATAAAAAATACCAATGCAGGAACTTTTAACAGCAAAAACACATGACGAAGCGAGGCAGGGCGAAGCATACGCAGGTTTGAAGCAAACAGTTACCCCCGGTTCCCGGCAGTTTTATATTGAGAGCTATGGATGCGCTATGAATTTTGCTGATAGTGAAGTGGTAGCGTCTATTTTGCAGGGAGAGGGTTATAGCGCAAGTACTGTTTTTGAAACGGCTGATCTTATTCTGATAAACACCTGTTCTATCAGGGAAAAAGCCGAAGATCGGGTGCGGCAGCGGCTAACGGAATTCAGGCAGTTAAAAAAACAACGGCCTGGTTTAATCATTGGCGTGCTGGGCTGCATGGCTGAGCGGTTAAAAGCAAGTTTTCTGGAAGAAGAAAAGTTAGTTGACATAGTAGTTGGCCCGGATGCCTACCGCAGTTTGCCCGGCCTGGTAGAAGAAGCCAGTGGCGGACAAAAGGGCGTAAACGTTATGCTGAGCCGTGATGAAACCTATGCAGATATTGCTCCCATCAGGCTTAACAGTAATGGTGTAAATGCCTACGTTAGCATTATGCGTGGTTGCAATAATATGTGTTCTTTTTGCGTGGTGCCTTTTACCAGGGGCCGTGAACGCAGCAGGGATGCATTCAGCATCGTAAAGGAATGTGAAGCGTTGTTTAATGATGGATACCGGGAAGTAATATTGCTTGGGCAAAATGTGGATAGTTACCATTGGGTAAATGCTGATATAGCAAACGGCGAAAAAACTAACGCAGTAAGTTTTGCCATGTTGATGGAAATGGTTGCAAAGATTTCGCCATTGCTCAGGGTTCGTTTTTCTACCTCTCATCCAAAAGATATTACCGACGAAGTATTGTTTACCATACAGCGCTATGAAAATATTTGCAATTATATTCACCTGCCGGTACAAAGTGGCAGCAGCCGTGTTTTGCAGATGATGAACCGCACCTACAGCAGGGAATGGTACATTGCTAAAGTAAACAGGATAAGAGAACTGTTGCCAGACTGTGGCATTTCTACCGATATGATCACCGGCTTTTGCACAGAAACTGAAGAGGACCACCAGCAATCACTAAGCCTGATGGAATACTGCAAATACGATCTTGCTTATATGTATTTCTATAGCGAACGGCCCGGAACCCTTGCTGCCAGGCGCTTTAAGGACGATGTGCCCCTGGAAGATAAGAAGCGCAGGTTACAGGAAATGGTAAAGCTGCACAGGATACATTCACTTGAAAGTATGCAGCGGGATGTAGGCAAAACGTTTAAAGTGTTAATTGAAGGTCCGTCCAAAAAAAACGAGAACGAATTGTTCGGCAGAACAGATCATAATAAAGTGGTGATTTTTCCGAAAGAAAATTTTGCCAAGGGTGATTATGTAATGGTGAAGATAGAACGATGCACCGCAGGAACTCTATTTGGGAAGGTTTTTTAATAATGGATATTTTTTAATAAGTCATTTGGTCATTAGTCAATGGTCAATAGTTCATTCAATCACAGCTCACAGCTCACAGTTCAAAGCTCAATCTAAATTTTTAACTACAATAGATGGAAATTCAATCAATAAAAAACAGGTTCGGAATAATCGGCAACTCCCCCGCATTAAACCATGCATTGAATGTGGCGGTGCAGGTAGCCAACACCGATCTTAGTGTGCTCATCAACGGGGAAAGTGGTGTGGGTAAAGAAGTTTTTTCACAGATCATCCATTCCTTATCGGCCCGCAAACACAATCCTTTTATTGCCGTTAACTGCGGCGCCATTCCCGAAGGAACAATTGATTCAGAATTATTCGGGCACGAGAAGGGATCATTTACCGGTGCATTAGATGGCCGTAAAGGATATTTTGAAACCGTGAATGGTGGCACCATCTTCCTGGATGAAATTGGAGAAATGCCTTTGGGCACACAGGCAAGGCTGCTAAGGGTGTTGGAAACTGGTGAGTACATACGTGTGGGTAGCAGCAAGGTGCAAAAAACAGATGTGCGTGTAATTGCCGCTTCCAATAAAGAACTGCTGGAATATACACACAACGGGCGTTTCAGGGAAGACCTTTATTACCGTTTGAATACCGTGCCTATTCGTGTGCCTGCCCTCCGGGATCGTAAAGAAGATATTTTCCTGCTCTTCAGGAAATTTGCAGCAGACTTTTCCGATAAATACAAATCCGGAACGGTACAACTTTCGGAAGAAGCTGTTAGTGCACTTACAAATTATAGCTGGCCAGGTAATGTGCGGGAACTTAAAAATATTGCAGAACAAATTTCTGTGCTAAGCATGGATAAAAATATTTCAGCAGACCAGTTACGTAATTTTTTACCGGATCACCAGTACGCCCGTTTGCCGGTATTGGCCGGAGGCCAGGGCGCCGTTAGCCAAACAGAATTTGCTAACGAAAGAGAAATATTGTACAAGTTGTTTTTCGACATGAAAAAAGATGTGAACGAATTGAAAAAAATGTTCTTCGACCTGCTGCAAAACCCCAACATTGCCCAGCATACACCTGTGTATAATGGCGATGACAAAAGCTTCAAGGAACTTGGTGCTTCAGCCAGCGGAAACAATGCTTACAATAAATCGGCTGTTTTGCTGCAAAACAATAACTCCAATGGCAGTAATATTCAGCAACATGAAGATGTGGAAGAATCATTGAGCATTGTAGACAAAGAAAGAGAGCTGATCATCAAAGCACTTAAAAAACACCGTGGCAAAAGAAGGGATGCTTCCTTAGACCTTGGGATAAGCGAACGTACTCTTTACAGGAAACTGAAAGAATATGATATCGAAGACCTGTAAACGCTTTTCGTGTAACCAAATGCAAATAACTTGAAACCTTACCAATGAAATTGCGTGCAATACAATTAAGAAATATACTGGTGCTGGCATTAATGCTGGTCAGCTTCAATTTTTCAACCTGTAAATATGGGTTTAAAGACACGGCTCCCATTCCTGCCGAGGTAAAAACTTTCAGGGTAAACTACCTGGAGAACAGAGCCCAGTATGTGAATACTCAACTTAGCCCACAGTTGACAGAGAAGCTGAAGCAAAAGATCATTAACACCACCCGCTTGAAACAAACCAATAATGATGATGCGCATGATGATATCAGCGGTTTTGTTTCGCAATATTACACCAGCACGATCAGTATTACAGGCAACAACAGCTCAGGCAACAGGCTTACCGTTGGTTTTCACCTGGTGTTTGTAAATACGCTGGATGAAAAGAAAAACTTTGAAGCAGACCTTACCCGTACTTTCGACTTTGATGCCCAATCTTCTCTGCAAGATGCAGAAAGAAGGCTTAACGACGAGATTGTAAAGCAGGTGGTAGATGAGATCTTCAATAAAATTTTCTCTAACTGGTAATTCATTTGCTTGTTGGTATTTAATCTTTTAGTTTTGAAATATGTCTGCTGATTCTTTATACAAAAAAGTTTTCGAGAAAAACGGGGAAGTAAATGATGCTGCCGGGCATTTGAATGATCTTGTAAAGGAGCATCCCTACTTTTCGCTGGCTCATTTTTACCTGCTGAAAAATACGCCGCAAACGGCAGACAACTACGCCGAAGTTGCCGCAAAAACGGCCCTTCACTTTAACAACCCTTTTTTGCTTCAACAACAATTGGAAGATGAAGCTGCTGATACCATAAACGATTTGGAGCATGAGCCAGCGGTTGATACGATACCAATAATAAAAGCGCATGACCAACCAGCGGCCGTGCAGGAGGATGTATTGGCAAATAGTGAACTTCCCGCAGCAACCGCAGCAACAGAACCTGAAGCACCACCGGTAGCCAACGTTACCGAACCGGAAACATTGCAGGCGCCAATGGAAGTGGCGGCTAGTGACACCGTAGAGCCCGCTGCAGAAGAACCGCTATTATTTGAGCCCTTGCATGCAACAGATTACTTTGCATCGCAGGGAATTAAATTAAGGGATGAGCCTTTACCAACAGATAAACTAGGCAAACAGTTAAAAAGCTTCACAGACTGGCTAAAGACAATGAAGAAGGTGCACGAAACCCAGGGCCCCGGTAAAGATGTGCCAGTAGATGTAGCCATACAACAACTGGCAGAAAAAAGTAACCTGGAAGAAGCCGTGATAACGGAAGCGATGGCCGAGGTATATTTACAGCAAGGAAAGCAACATAAAGCAAAAGAAATATATGAAAAATTAAGTTTGCTCAATCCTTCCAAAAGCGCTTACTTTGCAGCCAAATTAGACCAATTTCAATAAAATTAAAATAACATGCTAGCAGTATTCGGTGTATTGATCATTATAACATCTATCATTCTAGGATTGATCATCCTGGTGCAAAACCCTAAGGGTGGTGGTTTATCCGGTTCTTTAAGCGGATTTGGAAACCAATTGATGGGTGTAAAGCAAAGTACAGATGTTTTGGAAAAAGGCACCTGGGTTTTTGGTGCTATCGTGGGTTTACTTTGCCTGGCTTCACCTGCTTTCATTCCTAAAGATGGCAGCAGTTCTTCAGCAAACGACAAATTACTGGAGAATGCACCTACATCAGTTCCACAGCAAAAACCTGCTGCAACGCCTAATCCAAATACGGTTCCAATGCCAGGCACACAACAGCCGGTAGCTCCCGGAGGAAACTAAAAATTTTATAAAATATTATCATCCCCGCCCCTCATGGGCGGGGATTTTTATTTTACTTTGTTTATCTCGCAGATAATATACCGTTATATGAAAAAAATATTAGCCTTTGTTGTTTTACTCATCGTGGTTGTGGGCCTTTATGCAGCCTGGAGTATCTTCGGCCCTACAGTAAGTGCACCCGAAGGAAAGTATTTCTATATCCGCAGCGGCAGTAATTATCAGCAGGTAAAAGCCGATCTCCTGGAGCAACAAATCATCAATGGCAGCTTTTTCTTCAATCAACTGGTGAAACAAGCCAGGTATAGCAATAATGTAAAAGCCGGTCGTTATGAGATTATCAATGGCATGAGCAACTACAACCTGTTAAAGATGCTGAAACGTGGCAGGCAATCGCCGGTTAAACTGGTGATCAATAAACTCCGCACCAAGGAAGACCTTGCCAAAAAGATCGGGCAACAGTTTGAAACGGATTCATTACAGGCCATACAATTTTTGAGCAACAACGATTCGTTACAGCAGTATGGCTTAGACAGCAATACCGCAATGACGGCAGTAATTCCAAATACCTACCTTGTATATTGGAATACGCCTTTTCCAAAAATATTTTCCAAACTAAAAGATGAAGAAGAAAAATTCTGGACGAAAGAACGCAGGCAAAAAGCAGCAGCAAAAAATATGACCCCAAAGCAGGTGTATACCATGGCGAGTATTGTGGAAGAGGAAACAAATAAATTAAAAGATAAAGGGCTCATTGCAAGTGTGTACATCAACCGTTTAAAGAAAGGTATGAAACTGGAGGCTGACCCCACGGTAAAATATGCCATGCGGGATTTTGGGCTGAGACGGATATTGTATGGTCACCTGCGTTATGCTTCTCCCTACAATACCTACCAACAAAAGGGTTTGCCTCCGGGACCGATTGCTACACCTTCAGCAGAAACAATAGACGCAGTACTGGATGCGCCTGAAACTGATTATATATTTTTTGTAGCTAAACCAGATTTTAACGGCTATTCAAATTTTGCAGCCACTTATGCCGAACACCTGCAATATGCAAAAGCATACCAACAAGCATTGAATGAATTAATAGAAAAAAGAAAATCGCAGTAATAAATTGAATAATCTAGAACGCAAACTCATCACCTGGCCACCGGTTGCTTTTCTCGTAGGGAAAAGCAAGACCACCTATCCGCCAGGCTTTGAAGGGTTGCCGTTGTATGATGTAATCGTTTTCTTTTTTAAGCAGGTAAAAAGGCATGGATTATCTGAACGGGCTTCAGCTATTTCCTACAATTTCATTATGGCGCTGCCGCCATCTTTGCTGTTTTTATTTACTTTGATCCCCAACCTGCCCTTCATGTCTAAACGGGGAATTAAAAGCCAGCTACATTCACTCATATTTGATATTATCCCATCTAAGGCCTACAACACGGAAGTTATAAATTATGTAGATAGCTTCCTTGACAATTCCCGTATCGGGCTCTTATCTTTTGGTTTGCTTACGTCTTTGTTCTTTGCTTCCAACGCTATGATGGGTTTGATGCGGGCTTTCAATAAAAATAATATCGGTTTCGAAACAAGAAAAGGCCTCAAGCAAAGGCTGGTTGCCTTAAGGCTGACGATCGTTATTTTTGGCCTGTTGCTTGGTTATCTCGTACTGCTTTCTATGCAGGGTGCAATTCTGAAACTGCTTGTTTCCAACGAAACGCTCCGTGACCTGGTGGCATACCTGCGCTGGATATTTATTGTGATGCTGATTTTCTTTGCCATTGCCAATATTTTCAAATATGCGCCTTCGGTTACAAAAAAATGGAAGCTCCGCTCCCCGGGAGCTATTTTTGCTACACTACTCAGCATCATTGCTTCGTTGGGGTTTGCCTATTTTGTAAATAGTTTTGGAAAATATAATGCGTTGTATGGCTCCATCGGAACCATTATGATGGTAATGGTGCTGGTATTTATCAATTCTCTTTCTTTACTTATAGGTTTTGAATTAAATGTAAGCATCCGTTCGCTTAGGGCAGAAGCAAACATGCGGGAGGAAGAAGAAAAACAGGGCAAAGCAGACGGGCCGCAGGAATTGCCATTTAAATAATTTATGATATCATTTAGGTGTTCTGCAATTGTCATTCCTTAATTTTAGCGAGCGATTTTATCATCTTAAAATATATTACAATGAAAAAAATATTCTTAGCACTAGCGCCGCTTGCAATTGTTGCAATGGCATTTACAACAGGCGATCCGCTGACCATTGGCGCTCCCTTGCCAAAAGCGGAGGTAAAAATGATGGACGTGAGCGGCAAGCTGAAAACAATGAAAGATGCTGCAGGCAAGAACGGCCTGTTGGTGATGTTTAGTTGCAATACCTGCCCTTATGTGGTAAAAAACCAGGATCGCACCAATGCAATTAGTGAATATGCGCTTAAAATGAATGTAGGTGTTATCATCCTTAACAGCAATGAAGCTTACCGGGCAGAGGATGACAGTTATGATGCAATGAAAGCTTACGCAAAAGACCAACAGTATAAATGGAGCTATGTGATAGACAAGAACCATGAAGTGGCAGATGCGTTTGGTGCCAACCGTACACCAGAAGTTTTCCTTTTTGATAAAGACATGAAACTGGCCTATCACGGTGCCATCGATGATAATCCCTCAGATGCAAAGGCGGTAAGCCGGCTTCACCTTAAAGAAGCCATCAACGAATTGGTTGCAGGAAAAGATATAACGGTAAAGGAAAGCCGTAGCGTGGGCTGCACCATCAAACGAAATAAATAGACTAATATCTTTACAGGTGCCCGGTTACTCGCCGGGCACTTTTTTTACACTTCAACCAAATGAACAACGTTTACGTTTATATTGTATGAATAAAAATTTCCTGCTAATCACAGTTTGCATGATTGCTTTAGCAGCCAGTTCCTGCAGTAAGAAAAATTACAGCAACAAAGCTGTTTACCAATTTACCAGCAATACAGGCATACCAGATTATGCCAACCTTAGTTACTGGGCCGCACATCCGGCAAAATGGGATCCATCCGATAGTGTACCAGCACCATTGAGAAAAAAAATGCCCTCAAAGCAATTAGCAGATGTGTTTTTTATCCATCCCACCACATTTACCAGCAAAGAAGATTCTGCCAGCAATGCATCCATTGATGATGCGGAACTAAACAGCAAAACAGATTATTCCAGCATACTCTTCCAGGCAAGTGTTTTTAATGAAGAAAGCAGGGTATTTGCACCCCGTTACCGGCAGGCGCATTACCGTAATTATTTTATAAGCGATCGGCAAAAAGCAACAACAGCATTTGGCCTTGCCTATGATGATGTGAAAAGAGCTTTTGAATATTATATGAAAAAATATAACAATGGACGGCCAATCATCATTGCATCACATAGTCAGGGCACCAATCATGCTGAACGATTACTGAAAGAATATTTTGATGGCAAACCCCTGCAGCAAAAATTGGTGGCAGCGTACATCATCGGGATGCCCATTGCAGAAAATAGTTTCAACAATATACAGCCTTGCAAAGATTCACTTTCCACCGGTTGCTTTGTGGCATGGCGAACTTATAAGAAAGGATTTGAAGGCTCAGCATCTGTTCAGGCAGAAAAATTTAAAGCGGTAGTAACTAACCCTCTTACGTGGACGACAAATGAAACGCCAGCGCCCGCCAGCCTGAACGAAGGAGCCGTGCTTTTAAAGTTCAATAAAGTAATTGAGGGAGTAAGTGATGCCCAGGTGCACAAAAATATATTATGGAGCAGCAAGCCAAAGTTCTTTGGCAACATTTTCCTTAAAACGAACAATTACCATATTGCCGATATCAATATTTTTTACAACAACATAAGGCAAAATGTAAAAGCAAGGATAGCAGCACATATGCAACAGTAGTAAAGACGTTAGCTGTGAGTCGTGCGGTTTGACAGTATTAAACTCAGAATACGCATATTTTTATCACCAGTTTTGCTATGCCTTTTTTGTATCTTTAAAGAGTGAAAAAAGACAAAA